>NZ_JARBHJ010000026.1 GCF_028864145.1 Actinotignum schaalii | reverse complement strand
TACCCATATCAACATGGAGCGCCCGTGGGAAGACGGTCTAAACATCCGTAAAGGCCGGATCGGGAGCTAACGACACGCCGTCATTAGCAACTATTTTTGTCTATTAACCCCTGCATTCTCATCCTAGAGACTGCGGCTGAGCTGAAACGACTCAAGGCGGGAAAACCGAAGTTTTCCCGCCTTGTGCTGTACCCCGTACCGGATTTGAACCGGTGTTACCGCCGTGAGAGGGCGACGTCCTAGGCCGCTAGACGAACGGGGCCTATGAGGATGCCGAAGCATCATCGCTGGGGTACCAGGACTCGAACCTAGAATGGATGAACCAGAATCACCTGTGTTGCCAATTACACCATACCCCAAGGGTGTGGACCTCAGAATCATGACGTTCCCGAGGACGACAGATAAAAAGCTTAGTGGAATCTCCTCGAGCTGGCAAATCCGCTCGGCGTGTGACGCACCACGTTCTCGGCCCGCGCTAGTTCAAGCGGCGCACCTGCTCGAACTGCGCTCGTACCGCTCCCGCGCAAGCCATGCCGAAACCCACCGCTACCATTCACGCACGCGGCCTTGCCGCTCAGCTTCCTCCCGCAAGGCTTCCGGTACCTGAAGCCAGATGCGGGAACCGGGAGTGCAACCGGTCAGCATCGCATAGCCGTCACAGGCGGGTAGCGGGGAAAACATGGTGCGCACGGCCCCGGCGATGGTGATATCCACGGCATCGTAATCGCGGCGGGCCCGAGGCCAATTAACCGTGTAGGTATCCAGGCCGCCAAGGGCATCCGGACTCCATGTCCGGTCGAGAGGAATCCGGAGCGGGTAGCGTTCCACCAGCTTGACCCAGTCGGCCGCGGTGAGAATCCGATAGATCCGCGAAGGATCCGGCTCGACCGCATCCGGAAGCGCGGTGCGGACCAGGCGGGAATGGGGGTAGTCGCCGGCGTCGTCGCCGAAAAACGACCAGGTACTGGAGAACTCCCCGAGGGAGTGACCAGCAAAGAACTCGCCCACGTCGAAACTGAGGTAGCTGAAAGCAAGATAGTCCTCCGGGAGCGCCGGACTATCGGCCGGGCCGAGAATCTCGATGATCTGCGAACTAATCTCCCAGCCAAGTGCTTTGCGGCTGCGGCGGGAACGGTGAGTGCGGCGGCGACTAGGTAGAGCTACCTCGTGGAAGTACAGCTGTTGGGGCTCGAAACCCGCCTCCCATTCGGGCGGAATACGCTGCTCAAGTACATGATTGATTCGCGCGGCCTCGCGCGCACCCACAGCCCAATCCGCGGCAAGAACCCGGTCAATATCCGCATTAAAAGCAAAATGGATGGAGAACTCCCCCAGCGCAAGGTTCGCGCACTGGAAACGCCCCACTTCAGCTAGCGGCCAGGACGGTTGGGAATTTTTCGCACCGAAGAGCCCCACCCGCGGAACGCACTCCACGCTGCCATCATCCATGTCGAGAGGCTCGAAGAATACCCTGCAGGCCGCTCCCTTGCCCGCACGCGCGCCTTCGCTCGCGCGCGTGCCCCAAGGTTCACCCGCCCCCGC
Organism: Actinotignum schaalii; assembly: GCF_028864145.1. Classification (GTDB taxonomy): domain Bacteria; phylum Actinomycetota; class Actinomycetes; order Actinomycetales; family Actinomycetaceae; genus Actinotignum; species Actinotignum schaalii_B. The sequence goes on along the minus strand of NZ_JARBHJ010000026.1, from coordinate 37,015 downwards.
ACAGTCACCTGCGCCTACAACTACCCGGTCCCAGGCCCTGCCCCAGGCACGCAAGTAGGTTCCCGGCGCGGGAAAAGACGCGGCGGGCCGCGGCGGCGGCGTCGTACATACCACCATCGCGGCCCTCCCCGTCCGTATCTTAACTACCCGGAAATCTTCTCCAGGAGTTGGTCGATGCGCGCCACCGCTTCCTCACGCCCGAGGATAGCGATGGAGTCAATAACAGGAATGGACACATTCGTGCCCGTCATCGCCACGAAAAGCGGGCCGAAGGCGAAACGCGGTTTGATACCGAGCCCCTCCACCAGCGCCGCGTCAAGGGCGGGCTTAATAGCATCCGGAGTGAAATCATTCAGAGCGCTCAGCGCTTCACGAGCCCCGCGCAGCGCTTCGGGCGCCGAATCGCGCAGCTTGGACAGCGCTTTCTCGTTGTATTCCAGTTTCGCAGCACTAACGAAAAGGAAACCGAGCAGATCCCGAGCCTCCCCCAGCAGCTGCATGCGGGTCTGCGCCAGCGGTGCCGCCGCGTCAAGAATTTCCCGTTCACGGTCCGTGAGCTCCTCATAGGTGGAGGCGCTGAGCACATCACTGAGGTAAGGAACGAGGCGCCGGGTGTAATCGGCCACGTCAAGGAGGCGGATATGGTCCGCATTAATGGCCACGCACTTCTTGTCATCAAAACGTGCCGGGTTCGGATTGACATTGTGGATATCGAAGTGCTCCACAAGTTCTTCCTTGCTGAACACATCACGTTCGGCGGAGAAAGACCACCCGAGCAGAGCCAGGTAGTTGAGCAGGCCCTCCGGGATCATGCCGCGTTCACGGTGAAGCAGCAGATTCGATTCCGGATCACGCTTGGAAAGCTTCTTATTTCCCTCCCCCATCACGTAGGGCATATGACCAAAGCGCGGCGTCCATTTCGCGATGCCCAGCTCTTCCAGGGCACGGTAGAGCACGATCTGGCGCGGTGTGGAGGACAGCAGATCCTCCCCGCGCAGCACGTCCGTCACTTCCGTGAGGGCATCATCAATGGGGTTCGTGAGAGTGTAAAGCGGATCCCCGTTGGCACGCACAATCACGTAATCCGGGGTGGAGCCGGCCCGGAACGTGATATCCCCGCGGATCACATCCGTGAACGTAATATCCTCATCGGGCATGCGCATGCGCAACACCGGTTCGCGCCCTTCAGCCCGGTAGGCGGCCTTCTGTTCTTCTGTGAGGTCACGATCATAACCGTCGTACCCGAGCTTGGGATCCTCCCCGCGCTCGCGGTGGCGCGCCTCGATTTCCTCCGGAGTGGAGAAAGATTCGTAGGCGTAGCCGCGCTCCAATAGATGGGCCGCGACCTTGCGGTAGATATCACCGCGCTGGGATTGCCGGTAGGGACCGTGCGGGCCGCCCACCTCAACCCCTTCATCCCAGTCCAGCCCGAGCCAGCGCAGGGAATCAAGAATCTGGTGATACGACTCTTCAGAATCACGGGCTGCATCGGTATCTTCAATGCGGAAAATAAAAGTTCCACCCACATGCCGGGCGTAGGCCCAGTTAAAGAGGCAGGTGCGTACCATACCGACATGCGGGGTGCCGGTGGGTGAGGGACAGAAACGAACTCGGATCTCGCGTCCGGTAGCAGTTGTGATAGCCATGATGGGTTAAGGATACGCTACGGATATGACATATGATTTCGACACTCGCACCATCTCTGATCTCCTCGCGCAGGGATCGCACAAATGGTCCGCGTTTGGGGATGCTATCGCTATGTGGGTGGCCGAAATGGACTTGGGAATCGCGCCGGAAATTCGCGATTACCTGGTGAGCGCAGCGCAGCGCGGCACCCTCGGCTACCTTCCTCCCCGCGAAATTCCGGGGATTATGAACGCAGTTTCCACCTGGCTCGGCCAATTCGGCCCGGCTCCCGACCCGGAGCGGATGTTCCTCATTCCCGAGGTTCTCAGTGCTCTGCGCATCACGATCACGCAGTTCACGGCCCCGGGAGCCCCGGTTGTTGTCCCCACCCCAGCCTATATGCCGTTCCTCACACTTCCTGGCGGGTACGGCCGGGAAGTACGCCAAGTCCCCTCGGTTTTCCGTGAAGGGCGCTGGGAGCTGGACCTCGAAGCGCTGGAAGAGGCCCTCACCCCCGGTTCCCTCCTGATTTTATGTAACCCGTGGAATCCGGCGGGCCGATGTTTGAGCGGCCCGGAGCTCGATAAGGTCGCGGCCGTGGTTGAGCGGCGCGGGGCCCGCGTTTTTGAGGATTCCATTCACGCCCCGGTGCTGATTGACGGCACCTACGTTCCCTACGGCCCGCGCAGCGCGGCTACCCGCGCGCATACGATCAGCGCGATCAGTGCGACGAAGGGCTGGAATATTCCCGGTCTCAAGGCCGCGCAGCTCATTTTTTATAACGACGACGACACCGCCCGCTACGCACCCCTTGACAACGCCTGGAGCTCCCCGACTTCCACGGTGGGAGCCCGGGCCACCAAAATCGCTTTCGAGGAGGGGCGGGATTGGAATCGCGCGGTGTGCTCCTATATCGCTGAAACGTTGCGGATCGTGGAAAACCGGGTGCGGACCTGGCCCGGGGTGCGCATGGCCCACGTGGAAGGCACCTATATCGCTTTCCTCGATTTTTCCGAGGCGGAATTTGTGCGCGCGGAGGAGGAACGTGCCCGCGAAGAGGCGCGCGAGCCGAAAGGCGCCGTCGCCGCTATTTTGGAGCGGGCCAACGTGGCACTCACGCCCGGGCGGGCCTCGGGCGCCGGTTTTGAGCAATGGGCGCGCATGGTGCTGGCGACCCCGCGCGCAATCGCACTGGAGGCCCTGGACCGAATCGAAGGCCTACTGGAGGCGGGGGCGTAACGCGCAGGTAGCAAGGCAGCACAGCAACGCACCTTCGGGGCGCCGGTCGCTAAAGTCTAGGTGAAATACTAAGGTTAATGATATGAAAATAGCACGCTTGAGTTTGAGCCAGGGCCCGCGCTACGCGGTCTATGACGAAGGCGCTGATGACTTCGTTATCCTCGCCGACGATCCGATTTTCGGGGAGATCCAACCTACCGGAGAGCGGGTGGCTACTGCCGATGCCGTGCTCCTCTCCCCCATGATTCCACGCTCGAAAGCAATTGGTTTCGGCAATGCAACCGCACCGGGTGCCACAGCTGATGACCTCTTCTTCTTTATGAAGCCCAATACGGCGGTGTGCGGGCCTGATGATCCGATTATTATTCCGGACTGGGCTAGCGAAGGCCTCGCCCACGAAGTGGAACTCGGAATTATTATCGGGCGGGTCGCCAAGGACGTTCCCGAAGAACGCGCGCTGGAAGCCGTATTTGGTTACACCATTATTAATGATGTAACCGCCCGCGGTGATGTGAACGGTGCACAGAAGATGTTTGATACCGCGCTCCCGGTGGGCCCCTTTATTCTCACCGATATTGACGTGAGCGATCTGGCCATGACCTCGCGGGTGAACGGGGAAACCTACACCCGGGCGCGGACCTCTGACTATCCGCTCTCCGTGGCGCAGTCGGTGGCAGCGGCCTCGCGGCGCTGCACCCTACTTCCCGGCGATATTATTCTGCCCGGTGCCTTTAACGGTGAGCCGCCGCTGAAAGCGGGCGACGTCGTGGAATGTGAAATCGAAGGTTTCGGGGTGCTGCGCAACCCGGTCCTTGCGGCGAACTAAAGTCCGGCAGGCGAACTATACAACCGAGGACCGCACCCGCACCGCGGACGGGCCCATGCAGGAGGATAGATGAAGAAGCATCGCGATGGTTCCCTATCGCAAAAAGCTCCTTTCAAGAACGAGCCGTATCACACGGTTCCGTGGCTGCTCGCGCAGCGGCAACGCAAGTATCCGCGCGATATCGCGGTGCATATCCAGAACTCCATCGGTGGGAATTGGAAACCGTTGACGATTACGGAATTCCTCGAGCAGGTGCGGCTCACCGCCCGCGGGCTCATCGGCCTGGGCCTGGGGCACGGCGAACGCATCGGCATTCTCGCGGCTACATCTTACGAGTGGGCGCTGCTAGATGCGGCCGCCTTGCACATCGGGGTTGTGCCGGTGCCGATTTATGAAACAAGTTCCGCCAAGCAGATCGCGTGGATGGTCGCGGATGCGGAGATCACCCATATTTTCACCGATACCCGCGCCCATGCGGAGTTGGTTGATTCGGTGACACCGCCCGCGATTCCGCCCGCGACCGTCATGACGGAGGATTGGCGCGCCGCTCTCAATGCCGCGGCTCTTGAAGTTCCCGAAGAAGATCTCGACGCCCGCATCGCGGCGGTCACCGCTGATTCCCTCGCGACCATTATTTACACCTCGGGCACCACCGGAGACCCCAAGGGAGTGGAGCTTACCCACGGGAATTTCGCGCGCACCGTGCTGGGAACATGGCATTACGAACCGGAAATCCTCAATAATCCGCAGGCGTCGCTGCTGCTGTTCCTCCCTATGGCGCACGTCATGGGGCGGATTTGCGCCTACTTCGGCTTGGCCACCCGTATTTCGGTAGGTTTCGTAGGTAATCTCAAGAATCTCATGAGCGACCTGGAAACTTTCAAACCCACCCTGCTGCTGGTGGTTCCGAGGGTGCTGGAAAAGGTCTATAACGCGGCCGAGGCGAAAGCCGGGGCGGGCCTGCGGCGCCGGATTTTCCGCTGGGCGGCAGACATCGCGGTGCAGAACGGCACCCGGCGCCGGCGCAGTCCGATTTTCGCGGTGAAGCGTGCACTGGCACGCAAACTGGTTTTCAATAAATTGCGCGAGGCAATGGGCGGGCGAATTCGTTTCGCGATTTCCGCCGGGGCGCCGCTGGGTACCCGCCTGGGGCGCTTCTATCGCGGCATCGGCTTAACGGTGGTCGAAGGTTACGGCCTCACGGAAACTACCGGTCCGGCAAATGCCACGCGCGCGGCGAATCCCGTGTTGGGTACCGTTGGATGGCCGCTTCCGGGCATGCGCATCAAACTTGCCGACGACGGCGAAGTCTTGGTCAAGGGCCACTCTGTCTTCCGCGGTTACCATAACAATCCCGAAGCTACCGCGGCCGCTTTTGCGGATGGTTGGTTCCACACCGGGGATCTCGGGACGCTCGATAAGCGCGGCAACCTCACCATTACCGGCCGAAAGAAGCACCTGATCGTGACGGCCGGGGGCAAGAATGTGGCACCGGCGGTGCTGGAGGATAAGCTGAGCTCCCATCCCCTCATTTCCAATGTGGTGGTTTTGGGTGATGGCGAGCCCTTTATTTCCGCGCTCATTACTCTTGATGCGCAGATGCTTCCCTCCTGGCTTTCTTCGCACGGTTTGCCGAAGATGACTCCGGCGGAGGCAATGAATTCTGAGCCGGTTAACGCTTCGCTCCAGCGCGCGATTGACCGCACCAATGCGCAGGTATCGCGTGCGGAATCCATTCGTAAATTCGTGATTGTGCCCGGGGATTTTAGCGAGGCGAATGGTTTGCTCACGCCGTCGCTTAAGGTGCGCCGCGAAGTGGTGCTCGAACGGTACCGCGATGTGGTAGATGGTATTTACGGAGCGAATCACTCCGAATCCACGAAGAAATCGGAGGCGAAGGAACGCCGGCGCGCCGCCCGGAAAGAACGGCGCGCACAGCGCCGGCTTGGGCGGCTGCGGCGGCGCGGTATGCTCGGACAGCACGGGATGCAGTCTGGTCAGCAGGATGATCAGCACCCTGGAGCGGTAGGCGGCGGCGAGAAGTAGCACGATGGGGATTAATGGGCGCACGGTTAGTTACGCCGTGATCGGGCATCCGGTGGGACATTCCCGCTCTCCCGCCATGCATAACGCATCCTTTTCCCACCTGGGCGTGAACGCTGTTTACCTCGCGTATGATATCGCGCCGGATTCGGGCGCTCGGGCAGTCACTGCTTTATGCGACCTTGGTTTTGGCGGTTTTAACGTGACGATGCCACATAAAACCTCCGTGTATGAGCTTGTTGATGAGCTCTCCGACGATGCCCGGCTCATGGAGTCCGTAAACACCGTTCACATTCGCGAGGATGGGAGCACGGTCGGTCATAACACCGATGGCCGCGGTGCTTTTGCAGCGGTACGGGCGGCCGGCTATGACCCGGGTGAAGCGCTGGTGGTTCTGGGAGCTGGCGGAGCTTCGCGTGCGATCTATACTCGGGCCGCCCTCGAAGGCGTGTCCCGTATCCGGGTTTTTTCCCGGCGTGGGCAGAATTTTGAGCGCGCCGTCAGTATCCTCGGTCGCTTGCGTGCCGAGACGGGTGTGGATGCCCAGCTTTGTGACCTCAGTGATGAGGACGCGCTCCGCCGCGAGGTCGATGCGGCTTCGCTTCTGGTCAATGCCACAAGTGTGGGGATGAGTGTTTATCCGGGAGCGCTGATTCCCGAAAACTGGCTGCGCCCCGCGCACATTGTTTTTGATGCGGTGTACGAACCGTTAGAAACTGAGCTCCTCCAGCGAGCCCGCCGGGTCGGCGCGGGCTGCGTATCCGGCCTGGATATGCTGCTGTGGCAAGGTGTTTTTGCGGAGGAAATCTGGCTGGGCCGCACCGACATTCCCGTGGAGGTCATGCGGGCGGCCCTGTGCCAGTAGATTATTGCGCGGATGGTCTTTCGGTTCCGCTAGTTTTCTGCGTTATGGTAGCCGGTGCCACCAGCGGGTTCAACCAGGGCAGCTTCCGGATTTGCTGCACTCGGGCCGGGAGTGCCATCACCGTAGCGAATAATATGACTCTCGTTCATATCGTCCTCTTCGAGCATCCGTACCTGTTCTTCGCGGCTGAGCATCTGAATACCCCAGCCGGTTGCGGCCAGAATAAGAGCCACTATCATGCCAGACCAGTTAACAACAGCCCACGGAACGTAATGCAGAGTTTCCACCCCGAGGGTTGCCGCCATGTACGCACCGGCAGCTGTCCACGGGAATAGTGTTTCAGTCACGGTCACGGAGTCTTCGAGGGTGCGGCCCAATGTCATGGGGTGATAGCCGCGACGTACGTATGCCGGGCGCAGTACTTCGCCGGGCATAATGACGGAGATCTGACCGTTGCAGGTCACCGAAATGGTTCCCAGCCCTACGCCGATGGTGCTAGCAACCAAGCCGAAACGCGACTTCACGCGATGCAGCAGCTTCTCAATAAGGTAATCGAGCGAATGCGAAACACCCATAATTCCAGCGAATGCCAGCGCACAGAAACAGATCGCCAGGGTCCCCAGCATGGAGTTCATTCCACCGCGTTCCAGCAAGGTCACCATGTCATCGCTGGGGGTCAGGCTAACCCATTCGGGCCGCTGAATCATGTCGAGCTTGAATCCCTTGACGAGCGCCGTGAAGGCATCGGCGATACTCGACTTCTGGAAGACGAAGGTATTGAAAAGCCCAAGGGCAACACCCGCCATCATGACCGGAATAGTCGGGAAACGCAGCGCCGCACCAACAAGAACTACGATAGGAGGCACCAGGAGCCACGGCGTGAGATGGAAACCGGCTGCTAATTGGTCAAGGGTTTCTTGTACCGCGGAAGTGTCGACTCCCGCAGCGGATCCTTTGATTCCCACGATCGCAAAAACAATAACGCCGATGATGAGCGCGGTGCCGGTGGTCCATGTCAGGTTCTTGATATGAGTAAACAGTGGCACGCGGGTAATCATCGCGGCAATATTTGTCGAATCGGACAGTGGGGAGAATTTATCACCGAAGTAAGCACCGGAGACGACCGCTCCCGCAATCATTGGCAGATCAGCACCCAACCCGATGGCGATGCCCATGAAGGCAACACCGATGGTGCCTGCGGATCCCCACGAGGTTCCGGTACAGAGGGATACGACGGCGGTGCCGAGCAGGGCGACCAGGGCCAACCACCGCGGGTCAATAATGGCCAGCCCCCAGTACACGAGATACGGGATTGTTCCTGAAATCATCCACGCACCGATGAGTAACCCCACGGTGAGAAGGATAAGAAGTGCCGGCCACGCCTTGGCTGTCTTTTCAGCCACGGATTCGATCATCTCATCCCAGCTATACCCCAGGTATTTAGCAACACAGGCTGCGACGGCTGCCGCCGCGATAATCATGGGCTCAACGGGCAAATCAAAGCCGATGTATCCCCCACCGATAAACAATGCCAGGGAAGTCACCGGCAAAAGCGCCAGGAAGACCGTTGGCTTCTTTTTCTTCATGTGTATCTCGGCCTCGGTGCCGGGATTCTTTTCCGAAGTCATCATTGATCCTTTCGCTGTGTCGATGACGACAATTACTCGGTAAATATGCGGCGGGTGCCCTATGGAAAACAGGGACCCACCACAGCTCGGGTCAAGAAACGCTAACCACGCTGATGTTTATCTCAGTTTCTGCGCGGATACTTCGCAGCGTTGCAGCGCGGTATCGAGAAGTAACTGGGGCGCCGCCAGATTGAAACGGATATAGTCATGCCATTGCGCTCCGAATCCTCCACCCCATGAAGGGTGTACTCCGGCGGCGGCGCATACCTCCGCTGCCGCAGCGGCGCCAAGATTCCCGGTATCACACCAGAACAAATATGTTGCTTCCGGAATGACGGGTTTTTCCTTTGCAAATAGGTCCGCGAAGCGTGGGACGAAACGCGCCATATTGTTATCTATATAGGCGAGCGTGGCATCGAGCCATTCCTCGCATCGGGTCCAGGCAGCAATAGCTGCCGGAATAGCGAAATAATTGGGGTTATGGAAACCAGCCGCGCGCAACCCATCCCGTATTCTGGCGCGCAGCGCGGGATCGGGAATGATGAGTGCCGAGGCTTCCAGGCCGGCGATATTGAAACTCTTCGAGGGAGAAAGCGCTGTAATGAGGCGGGAGCGCAATCCCGCATCCGCGTAGCGCCCTAGCGGCGACCATTGCTGCCCGGCGCGCAGAATATCGCAGTGGATATCGTCGGAAAGCACCAGGCAGGAGCTCTTTGCTAGCAGCATGGACAACTGTTCCAGTTCCTTTTGGGTGAAGGTGCGTCCCGTCGGGTTATGGGGATTGGTGAGAATGAAGAAATCAGCATCCGGCAGCGTTGCGGCAAGCTGATCAAAGGGAATCCGCCACACACCATCCGCATAGTACATCGCCGGTTCGGTAACCCGGCAACCGCAACGACGCACCACCTCCATGATGGGGTCATAAGCCGGCGAGAGCGTGATGACCTTCGCTCCCGCCGGCAGCATATGAGCGCAGATCATCGCTGTCGCTTCCACAATGCGGGGAACGAAAACGACGGATTCTTCGCCAAACTCGGTACCGTGACGACGCGCGAACCACGATGTACATGCACCCGCAAAATCCGGGAAAACCTCCGTATAGCTGTAGATACCTCGAGCAGCGGCATTCTCAATAGCCATGCGGATTGCGGGAGCACACGCGAATTCCATTTCAGCAACGGATAGGGAGATGTGGTCGGAAGGCAGGCTTTCCCATTTAGCAGACCAGGTACCACGCCGGTTGATTACACGATGGCGCTCCTCGAACCGATCTGTAGCTATGCGCATCATTGCAGCCTCCTTGCCACAAAGGGAGGTGAACTTCTTTGAACACTCACCCTTTGTTTTGTTTCAAAACATACTCGGGGAATAGTAGTTTTGTCAACGTGAGAGTTTTATTATCACAACGTGATGTGAAGTGTCACCAACAGGTAGGGACTGCAAATATTAATTCGAGAACGCAAATAAAACGGGAGCGCGGACTGTTTATAGGTCATGACGTGGTGATGACATGACAAGAGTGCGCACGGAGGGACTCGAACCCTCACGCCCAAAGGCACTGGAACCTAAATCCAGCGCGTCTACCAATTCCGCCACGCGCGCGTACCGGTCTATCCTAGCGGATTTCCCGGTGCAGGAAAATTCAGAAGCTGATCGGAAGATCAGAAAGGACCGGAAGCTCAGAGAACTAACGGTAGTGTTCCGGCGGCTCATTCCTCCCGATTACTCATCGATACCAAGATCGCGCCGTAACCGTGCCACATGCCCGGTAGCTTTCACATTATAGAAAGCCGCTGCGACGGTGCCATCCGGATTAACCACTACGGTGGAGCGGCGCATCCCGATAACCGTTTTACCCCAGTTTTGCTTTTCTCCCCAGGCACCCCATTCGCTTGCTACCGCATGATCCGGATCCGAGGCGAGCACAAAGTTGAGCCCCTGCTTCTCCCGGAACTTCTCCAGCGAAGTGAGCGAATCAGGGGAAACTCCCACCACGGCGTAACCAGCCGACCGCAGGGAATTGAGATTATCCCGGAAATCGCAGGCCTCGGTAGTACACCCCGGGGTATTTGCTTTCGGGTAGAAGTACACGATGACGCCGCGGGCGCCGTCGTTCAGATGCTCGGATAGCCGGAAGGTTCCCGCCGTGCTCTCCAAAGTAAAATCGGGGGCACGATCACCAGAATTTAACATTATTTTCCTTCACAATAAGCACGGCCCACGCGATCAGCATGGCGATACCGATGCCTAGGGGCCACAGCCCCAGGGGTGTGGGCGCGAACCACAGCATAAAAACAGCACCGGCCCCGAATATCCAGGGGCGTTCGCTCCGATACCCGATCCCGCAGGCCACCGCTCCAACTGTTCCGAGTGTGAGAATCACTCCGTACTGTGGAAGAAGATTCCCGCTAATGGCGATATACCAACCTAAAATGAGGGTTGCCACGCCCAGCACAAGAATAGCGAGGGCTAGGTAGTTGAGGTATCGAGCTTGGCGCATGCCACTCAGTCTAGCTTCCGCATGACTCGCCGCACCCGGCCCGCGCCGGCGCTCTACGCGAAAATGCAGATGTTTCGCGGGTAGCGTGGAGTGAAGCACGGGACCGCGAAGCCCGGCAAAATTAAGACATGAGTGAAGTCGACGCAGCTGATATGGGTCCGTGGCTCAGCCCCGAAGAACTCGAATTTGTCCGGCACAAGGTCCCGATGGTGTACGTGGATATTGTTCCGGTTCGCCTGGATGAAACCGGGCGGGTGATCGCTATCGGGATGCTGCTGCGTGCCGATTCTGAGGGAATTTTGCGGGAGTTCCCCTCGGGGCGGGTCCTCTTCCACGAACCGGTGCGCGCCGCGCTCATCCGCCATATCGATAAAGACCTAGGCTCGGTGGCACTTCCTCAACTTCCACCGTACCTGGCACCGTTCACGGTCACCGAATACTTCCCCACTCCCGAACCGGAGGCCGGGTATTACGATGCACGCCAGCATCGCGTTGATCTGGCCTATATCATCCCTATTCACGGGGATTGCGATCCGGGAAATGACTCCCTGGAATTCACCTGGTTCACGCCCGGGGAGGCGCGCACCGCGGAGCTGCAAGCGGAAATGTCTGATGGGCACGCCGCTCTCCTGCGCGCCGCGCTCGGCTATATTGGCCGCTGCTAACCGTTGTAAACAGCGCTTACAGCGGCGGTTATGAGGCGTGTAAGCGGTGTTCACACGAATCCGGGGAACACCGCTCCGCTGCCCGGCTACCTTTGCGTCACTAACTCCGCTCGGCCAGCACCTGCACAATTACCGGGGCTAGCTCGGCAAAAGCTTTGCCGCGGTGGGAGATCGCGTCCTTTTCTTCCGGGCTCAGCTCCGCATTGGAACGATTGAAGCCGAGCGGCGCGAAGATGGGATCATATCCAAAGCCGCCGCTGCCACGTTCAGCGCTAAGGAGATTACCCGGCATATCACCTTCGCGGATTTCCTCACTGCCCTCCGGGGTTACCAACGCGGCCGCGCAATGGAAATGCGCGCCACGATTGGCCCGCGGCACATCGGCCAGCTGGGCGAGGAGGAGCTCGCGGTTTGCGGCGTCATTCCCGTGGGCACCACTCCAGCGCGCCGAAAAAATCCCGGGCGCCCCACCTAAAATATCCACGCACAGGCCCGAATCATCGGCAATAGCCGGCAGTCCGGTGGCCCGCGCGTAAGCCCGCGCCTTGATGAGAGCGTTCTGCGCGAACGTGGTGCCGTCTTCCACCGGTTCAGGAACCTCAAATTCCGCGCCGGACACGAGCTCAATTCCCTGTAACCACGGCGCCAGAATATTGCGAAGTTCCGTGACCTTATGGGCGTTTCCGGTAGCGACGACGACGCGCCGCGACTGCGCTACTTCCACTGCTCACCACCGGTAAAAACATCGCTACGCACGGGATTATCCCCCTCGAAAAGCACCCGGTGCTGGAGCTCACGAAGCTCACGCGTGCCCTTATCCGCCAGATCAAGTAAAGCCGCCAGATCAGCGCGGTTAAAGGGGTGGTGTTCGGCAGTTCCCTGAACTTCCACGTAGTCCCCACTGCCCAAAGCCACGATATTCATATCGGTATCAGCCCGCACATCTTCTTCATAGGGCAGGTCAAGGCGGGGCTGGCCGTCAATAACCCCCACAGACACCGCGGAAACCGAGGTGGTGAGAACCGGGCGCCGCACCAACTTACGTGCCCGAGCCCAGGAGATGGCATCCGCCAGGGCCACGAAAGCGCCGGTAATGGCCGCGGTGCGAGTTCCGCCGTCGGCCTGTAAAACATCGCAATCCAGGGTGATGGTGTTCTCCCCCAAAGCTTTCATATCAACAGCCGCACGCAGGCTGCGGCCGATAAGCCGCGAAATCTCATGGGTGCGGCCCCCGATTTTTCCGCGCACCGATTCGCGCGGTGAGCGATCCGAGGTAGCACGCGGAAGCATGGAATATTCAGCAGTAACCCAGCCTTCCCCGCTGCCTTTACGCCAGCGCGGCACCCCTTCTTCAAAAGAGGCAACACAGAGCACGGTAGTGCGCCCGTAGCGCACCAGCACACTGCCTTCCCCGGTTTCAAAATAGTGGCGGTCAATGGTGACGGGGCGCATCTCATCTGCGGCGCGCCCATCTGCACGAGTGGCGCTGGAGTTCTTATCAGTCATGGCTTAAGGCTACCGCGCCGCTCCGACATGAAAAATCCGCAGGAGAAGCGAAGCCGCGCTTCCTCACAGCCACGCACGCCTAACCGCGGCACTTCACGCCGCTACCGCCCCACTCAACTCGCGCGGGGCTTAGATACGGAAGGCTTCGCCGGCCCGCACGCAGGCCACCCGGCCTTCGTATTCTTCCTGCGCCGCGGCCCGCACCGAATCCCGATCCGTCCACGGCTGCAGGTGGGTGAGGAGCATCTCATGTGCACCGGCCTGCGCTGCCAAGGCGCCGGCTCGCGAACCTGTGAGATGAATACCGCGTACGGTATCCCGTCCGTCCTCATAAGCACATTCGGAAAGAAGCAGATCGGCGCCGCGCGCCGCGGCGACGACGCCGTCGCACATATCGGTATCCCCCGTGAACGTGAGCACCGCGTTCTCCCCCGGGCGAATATCCGAGGGCCCGGTGATCCGGTAGGCGAAAGCTTCCACCGTGTGGAGGGCAGGGAACGCCTGGATGGTCATAGGGCCGATGCGGAAGGTATCCCCACTACGAACCTGGCGAAAATCGAAGACATCATCGTAGGTTTCCTCGGGGCCGTCGTCACCCAGCTGGCGGGCGCGCCGCCTAGCATCGCCGGGGCTGTAGACCGCCACCCGGGGAAGCGGGCCGGAGGGGTGCCAGCGCCGATAAACCTGCATCCCGATGAGGTCCGCACAGTGATCGGCGTGCAGGTGCGAGATCACCATGGCATCCACAAGCGCCGGGTCGGTATAGCGCAGTAGGTGGCCCATGGCTCCGGGGCCGAAATCCAGCGTAAAGGTGTAGGTGCGCGGCGCACCGTTCGCGTCCATTCCTTCCGCCTGCACGAGGTAGGCCGAGGCCGGAGATTCGGGCCCCGACATCGAGCCGGAACATCCAATGATTGTCAGTCTCATGCCGAGAGTTCCTCCGTAGATAGCACGGTTCCTACTTCCGGACCGAGGAATCTGCGGGCGAGGCGCCCGAAACTCACCGGGTCACCGGTGGCGTAGAAGCGGCGCCGAGGGGTGCCCGGGCCGGCAAACATATCGCGGGTGGCTAGTTCGCGGTAAACATCGCGGGCGGTTTCATCCGCGGAGGAGACGATGGTGACATCCTCCCCCATAGTGTAAGAGATCACGCCAGCGAGCAGCGGATAATGGGTGCAGCCAAGTACCAGGGTATCCACCCCGGCCGCCCGCACCGGGGCCAAGTAGTGTTCAGCCACCGCCTGCACCTGGGCGCCGGCCGTCTGCCCCTGTTCCACCAGCTCCACGAACTCCGGGCAAGCCCGGGTGGTGAGTTCCAGATTCGGGGCAGCGGTGAAAGCATCCTGGTAGGCACCTGATTCGATGGTGGCTGGGGTGGCGATCACCCCGATTTTCCCGTTCCGAGTGGCCCGTACCGCGCGGCGCACCGCCGGGCGAATCACTTCCAAGACCGGGATCCCCATTTCCGTAGCAAAGCGCTGCCGAGCATCGGCAAGCGCCGCCGAAGTAGCAGAGTTGCACGCGATGACCAGCATTTTCACACCGGATCTCACCAACTTATCCATGATGTCCATGGAGTAGGCGCGCACCTCGGGGATGGATTTGGTGCCGTAGGGGCAGTGCGCGGTATCCCCGATATAGGTAATAGATTCGCCGGGAAGCTGGTCAATAATGGCGCGAGCGACCGTGAGGCCACCTACGCCGGAGTCAAAAATACCAATGGGACGGGAATCCATACTGTCAAGTTACCGCCGCAGGTCCTTGTTCTGAATGGCAGTTATGAGTGAATCTTGCCACCACGCGATAATCACGTAGAGCACCCCGATCATGTCATCGGTGGTATCGATCTGGGGGCGTTCGGATTCCATAATGGTGAGTGCACGCGACGTGACCGCCTGCGATTCTGCCGCCGTGGTGATATTGCGGCGGGTGCCGAGCACAATGCGGATATCGTTGGCGCCGGCCAGCCACGCCCCGGCGTCCTCGTTACTCACCCACACTTTTTCGGTTGCCAGCGAGGTGTAGAAAACTAGCAAGTTGCGGATTTTTGTGTGGCAGACCGCGGATTCGGTAAGCGAACGTAATTCGTCCGCGAGCGCGGGCTCTTCCGACATGTCCGGCAAGAGGCGGGCGAGGGCGGTATCCATATTGCTGGCCGGGGTGTAGCAGCGTGTACTCTCCAGGTCAGCTAATTCGCGTTCGTAGGAGGCGAGTACATCGCTGGATTCTTCCGCGTTCTGGGTGCTACTTGTGCCTGCGACGTGGCCGGTTAGTCCACCTTCTGCCTGCATTTCTTCGTCCAGGTTGTAGCCGAGCAGCGTTGCAACATCGCGCGCGAGTCCGGCAAAAAGTTGGCGTTCGGTCGCGTCAACACTGGCGCGGTAGCCGCCGCGGGCGGGGCGGAAAGGCAGCATGGTTATCTCCCGCCTTCCGGTTCTTCTTCGATGGTGGCGAGCAGGCCGTAGGTGTGCATGGCCCGGGCGTCTGTTTCCATCTGCTCGCGCGGTCCGGTTGATACGACGGCGCGCCCGCGGGTATGGACCTCTAGCATGAGAGTGAGGGCACGGTCGGCCGAATGGCCAAAGTAGGATTGGAACACCCATTGCACATAGCTCATGAGGTTGATCGGGTCATCGTGAACAACGGTACGCCAGGCACGGGCAGGGCCGGCTACCGCTTCGAAAAGCGTGAGGCTTTCGGTGCGGGTGGCTGGGCTGCTGGCCCCTAAATCTTCAGAAGATGGGTGCGCGCTCATATCTCCATCCTAGTGCCAAGCTCTAACCGGCGCGGCCAATCATCCCCGGCCAGCTCAGGCGGGCGCGGGTAGACTCGGGCCTATGAGTGTTTCAACTGCTTTGCTCACTGATATGTACGAGCTGACCATGGTGGATGCCGCCATGCAGTCGGGAAAGGCCCAACGGCGGGCCGTTTTTGAGATTTTTGCGCGCCGGCTCCCGGGCGGGCGCCGTTACGGGGTGGTGGCCGGCACGGGCCGCCTCCTCGACGCCCTGAAGAATTTCCGTTTCGGGGAAGAAGAAATTGAGTATTTGCGCGCCAATAAGATCGTTTCCGATTCCGCTTTGGAGTGGCTGCGCACATTCCGGTTCTCCGGTGATATTTGGGGTTACGCGGAAGGTGAAATGTACTTCCCCGGCTCTCCGATTCTCACCGCGGTGGGAACTTTCGCGGAGTGCTGCGTGCTGGAAACTCTCGCGCTATCTATTTTCAACTATGACTCGGCGGTGGCGACGGCTGCCTCGCGGATGACGATTGCGGCGCACGGCCGGCCCTGCGTGGACTTCGGGGCGCGCCGCACCCACGAACGCAGCGCCGTTTCCGCGGCGCGCGCAGCCTATATTGCGGGCTTTGTGGGCACCTCGGATCTGGAAGCCGGACGCCAGTACGGTATCCCGGTTTCCGGTACCTCGGCGCATTCTTTCACCCTGGTTCACGATTCGGAGCGGGAAGCTTTCGACACTCAGATCGCGGCCATGGGCACCGGTACCACCCTCCTCGTGGATACCTACAATATCGCGCAGGGCGTGGAGAATGCGGTAGCTGCCGGGCGTGCGGCCGGCGGTGAGATCGGCGCGGTGCGTATCGATTCGGGTGATTTGATCGCAACTGCTTTCAAGGTGCGCGAGCAGCTGGATCGCCTGGGGGCCACCTCCACGAAGATTACCGTTACCTCGGACCTAGATGAGTACGCTATTGCGGCCCTCAATTCCGCTCCGGTGGACGGCTACGGAGTGGGTACCCGGCTGGTGACCGGTTCGGGGGTTCCCACCGCACAAATGGTCTACAAGCTGGTTCAGCGCGAGGGCGCGGATGGCCGCCCCGAGGAGGTCGCCAAGGCTTCGGAGAACAAGGCCTCGGTGGGCGGGCTCAAGGTTGCCGGGCGCCTGGAAAGCGGCGGGCATGCCACCGAAGAGCTGGTGGTGAGCGCCTCGAGTTTCGCCGAGGGTCTGGCCTACCTGGAGAAGCAGGGCGCCCGCCCGCTCCAGGTTCACCTGGTGAATGCCGGTAGCATTGACGAACGTTATTGCGGCACGGAAGTCCTCTCCGCCGCGCGTCTGCGCCACGACACCTCACGCGATGCTCTCCCCTATGACGGCTGGCGCCTCTCCGCCGGGGAACCCGCTATCCCCACCCGCATGGTGGATATTTTCCCGGGCGACGACGCCGCGGCTTAATTCCCGCTCGCTTTCCCGCTCGCTGCGGCGCTGCTTCGGGGTTACGCGCTTAGCGCTGGCCCACGAACCAGCGCCGCAGTGTTTTCACCCGTGCCTCAATCTGATCGGCACTAGCCCGTGCCACTTCCGGACCGCCGCAGGCCCGGCGGAGTTCGGTGTGAATAAGGGCGTGCGGATCCCCGGTTTTCTTCGCCCAGGCGGCCACCAGCTGGGTGAGTTCCTTGCGGGCGGTGCGCCGCCGGGTGAGTTCATCGGTTCCGGAGGCCGGGCGTTGAGTACGGGCCTTTTTCGCCTGCTCTGCCTGGTGGGCCCGCAGCAGCGTCGTTACTTCTTCTGGCTCCAATAGCCCGGGAATCCCCAAGAAATCGGCTTCTTCTTCCGAACCGACAGCCGCGCCGAGCCCGAATTCACCGCCGTCAAAAAGTGCCCTATCGAAAAGCGCACCCGATTCCAAGGCTTCGTAGCCCGGGCCGGCCAGTTCCTCGCTGGCTTTTTCTTCCCGGTTGGCGGCTTCCAGTAGCTCATCTTCCCAGCCGGCCACCTCCGCCTGCTTCGAAATCGCGTGGTCGCGTTCTTTTTCCATCTGTGCGGCCAGCTCCAGCAGCACCGGCACCGAGGGCAGGAACACCGTGGCGGTTTCTCCGCGGCGGCGGGCCCGCACAAAACGCCCGATAGCCTGCGCGAAATAGAGCGGAGTGGAGGCTGAGGTGGCGTAGACGCCCACCGCGAGCCGCGGCACGTCCACCCCTTCGGATACCATGCGCACCGCCACCATCCACCGGGAATCCGAATCCGCGAACGTCGCAATCTTCTCGTTCGCGCCCGCATCATCGGAGAGCACCACCGTGGGTGCCTCCCCGGTGATCTCGGTAAGGATCTGCGCGTAGGCCCGCGCGTCTTTCTGGTTGGAGGCGATGACCAGCCCACCCGAATCAGGGAGCGAGCGACGCACCACCGTAAGCCTTTCGTTCGCGGCGGACAGCACCTCGGGGATCCACTCCCCGTCCGGGTTGAGTGCGGTGCGCCACGCCTGCGCCGTCATATCTTTGGTGAGTGGCTCCCCCAGGGTTGCCGCCACCACGTCTCCCTGTTTGGTTTGCCAGCGCACCTGCCCGGAATAGGACAGGAAGATAACGGGCCGGACCACTCCATCGCGCAGGGCCTGCGCGTAGCCGTAGGTGTAATCAGCTTTGGAGCGCAGGTTTCCGTAGCCGTCCGGTTCGTAGGTGACGAAAGGGATGGGCGACGTATCCGAGCGGAACGGTGTTCCGGTGAGGGCCAGGCGCCGTGCCGCGGGGGTGAAAGCTTCGCGGATGCCATCCCCCCAGGAGAGGGCATCCCCGCCGTGGTGGATCTCATCCAGAATCACGAAAGTGGGCCGGGCGCCGGTGCGTTCACGATGCAAGGCCGGGTTGGCGGCCACCTGCGCGTAGGTCACGCACACCCCGTTGAAGAAGGATCCCTCGGTGCGTTGCGCATTCGTAAAATCAGCGTCCAGCTGAATACCTACGCGAGCCGCGGCCTGCGCCCACTGGGTTTTGAGATGTTCGGTGGGACAGACCACCGTGATGGTGCGGGCCTCGTGGCGCGCGAGCATTTCGACGGCGACGCGCAGCGCGAAGGTGGTTTTTCCCGCACCGGGGGTAGCCACCGCGAGGAAATCACGGGGCATGCGTTCCAGGTAGAGGCGCAGCGCTTCGGCCTGCCACGAACGCAGGCTCGAGGTGGTTCCCCAAGCCGCGCGGGCCGGGAAAGCCGGAGGGAGATTCGAAGCGGCAGAAACGGAGGGGGTATGCGGGGTGGAAGCGGGAATCGAGCGGTGTAGACTCACTTGCCACTTCCCGGCACGTCCGGCCCGAAAGGCCATCCGGAGCCTTGGTTGCCCATCTGTTTACGGATCTCCTTGCAGGTGGGGCACACCGGGTAGCGGTCCGGGTTGCGCGAGGGAATCCAAATTTTCCCGCACAGCGCCACCACGGGCTGGCCATATACGGCTGATGCCACGAGGCGATCCTTGCGGACATAGTGGGAAAAACGTTCCTCATCACCGTGGGAGAGGCGTTCTTCGGTGCGTTCCAGCACCCCGACGGATTGTTGAGATTCCGTAGCCGGGCCGGCCGGGGCCGATGGCGCGCCCGGAGTTCCTAAAGGATCGGGAAGGGAAGTACTCATGGGCTCTATTGTACGGCCCGGGCCGGCCCGGGGAAGACGCCCCGAACACGTCACCTAGAAAGCGAGAGTGGACAGCAGCCCGGCGGCGCCGTCGTACCTCACCTCAGCACACACAAGAATCGCCTCCCCGGAACGAACCGAGGAGGCGATACTGGACAACCAGTGACCTTACTTGTTGGACACAGCCTTCTTGAGGTTGGAGCCAGCCGAGATCTTCACGCCGTAACCGGCGGGAATTTCGATCTCGTCACCGGTGCGGGGGTTGCGGCCCTTGCGGGCGGCGCGCTCGGTGCGCTCCACGGAGAGCAGGCCGGTGATCTTCACGGCTTCGCCCTTGGAAAGCGAATCGACGAGCACTTCCTGGAGCGCGGCGATCGCCTTGTCGGCATCGGACTTGGACAGGCCGGAACGGTCGGCGATAGCTGCAATGAGCTCTGTGCGGTTAACGGACATGAAAATACCTCTCGATATCTGTTCAGGTACATGGCTCATAAGAACCACTAAGCAAAAATGTAGCGGAAACTGGCGCCAAAGTGAGAATTTTCTGCGAAATCACCGCGTGTCGGTTAAGACATACATCACAACTCCCACCAATTTCCACAGTTGTCACAGGATTTGCGCGCCCGCAGCGCCCCCGTTTACCGGCGCGAAGGCCCGGCTTAAGGGCATAATGAGTAAGGTTCAGGATGCCCCGGGGCCGGCCAGCGCCGCGAAAGCGAGCGCGCGGGCCCGGGCGTCGTCGTCGAAGAAAGGTTCCCCGGTGTCGCGACTTGTCGCTTTCATCCGCTCCCATCCCCGCCCCTTCAAAATCACTTTCTATGTGCTGGTGATCGCCGGGGTGGCGGCCGTGGCTCGTACCCAACTCCAGGAGTTGAGCGGGGAGCACATGGCGCGGGTGCTCAGCGAGACACCGCCGATAGTCCTCGTGGAACTCGTGGCTCTCGGTTTCCTCGCCTTTACCGCCACCGGTATTTATGACATTTTCGCCTCGCGGCATTTCGGGGTAGAGATCCCGGTGGGAACGGCAGCGAAAATCGGGTGGATCGCCCAGGCGTTCAACAATTTTGCCGGCCTGGGTGGGCTAACCGGCGGGGCGATTCGCTCGCGCTACTACAAGCGGGCCGGAGCCTCCACCAAAGCCGCCGTGGATGCGAGCGTTGCGGTATGGGCCGCGAATCTGCTCGGGCTTTTCGCCATGCTGCTGGCCACCCTGCCTTTCGCTTTCCGCTACGACGGGCGTTTCCTGGTGGTACCGGTGGTGGCCTGCCTGTATATCCCCGTGTATTTCCTGGCCGGCAAGGTCCATTTCTGGAAGATTGACCTGCGCAACACCGCGATTGGCACCCAGAATTTCCGGCAAAAACTCCAGATGCTTTTCGCCTCTGTTGCTGATTGGCTGGCCGCGGCGGTGTTCTTCTGGATTTGCGTACGCACCTTCCTGGGTGAGGTTTCCTTCGTGCAGGCGGTGTTTGTATACGCCACTGCCACCCTGGTGGGCCTGCTCAGCTTCATCCCGGCGGGCCTGGGAACTTTCGATCTCACCGTTATCGTCTTCTTCCAGCACCTCGGTTTTGATTCCTCCACTCTGGTGCTCGCGATTATTGTTTACCGCGTTACTTATTACGCGCTACCGTGGCTGGCGGCCACCGTGTACTGGCTGGCCGAATACGCCTACCCGCGCCTGGGCCTGGAGGATCGGGATAAGCGTGAACGCTGGCTCATTAATGCGCTGTCCACCGGCGTGGTGATCTTGGGGATTTTCTCCATCGTCAATGCTTTCGCGCCTTCCTTTTACGCGCGGGTGGCGCTGCTGCATGTATTCCTCCCTCACGAAATGATTCGCTCCTCGCGTATTGTCTCGCTGCTGGTGGGGATTATGTTGCTTATTTTGGCGCGCGGGGTGCGCCAGCGGGTCAGCCGTGTCTTCCCCATTATTTTGATTCTGCTGGGTGTGGCCGCGGTGGCCTCGGTGGCGCGCGGGCTGGATACCGGCGCGATTATCGTCATTATTCTGTTCTCGATTCTGCTCTACCTGGCGCGCGGGGCTTTCAACCGTGAACCCCTCCCCTTCGAGTGGCCTTCTTTCGCGTTTTCCGCGGTTATCGCGGTGGGGATCCCGCTGGGGATTTTTGCCTGGCGCTGGATCCACGGAGCCCCGCAGGCGCACGTGTACCCCACGGCCCATGCGCTCCTCACCGGGCTGAGCATGATCTGCTTCGTTTCCCTTATTTCCCTCGCGTTACTTTTCTCGCGGTCCCGTGCCCCGCATTTCGAGCTACCCACCCCGGATGATGTGCAGCGGTTCGAAACGTTCCTGCGCCAGCACAATGCCGGCAACGCTTTCACCCATCTTTTCTACCTGGGTGATAAGCAGGTCTTTTATTCTTCTAACGGGCGTGCCGCGCTGCTCTACCGGCCCTACCGTTCCTCCATGCTGGTGCTCGGCGATCCGTTCGGGGATGAAGCTGCTTTCGAGGAGCTTTTCGAGGAATTCGTCACCTACGCCGATGAGCACGGCTGTTCGGTCGCGATTTATGAGATTGCGGATATCTACCTGGGCGCCTGCGCAAATATCGGTTTCTCCTTCGTGAAAATCGGGGAGGATGCCACCGTGGATCTGGCCACGTATTCCAATGTGGGGAATAAGGGCAAAGTTTTCCGGCGTATGCGTAACCGCATGGGTGAGAAGGGCACGCATTTCGAAGTGCATTTCCCGCCCTACCCTCCCGAATTCATTGAGGAACTGCGCGAGGTTTCGGACGCGTGGCTGGGCAAACGTTCGGAAATGGGCTTCTCCCTCGGTTTCTTCGACGCCTCCTATATTGGCCGCACCCCGGTGCTGCTGGTGCGCGGAGAGGAACGTATCGAAGGTTTCGCAAGCCTCATGCCGATGGCCCCGGGGGTCGCTTCCGTGGACCTTATGCGCATCCGCCCGGACGCCCCGGGCGGCACCATGGATGGTATTTTCGTTTCCCTTATTGAATGGGCAAAAGAAAACGGGTACACCCACGTGAACCTGGGGATGGCGCCCATGTCCAATACGGGTACCACGCGCTTTTCGCGGGCGCGTGAAAAGGTGGTGCGCGTAATCTACGATTTCGGCGACCGTCTCTACAATTTCAAGGGCTTGCGTTCCTACAAGGAAAAGTTCAAGCCGCGCTGGCAGTCCCGCTATCTTGCGTATACCGGCACGACGGCGCTCACCCCCACCATCCTGGGACTCCTCGACGTCATCCAGCATCCGGATCGCAGCCGCGGGGCAATTCCGTTGCAATGGAGCCTGCCTGCGCCCTGCCCTAATGGGGGCGACGACGCCGCAGCTGCCGTTCCGGCAGCTGATACTACGGCTGCCAGTGCGGCTGGAAAGGAAGGTGCCTGATGGCCAAGCGCCCCTCGATGCGCAATCCGGAGACGCCGATGGATGAATTCGGCACGGTGGTGCTGCGCGAGCCCACCCAGAATGCTACTAGTGCCTTCCTCAACGCGTCGCCGCCACGGGAATTTGAGCTGAAAGAAGCCCAGCGAAAGGCCGCCGATACACAAGTACGTGGTCTTTTCCCTCAGGCGCGAATTTGGCACCTTCACGCGCGCCCGCGCCGGAATGCGCTCAAGGGAATTACTGCTTTTATTGCTAGCATTTTCGACCTTGACCTCTTCCGGATCTGGTTCAAGGAAAAGGCACCGCGCGCTTTTTACCTGGTAGATGAGCGTGTAGGCCAGCTCCTTGTCCGCGTGACAGATGCAGATCTTGAGGCGATTGCACTTCCCACGCCACCCGCGCCCGTAACCAAGCGCCGCTTCACCCTCGGGCAAGATGCATTCTTACGCGAAGAAGAACTTGCCTGAATAGCACGAGCTATTCTTCCTGGGCGGCTACTGCATTCTGACCCGTTGCTGCTTTGCGGGAGCGGCGGCGTTCTTTCCACGTCATGCGCGCGAGCACCCCGATGGTGCCCAGTACCCCCGCTCCGTAGGCAATAGCGAACCACGGGAAGCGCGGGAGATCGGAGGGCTTATTCGCGGCTTTCACGTCTTCCACCGGCGTGGGAATAATGCGCTCGCCCGTGACCAGGATGCGATGGGAGTTAATGCCGAGCGGGGTGCAGGTCACCAGGGTGACGAGGTCTTTGCCTTCTTCTACCCGTAGGGTATCGGTATCTTCCGGGGCTACTACTTTGGTATCCCGCACGCGGTAGGTGAGTACATCACCGAACACTTCGATGGTGAAGGTATCCCCCACGTTAACTTTGTTGAGGTCGGTGAACATACGGGCGTTGGCGAGGCCGCGGTGCGCGGTGATAACGGCGCGGGTGCTCGGCCCGCCCACCGGCAGCGAGGTGCCTTCCAGGTGGCCGGCCGCACGGTTGAGTACTTCATCTGAAGTACCGTGGTAGACGGGTAGGTCAACGTCAATAGTGGGGATGCGGAGCCGGGCCATGAGGCCTTCGGAGTCGGCGGCAAGAATTTTTTCGTACGGCCAGATGCCGTCCGCTGCGGTGGTGTCGCCGGTGCCGGTGGCTTTCCGTTCATTGGCTTCCAAGATTGCGCCGGCGTTGAATGCTTCGTTATAGGCGTGCGCGGCGGCTAGCTGGGTATCTTTATCAGGCTGGGCGGTGGCGATTTGTTCGGAGTAGGCGCCGGTAACTTTGGATTGCTCGTATTGGGAGAGCCAGGCGGCGGCGTGCGGGTACACCAGTAGGGTGAGGCCGAGGATAACGAGGAGCCCGATGAGGTAGGGCAGCAGCAGGTTTTTCTTCATGAGATACAGACCCGGGTGGGGAGGTACCAGATGGCACCTCCCCACCCGTTCGGTAGGCCGCGAGTGTTACGCGGTCAGTTCTGTGCTTAGGCGTTCACCGCACGATTGCGGCGAACCTGAGCGACGGTCAAGCCACCAGCAGCACCCAGCAGCGCGAGGCCACCGAGGGTGAGCATGAGCTGGCCGGCAGCACCGGTCAGCGGCAGGTTCGGACCATCATGCTTGGTGTTGTCGATGTTCAAAAGAACATTTGTAGCAACGCCCTTCTGAACTGTAACTCGCTTGACTTCGGTGCTAATCACGTAACCAGCAGGAGCCTTCTTTTCCTTGAGGAAGAAGTCCTTCTGCTCGGCATCGCCAAGTACCAGGCCCGGGAAACGAACCTTGCCTTCATCATCCGATGTCGCAGAAGCAATAGGATTAGTTCCAGCATTCGCATCCTGCTCAGAACCGAATACTTCGAACTCCGCACCCTTCAGAGGCTTCTGATTGTCCTTATCACGCTTCAGGACGAGGAGCTCACCGAGCTTAACCGGACGATCCGAACGCGTCTTATCCACGCCGGGATTGTAGTCATTCACGATGGGACCGAAGGAGTTAGGGATTTCACCATTGTTCGGGAGCCCCGTGATCTGAGTGGTGAGTTCAACCTTGAATTGCTGCCCAGCCTGCACCTTCTTAAGACCAGCATCGGTAAGCTGCACTGTCACCTTTTGGCGGGTAGTCACATCGTTGGCCTCTTTAGTTTCAGGAGCAACGGTGATCGTATAATCAGTCGTAGCGGTAAGAACGGTGTTATCGAGTGAGACCGTAGCACCAACATACTTGAGGTGCTGATCGAGGTTATCCTCCATACCGATCTTCTTGTAAGTCTGGTCCTTTGCCAAAGCAGGAATCTGGTACTGAATATCCCACTTAACGTTGTCGCCAACCTTGCGGGAATCAGTATCCTTCAGCTTCTTGGTACCATCATCTGCAATGGTGTTCTTCGGGTAAGCGTGAATGTCGTAGATCCACTCAGCCTTATCGTTTACCTTCGAGGGGAAGGGGATGGAGACGAAGAAGGGCTGAGCCTTTTCGGTGACGTTGTGAGTACCGGTGTCACCTTCACGCACAAGGTAAACTCCAGCAGCGAGATTCGCAAAGACGGTCTTTCCACCATTCTCGGTCTTCTGGCTTGTCGGAGCGCCCAGAGTAAGCTGCTGATTATCGACGGTTGCCTGCGATGTGGCAGCGTTGTACTTCAGCTTCGAGATCTTTCCCCAGTCTTCTGGCTTGGTCAGGTCAATCCCCTGCACCTGCTGAATGATGAACTCGACACCGTCGAGAGCTTCTGCACCCTGCGGAACATCCGTGATCTCGCGGCCGTTATTCGGCTTGTCCCAGGCCGGGTTCTTGTACTTGTGAACCGTGATGGAGCCTGTCTTCTCAAGGTTCGGATTGCCGAGCGTATCGGCGTTGGGCACAGCGTGGGCCCCGGGTGCGAGCACCAGACCAGCGGCGCCCAGCAGGGCGGTGATCAGGGCGGCGAGCACCGCGCGGATAGATTTCTTCAGCTGCATGGTAGTCCTCTCCGTGATTGCAGCACATATTGCTTCAATTAGTTGTGTGGTTATTTTTGCCCGAAGGGCGGCGTTAGCTGCGCAGTTTTACGTGCACAGTTCTCAGTGGCTGAGCCTTTATTCCACGCTCACCCCCGGTTTCGCCGTCTGATCATCACGATACTCACCAGGAGCACAGCTCCCCCGAGCACCGCGAAGCCTGCCGTGCGGAACGCGTCCTCGCTCCACCCACCGGTGAGTGGGAGCGGCGGTGCCTCACGAAGCTTGTTATAAATCACGCCGAGATTCAGTTCCACGGGTTCGTTACGATCATTCGTGACGGTCGTGGCGCCCACCTCCACGGTTTTCACCTCGGTGGACTTCACATAGCCCAGCGGCGCAGTCTTTTCTTCCAGAGTGTAGGTACCCCAGGGAACGTTTTCCAGGCGCAACTTACCCGGGCGAGGATCCTTATCCTGCCAGAGCTTCGTAGCCGGGCACGCCTGCGCGTTCTCCCCCACGCAATCGCTTACCTCGAAAGGCCGCCCATGCTGATCGCGCACCGTCCACACGGATCCCTTGAGGAATTTCTCCGACCCGGTTTCCTTCTTTTCCCAGACGATGGTGCCACGCACGCGATCATTCTTAATGATGACCGGCGGATTCTGCTGCGCCGTCGTTACTACCTGCGGCGCGCCAGCGGGCCGGTACCCGCGCGGCGCAGACTTTTCATCCACCACGTAGCGCCTGCCAATGAGCACATTGTCCCACCTAGCCCGACCGTATCCGTCCGTGGTGCGCTCGCCTTGACGCGGCTCGCCGGCATCGCAACGTCCGTTCCCGTTGGTATCCTCGCACAGGTCGAAAACGGCTCCGGGCAGCGGATCATTCCAGTCGCTATCGCGCTTCTCCACGGTCAAAGACGTCACCTTCGGGCTATTCAACACCGAACACGTGAGATTCCCGTTCACAGCGGGCGAGGTCACTTCCCCGAGGAAAGCACCGCCCTCTTCGCGCTGCCCGCGCACCTGAACATTCCGCCCCAGCTTGTCCGTGCAGCTCCACACTTTGTTGTAGTCACTGAGCGACGACGCTGAACCGCCGGCCATCTGCTCCTTGAGCACATACACGCGATCCCGGCCACGCAGCATCTTGCGCGTCGGCGTTTGGGGACCATCGGCTTGGCCCGTCGTCGTAACAGATTCGGTATACGGGGCGCCGCCCAGCGGATTCGTACCCGGATTCTTCTCAGACACGGTCACCGTGAACTGGTCGCGGTCATTCAAGCGCTTGGTGATGTTCTTCTCCGCGCTGATGGTAGGCAGCTCCGCGCATCCTTCAGTATCGGCAATCGCCTGATCCGCCCACTGCCCGTTCGGGTCAGTGGGTGCCTTGGGCACCTGGAAGACCGGATTTCCGTTGTTCCTCACCTGACCGGAAATAATATCGACTTCGTAAACCCGAGCTTGAGGAAGACCTGCCTGTCCCGGCTGCAGGTTCCCGTGCTGACCGGTATAACGGCCCGAGATATAAAACAACCCATTCGGACCGGCTGCCAGACCATCCGGCTCGAACATTCGAAGGTTCATGAAGAATGCGCGAATCAGCGTGCTCGGGAGCTTAGGTAAATTCCGATTCCGGATCGTGCCCAGATTGATCACCGGGTTCGTGCTTGAGCCACTCGGGCTTGCGTACTGCCTGTTCTCGATCGCCTGGTTATATGCATTCTCGAGATCTGCCGCATCAATACGGTCAATGCGCATCTGGCTGAGACCCGAAAAATCAAGACCCTGGTTATTTTTACGGCCCTCGGAAGAACCGGAGAGTAGATAAAGATTGCCTTCTTTATCGAAAATAAGATCAGAGAAAATGGCAGAGGACAGGCTGGTGGTCTCCAGGTAGCCGAGGGGCACCAAGTTTTTCGTGACCGGATCGAACACCACAAGCTTACGCTTGGAGGTGTAAGGATCATTCGGCCTCCCAGGCTTCGCCTTACCCGCGTCACCGACCATAAAGTATTTACCATCCGGGCCCGGAGACATCGTTCCACCCTTGATCGGCATCTCCGGCGACAGCACTTTGTACCTCTCGAGGGATTCGTATCCCTTATCTCCGGTATTGCTGATACGCCCGTGAGCAATCCAGGTTTCCGGGCTAGCTCCGGGTGTAGTTTCTCCGCGTAACTCGGTGTGCCACATGGACCCATCCGCGGCAATCGCCAGCGCGTCGTAACCGACCTTTTTCGGACCAGCGGTCCAGTCCTTTCTCCATTCCACGCGCCCGACAGGTTCGGAACCAAGACTTCCGTTCGGCTTGACAGTAAGAAGGTTAATTTCACCCTTACCTGAGCTCATGGAGTAAAAACCCCGGCCGGAGCACTGCTGCATTGAGGTTGGCCGCACATTACGCGGGGCGAAGCGATTCGGAGGCGCAGCCAGCAGACTGGCGGAGCCGTCCCGCGGGGCAACTTCCGGCTGCTCAAGAATTCCGAGCTGCTCGCGCCAGCTCTTCTGCGCCCGATCCAGCGGAGTGGCGCCCTCGGCGGTTTCCGCGGCTTCCTTATCGGTATCCGGTACCGGGGTAGGTTCGGTGGTGCCGTCTGTTCCTTCTGCCGTTTCCGCTTCTGCCGTGCCTTCTTCAGCGCTGGGCGACGGCGCCACCGGGCTGACGGGCTCGGGCTGCTCAGGATCCGTGGCACCAGTGCCAGGCTCCGGAGCTTCCGAGGCGGCCTGGTCGCTGGCATCTTGAACGGTGGTAACACCAGGGGTGGGATGAGGTGCCGGGGTACCCGAAAAAGGGACACCCGTGGCGTGGCTGGTCATGAGTGCGGCCACGATCGTCGCAACCGTTGCCGGTATCGCCCGAAAATTCACGCTCATCCTGTCCATTACACGAAGGTTCGATCACCAGAAGTGGTTTATCGGCCCGCCGTATAACTAATAGTTATCAATCGGCTTAATAAGCTACGGGAATGAATACCTACTGTCCAGTAGGTCGAAACGTGATTCATATCCGCCAAAGTTCCCAGACAGCTTTCAGCCTGAAAATTTTTTGCAAATCTTTACACTCGGCAAATTGGCATACTATGGCGCAAAAATCCCCAGAAATGGCACCCCCCCCCCCGCATTTTTCACAGTACCGTAGCACGGCAAATTCTAGGACCCTTGACCTAAAATCGTTGATCTCAAATAAAGTTTCACCGATTAGTAAAGAATTTTATGTTGCGAGCGCCACACGATAATTGACGAAAAGTACGTAATATGTCCATGGTTGTCTAGTGACAAATTTGGCACGATAGTCGGTGTTCATCCACTGGGCACACTCCGGGAGTAGTTGAACGAGTCCACGACCGGGTTTACGATCAAGTTATGTCACGCAAAGATCCGCAGCTTCTTACCGGGCTCCTCACCACCATGGGAGCGCTGCATTTCATCGCTCCCGAGCCCTTCGATTCCATCATCCCACCCCAGCTTCCCGGCGAACCGCGGGCATATACCCTCGCCTCCGGGGTAGCGGAATTGATGACGGCCGGGCTTATTGCACACCGCCGCACCCGCAAGCTCGGTGGTGCGGCTGCCATCGCACTATTCCTCGCCGTTTTCCCAGCGAATATCTACATGGCTTACCAGTGGCGGAATCAGCCCTGGCCGCTCAAGGCTATTGCTTACGGACGGCTCCCCCTCCAAGCCCTGCTCATTAAGCAAGGACGGAATGTCATGAAAATGGCTGACGCTGAGGTGGAAGCCGACGCGAAGGCAGATACGGGAGCATAAACCCGATAGAACACCGATGCTGGCTCGGGTAGCTTTGGGCCGGTGAGCTGCGCCGTCGTACCCACCTGTACAGACGCAAGCTCGGCAAAAATCGTTACACAGCGGCACACAACGGTGGCGGCCGCTCCCCGCGGGGAAACGGCCGCCACGTTTATTGAGCCGAGTACCAGCTATTCCGAGGCGGGGCTTAACGCTCCACTTCCCCGCGGATGAAAGCCTCCACCGCCGCGCGAGCTTCTTCATCGGGGCGCTGCTGCGCCGGCGACTTCATGAAATAGGCACTGGCGGAAAGCAGCGGGCCACCGATACCGCGATCAAGGGCGATCTTGGCGGCGCGGATCGCGTCGATGACCACGCCGGCGGAGTTCGGGGAGTCCCAGACCTCGAGCTTGTATTCCAGTTTGACAGGGATATCGCCGAAGTTACGCCCTTCCAGGCGCACGAAAGCAAATTTGCGATCCTCGAGCCACGGAACCCAATCCGAGGGACCCACGTGGATATCATGCGGGTCGAGCTGCTGGGTGATATTGCTGGTGACGGCCTGGGTTTTAGAAATTTTCTTCGATTCCAGGCGCGAACGTTGCAACATATTCTTGAAGTCCATATTGCCGCCCACGTTGAGCTGGTACGTATGATCAAGAGAAATCCCACGCTCTTCGAAAAGGCGAGCGAGTACCCGGTGGGTGATAGTCGCACCGATCTGGCTCTTAATATCGTCACCCACAATTGGCACGCCCGCGTCCGTAAACTTCTGGGCCCACTCTGGGTTGGAGGCAATGAACACCGGCATGCAATTAATCATGGCCACGCCGGCATCAACGGCGGCCTGCGCGTAGAACTTTGCGGCTTCTTCGGAGCCGACCGGGAGGTAGGAGACCAGCACATCGGCCCGTGCTTCCTTGAGCGCGGCCACCACATCAACGGGTTCGGCATCGGATTCGGTAATGGTGGCGCGGTAGTACTCCCCCAGGCCATCCAGGGTGGGGCCGCGCAGCACCTCCACTCCGGTGGGTGCCACATCGCAGATTTTAATTGTGTTATTTTCGCTGGCGTTGATCGCGGTGGCCAGGTCGGCGCCGACTTTCTTGGCATCGACGTCGAAGGCCGCAACGAACTCAATATCGCGGATATGGTAATCGCCAAATACCACATGCATCAGGCCCGGGACCGTTTCGCTTTCAGATGCGCCGTGGTAGTAGGTCACGCCCTGCACCAGCGAGGACGCACAATTACCTACTCCCACAATGGCAACGCGAATCGACATACGGTTACTCCTTTGTAGTTATTGATGAAACGTGATTGTTTTTTCAGTCATCGATGCGGCGGGTGCCGCGGTGAGCGAGACTGAACGGGGCACCTGCGCCCCCATCACCAAGCCACTATGTCACTAAAAAGTTCGTTTGTGAAGAGACCTTACGGGTCGAGATGGTCGAATGCCGCACCGAAATTGGCGGGCGCAGTGGTATGGGGCGGCGACTTTATGGCGTCGCCGCCCCACAATGAGTCACATTAATGTGTCGAGTACAAGGTGCTTAGCTGCGCCGTCGTACCACCATCACTCCTCCCGCTCCCAGGCACGCGATACCCGCCAGCGTCAGGGCTGGGCCGGCCATAGAAGTTCCCGTTTTCACGAGCTGCTCCCGAGGTGTAGGTGTGGTTGTAGGCGTGGGAGTTTGCGAGGGAACCGGCGGTGTTGTTGCCGGAACCGACGGAGTCGGCGTAACCGAAGGCGCCGGCGGCTGGGTTGCCGGCACGGTCGGCGTGGGCGTTTCCGTAGGAGTTGCGGTTGGTGTTGGCGTATCGGAGGGAGTCGGTGTGGGTTCCGGAGTTTCCGAACACGAGGGCGTTGGTTCCGGGGTCTCCGACTCCGTGGGAGTTGGAGTCGGCGTTGGCGTGGGCGGCGGCACGATAGAGTTCGTCACCACGAATCCGTCCGTCATATCACCGGTCACAGTCGAGGTATACCCGTCAACAGAATCCTCCACAATCGTGTAGTTGATGAGGTAGCCTTCCGCGCACTTGTCCACGTCAGCAAAGGTTGCCTTCCAGCCTTCCGCCGCGCCAACAGTCTTGCGAGCAACTTCCTTACCGTCCCCCAGCAGCACGAAAGTGATGTTCTCCGGGCGTGTCTGCTTAGCGTTATCGTCATCCTGCCACGCCTTCGTTGCCGAGACATCCGTAGCCAAGGTATTGGTGAACCGGAATGTACCATCCGGATTCAGGTCAACATCGCTGCGGTACCCGGGGGTAGGAATTTCGGTGATGTTATATTCGACTTCATTATCGGTCCAGGTAGGGCCGGCAAGTTCATACCTGGGGACACTGAACGTAAAATTCCACTCATCGACCGTTGAGGGGTAATTAACGACCTCGTATTCATGCTTGCTGGCTTCATAGCGTGGATTGATCCAGAGCTGCTCGCTGCGATCCTGGTACACCTTGAACACTGCGTATTTGATGGTTTCCTTGGGTAATTCCTTTTGCAGGTTACCTTCCGCATCGCGAGTGTACTGGGTCCCCCACAGTTCCAAGGTGATGAAATCTGGGTGTTCCTCAGCCGGGCAAGCTATCCGCGCGGCCGGGCTATCGACCGGTTGGGCCTGCGAGTAAGCTGTGATGCCCAGCAAGCCCAGCAGAAGCGCAACGGCCATCGCGCCGAGTTTACGTAGATGCGTCATATTTCCTCCCTCCATCGGCTCAGCCACGCCCGGTGCGCGCGACGTCTTCATCGCCGCATTCCGGCCGCGAAAAGGCGTGTTTTCGTATTTTCGCGCGGCTGCTTGTTTCATCATCGCTTATGCGGTGCGCGGCCATTACGGGAACTAAGTCCCACGGCTCTAGTACGACGACGCAGCCACTTCCCTCACCAGCGCATATGCCACGATGGCGCGGAAAAACTGGTTGTGAGAAACTGGGGTATGTCCCAAGAAATGCGCATCGTCATGCCTAAATATCAAGCTACGCTGGAACCGCCGGTTATTGGAACGGCCCTCGTGGATGCATCGGTCAGCTATGACGGATTACCTGTGGCGATCTGGAGTACGGCTGAGGACTTGCGTAAGTTTTTTGGGCGGTCAAACGGCGGTTGTACCGCCAACGCATATATCGATGGAGTCGTTGATGCCCTGCTAACGCGGCATAATGCCGACGGCAAGATTATCCAGAAAACACCTATTTTTCGATTCCCTGTTTGCTTCCCCAGTATCCAATCCTTACCTTCGGGAGCCTTTCTTATTGTCGGAGGGCGAAGCGAGTGGTCTGTAGAGGAGAACCGTGCCGGACACAATGCTTTCATCTACAACTTCGAGGGCAAGTTGATCAGGAGCGGAACTGTTGGGGATGCGATAGACGAGGTTCAAGCGCTGGGCGACGGAACTTTCTGGACCAGCTACTTCGATGAAGGCATAGGTGAAGATCTTGGTTGGGTTCCGCAATTTCCAAGCAACGACGCCAACCTGCCCCCTCGTGAACCCATTGAGGTCACCGGACTCATTCATTGGAATAGTGAACTGGAACCGATATGGGTTTATCCCACCATGGAAGAACTACGCCCGCAATTCGGTGATCGAGGCGCTTTCTACGCAACGATGTTCCACATGTCCTCCATGAATTTTGACGTGGATCAGACAGTTGTTCTCCCAAGTACATCGTGTTCCATCATTACAATTGAGAATCACGCAATCACCAGATACGTTGACACCCAAGGAGAATTCAAAGGGGTGCCCGGCGTGGCAATCTCCGGTGACCGCGTCCTTATTTGGTCCTGGCGTGGTAAACCGATCATCACACTCATTGATATAAGCGACGGGTACCGAGTAGTTGAGAACTGTGAGCTACGCTATCCGAAAGAATTCGATACCAGCCCGTCCTCGTCCTCGAATTACATTGGACCTACCATCCACGATATTGATGAGAATGGCGTCTGGATAACCCTGGATATCAACGATGTGTGGCCGGATGGGTAGCATGAGCGGTGCGGCGTCGTCGTACCTTAGCGTGAAAAAGTGAAGCGAGGGAAAGGTCGAAGAAATGCGCGTTATCACGCCCCGGTACCAAGCAACTCTGCAACCGCCAGTTAAGGGCGCTGTTCTTGTGCAAGCCTCCATTAGTTATCACGGGTTACCGGTGGTGATCTGGAGCGATGAAGAGGGATATGCGCGCTTCTTCGAACGTAACGAGAATTTTCCGCGGGTTTTCGTTTCTGAAGAAGCGGATGCGATTTTCGCGCTGCATAATGCTGACGGGACAGTGCGCATCGCATCGGCACCCGTCGATCTGCCCGTTTCCGTTCCCGATATCCAATACTTGCCTGACGGTACCTTCCTGGCCGTCGGCGCGCGATGCCGGTGGTCCAGCGACCGGCATGAAGCCACACACAACGCCTACATCTATACAGCGGACGGGGAGCTGGTGCGATCCGGGGTACTCGGTGATGGCATCCAAGATGTTCAGGCCCGCAGCGATGGAACCATCTGGACAAGTTATTTCGATGAAGGAATTCTCGGTAACTTCGGCTGGGATTTCGGAGTACGTGGAGAGGCCAGCGGGGAGGCGGAGAACCTTGCGATTGGATTTTGCGGGCTCTGCCGCTGGAATAGCGAGCTGCAAGCGGAATGGCTGTACCCCGACTGGCACGATGTGGAACCGGAGTTCGGTGAGGAGCTGGCACGCCTAACCTTTATTGCTGATTGCTATGCCATGAACTGTACCGATGAGCAGACGATTATTTGCCCCTACTCCGATTTCCCGCTGGTTACGATAACGGGAGATCGGATTACCCGAATTGTTGATACCCGTAAGGAAATACCGCGGCTGAGAGGTTTGGCGGTTTCGGGAAATCGTGTGCTGGCCTACGGTGATTATGACGAAACTATCTGTGCGCTAGCGGATACGAGCAACGGCTACCGCGAAATCACCCGCTGCCAGGTACAACATGCAGCCGATGCCGTGCTCCCCTATTACCCCGCAGGGTCCCGCGGCTCTGCGATCCACTTCATTGACAGTATTCATCGGTGGTTCGTGCTGGATGTGGATGAGGCGTGGGTGGAAGCGTGAAGCCGGCCGGAGAAGACTCCTGTGGCTAGCGCCCGACCTGGATTCGATTCCCGGCATCTCCACCTAAAGCTGCTCCCCTCTCCAATACATCGACGTCAAGAATTCAAAAATAGGTACAGATTCATACTCCGAAATAGAATTCGTACCTCTTTACATAGCAGCGGGAATAGCGCGCGCGGCGGTCGCGTTGTAGACTAGTGAATCCACCGCGTTACCGGCGTTGAATGCCGAGCGGGTGGAACTGTTTGATAACAGCATACGGGGATGATCGGTTTCGACGGCGGTAGTTAGTCGGAGGGAAGCGGGCCGAGGATGTAGAGTCACCTCGATAACGCTCTCTGCAAACCAATAGGTGCCAAGAACAAGAGCACCGATTTCGCCCTCGCTGCCTAAGCTAAGCGACCTGCGAAATCTGCTGAACTAGGTGTGCTTTCCGCCTAGACCTCAGCATCGTTGAGAAAGCCACTGGTGAGTACGTTTGCTACGGGCGTGCTCGCGACACCAACATAGATAGGTTCGTCAGGGCCTGGTTCGTGTGGAACCCTGGAGCCGAAAACAACTATCAACGAACTGCGCCCGGAGAATACTCCTTTGGCTATCGTCGGACCCGGGTTCGATTCCCGGCATCTCCACTTATGATGAGCACCCGCTCCGGTTTTCCGGCGCGGGTGCTTACTTTTGCACGGAAGTTCTTGTAGAATCAAATTGTGGGGAGAGTGATTCAATATGAGTGCTAGTGAAACTAGGATCGGCCAGCGCATCGCTGCCGCGCGTGCGTGCGTGGGAATGTCGCAGCGCGATTTAGCTGCAAGTTCTGGCCTGTCCCAATCCACAATCCACCGGATAGAAGCGGGCGAGCGTCCGGCAACTCTCATTGAGCTTTCCCTTATTGCTGACGCCTGCGGAGTTCTGGTCGATCATTTGCGGGGTACGGAGTCCATTCAGAGTGAGGTCTGTTATGCCGGCCGTACGGACACCGCGGGCGCTGAGGGTCTCTATGATTACCTTGTCTACGCTCTTGGTCTTGCCCGGCGCCTTGACGATATTGGGATTCCGGAGGCGGCATGAGCAACGAAGAAATCGCCCGGAAAGCCGCTGCGCAATTCCGCAAGGAACACGATTTAGGATCCGCCCCGATTCTCAGCGTAACCCAGCTACTTGAACGCGTTATGAACGTTGGTGTCGCGTTTGTTGCTGGTGCCGCACCTGGGCACGGGATGGTGGTGGACTGGGAAAATAAGCGGCTTGTTGCGGTGGGTTGTACGGATCAGCCCATGCAGCTACGTTCTACGCTTGCTCATGAACTTGGCCATCTGTGGCTAGGGCATCTTGACCGCCACATGAGCGCTTCGCGGGAATGGGGCACAGGTACTCCGCGGGAGGATCAGGCAGATGCTTTCGCTCGGCATTTCCTTATGCCAGCAGAAACTATAGCTGATGTCACGCAGAGAAACGAACCCACTCTAGCTGTGTTATCGGATCTTGTTCACAGCTACCTGGTTTCGCCGGCGGACGCTGCCGTTCAGCTTCGTGAGAATGGTGTTATCGACCAGAGTACATGTGAAGAATGGAGTGATATTCCCGCATCTTCACTTGCCGCGCAATTTGGATGGTTATCCGAATACAAGCTCCTCGCTGCACTGGCACAACAACCGCGCGCTCCTCAGAAACTTCTTGCTCGGGCGATTGAAGGCTATCGATGGGGTGCCATTGGCCCAGCCGCTATAGCGCGCCTGACAGGAAGAAATGATTACCACGTTCTGCTCAAAGAGTTGCGAGCAGCTGGAATCATTCCAGTTGAGACGCCGGATATTACGGCTACTGCCCCTCACGATACCGGTGCGGAACTAAGTGCTGAGGAATTGGCCCTTTTGACAGGTGAATCAGGCCGCACAACTCGGGAGCTGGCGATCTCAACGGGCGGATAGCTGCGATGTATATTCTCGACACGGGGCCGATCTTTAAATTCTTCGCCACAGATTGTGTACCACAGCTCGTGAAAGCACTGGGTGGTAACCCAGTGCACGTACCGGCAGCTGTGGAATTTGAAATCTACGACACTCCGAAACGTCGTCCTCAATTTATACGAGCTGCTGAGACATGGCCAAGATTTCCGGGACGGTTCAAACGCATTATCTCGGATGCTCCAACAGAGGATTTGCAGCAATGTTGTCGCGATGTTCTGGGAGTTGAGTTTGACGATATGTACTCCCTTACGAAGGATAGGGGCGAGAATATGGCCATCTTACACGGTGTTCTTCTAGCGAGATCCGGGGAAAGAGTTGTCATTGTTTGCGATGAGGAAAATGGAACTGCCCTGATCAAGAAACAGGCTCGTTTGCTCATGATCCAGCATCAGCGGGGGCTCCATGTGCCCGGCGGTGCGATAGCACATGCCACCACTCTCACTCTTCTGCAGTGGGCAATCGAACGGGGCGGGTTTAAGAATCGTGCCGAATTCATCAAAAAATACCATGCGATGGCGTCTTTAGATGAAGCGCTACCGAAAGACGTGGGCTTGTCAAGTTTTTTGTGTAAATGGTTTTATTTAGTTGGTTGGGAATCGGTCCGGGTAGTGAAGGGATAACTCGCCCAGTACTTTCTGCCAGCCCTGCACGCCTTGT
>NZ_JARBHJ010000025.1 GCF_028864145.1 Actinotignum schaalii | reverse complement strand
TACCCATATCAACATGGAGCGCCCGTGGGAAGACGGTCTAAACATCCGTAAAGGCCGGATCGGGAGCTAACGACACGCCGTCATTAGCAACTATTTTTGTCTATTAACCCGATCCCAACGACATAGGTGCAATCATTATTAAAGAATACCTACATATTGAAAGCATTATGGTAAAAGTGGGCCATTTCCTTATTTAGACACGGTAATAAAAGACACGATAGAAAACGCCACTGAGCAGTGAGAAACATTTAGCCTGGCTATCGCAGAAAAATGGAGCGAGTGAGGAGAATCGAACTCCCATCATCAGCTTGGAAGGCTGAGGTTTTACCACTAAACTACACTCGCACACGCACGCTTGCGCGAACGCTACCCGAAGAGAATACCATCCCACCCCCAAGACTTCCACTCCGATGGCACTCTCCTGCGGCGTGGGCATCGCCGGCCGGAATCTATTACACTAGGCACGTTGCTTAGGTGCGGCCGGCAGCCTTCAGTTTTCGGCGCACGGCAACGTACATACAACCAGTACGGGACGTGGCGCAGTTTGGTAGCGCACCCGCTTTGGGAGCGGGGGGTCGCGGGTTCAAGTCCCGCCGTCCCGACCGTGCGACGTTTCGTCCAGTGCCACCTCGCCACATTTCACGAACGACGCCGCCGCCAGCTCCGCCGCACAATTCCCGCAAAATCCAACCCAGCCAGGACGTACGTCCTTGATTGATACGCCCCACTCCAACACCTACCCCACTCCATTCCAACCCCCACACCACCGACTTTTCCGCATATTTTCACGTAATTCTTATAAAGCACCCGCGTGATCAAACTTACACAACTTACCGCAGCACACCCTTTCCATAGGCCTTTCGTCCCGCTAGATTGGGTTACGTGGCGCCAGTCACGGCACCGCACTCACCAGAGCTACTCAATGAGGAGAAAAATATGAAGGCTCTTGTCTACGGAGGTCCGGGAATTAAGGAATGGAAAGAAGTTCCCGACCCGCAAATCCAGCAGCCCACCGACATCATCGTCAAGATGGAAGCAACCACGATCTGCGGTACGGACCTCCACATCCTCAAGGGTGACACCCCGGAAGTGGAACCCGGGCGCATTCTGGGCCACGAGGGAATTGGCCGCATCACCGAAGTTGGCTCGAACGTGACAAATCTCAAGGTCGGCGACCGGGTGATTCTCTCCTGCGTGAGCTCCTGCGGGCATTGCTCCTACTGCCGCGAAGGCATGTACGCCCACTGCATGGATCCCGAAGGTCTGCCCGGCGTTGGTTGGATCTTCGGCTACATGATTGACGGAACCCAAGCCGAATACGTGCGCGTGCCCTTCGCGGAGAATTCCGTGTACAAGATTCCGGAAGGTGTGAGTGATGCGGAGGGTATTCTCCTCTCCGATATTCTTCCCACCGGTTTCGAAATTGGGGTGCAAAACGGCAAGGTCAAGCCGGGCGATGTTGTCGCGGTGATCGGCTCGGGTCCCGTGGGGTTGGCGGCAGTGATGACGGCGCGCCTGTACGGGCCGGCCAAGGTCATCGCCATTGACCTGGATGATAAGCGCCTGGATCGCGCCCGTGATTTCGGCGCCACCCACACGGTCAATAACGGCTCCGCCGATTGGAAGGAGCAGGTTATGGCCCTGACCGATGGTTTAGGTGTCGACGTCGCCATCGAGGCGGTGGGCGTACCCGCTACCTTCGATACCTGCCTCCAGATCGTGCGCCCGGGCGGCCACGTTGCCAATGTGGGCGTGCACGGCAAACCGGTTAACCTGCCGATCGACAAGCTATGGATCGCCAATATCAATATTTCTATGGGTCTGGTTTCGACCAATACCCTGGAAATGCTGCTCAAGTTGGTGGCCGCGAAGAAGCTACCCGCCGACAAGTTCGTCACCCACGAATTCGCCTTCGAGGACATTATGGAAGCCTACGAGGCGTTCATGCACGCCTCGGATACTAACGCCCTCAAGGTTCTCATCCACTAAACCAACTTCCCACTAATGTAGTCTGTCCCCTCAAACCACCAGAACTGTCCTCGGGCTCCTAACAGCCTTCCCTCGTTCAGTAGCCCGAGGACGCATCCCCTACGGCCGGGCGCTCCCGTAAGCGCCCGGCCGTAGGGCCGTGGTGGCGCACGAAGAGTTTCTCCGCCCCGCTCAGGAGCGCGAGCCCGGCCAGGTCATTGGGCTGGTAGGGAATGGAGAGGAGCCCGCCATCCAGGGCCCGGTCGGTCAGGAAACTGGTGGAGGAAGCAGTGGCCTCCGGATGGTGCAGGTCCCACACCAGAAGACCAGCGAGCAGAGCCGCTGCGGTATCCGCGGCAAGGGGCGGGTATCCCAGCCGTTCCAGGCCGGCGTACCCAGCACGCAGCGGCTGGGAAATGAGCACTGATTCGGTGCGGGACATCGGCGCAATAGTGTAGGAAATAGTGCGGCCGGCTTCCCGTTCCACGGTGGCACGCCATCGCCCGATGCGTTTCGCGGCCGCGTAATTGGGGCCCTGGATATCTTGGAGCAGATTAACGACGCCGCCCTCGCGAGCGGGCCGCGCCCCGGAAAGTTTCGCCCAGCTGCGGATCGCCGTTCGGGAGACCCGTCCGCCGGGAAGTTCAGCGGCGCCAGCCGCTGCGGCGTCGTTCCCCGGAATCGGGTAGGCATCCGTAGGTGAACCGTACCAGGCAAAAGCGGCGTCGTTTTCTTCGCCCACCATGCGCAGCACGGCGTCCGCTCCCGCTTCCACCAGCAGGAATTTATATCCGGGCGCGTAAAGGGTATCCACCACCACGAGGTCACCGGGCAGCGAGAGGAGCCAACCTGCCACCGCATCCGGAGCGGCGGTCACATCGCCGAAACCCGGGGGTGCAATATGCAGGTCTCCGGCAGCTTCCAGAGCCCGGGCGCGGAGGGTGCGCATACGGCGCGACTCGCTGCGCCCCACTCCCGCCACCCGCGCGCCGGTGGCCAGCAGCGTGGGTGCGGGCGAAAGCTCCGCTCCGGCACCGAGCACCGCCACGGTGCGCCCCTCCAGACGCATCATCTCCGGGTTCTCCACCACCTCGGTGAGCGCGGTCAACACCCCCGGCCGCACCCGCCCCTGCTCTTCCCACAGCGCGAGGTGCTCCAGGAGCTCAGCGCCACTCAAGTACACGTATTCCCCGCGGGCGTCCCTGCGGGTTGCCCCGCGCAGGTGTTCCGGAATCTCCCGGCCTCGGAAAGGCACGGTGAAGGGGCACGGCACCGTGGTCCCCCGGACAATTTCACCCCGGGGCGCCCCCGCGCGCGGGCGTAGCTCAGCTAGCGGCGTACCGTCATGCAAGGTGAGCGTATGGTGCACGAAGTCCAATCCGGTGCGCGCCACCTGCGCCCCGTGGGCCGGATCGTCAATGCGGGTCAGCTGCACGTAGGGCTCACGGTACGTGCGCCGCCATGGGATAGCTTCCTCAAGGGCGGTGGCAAGCGCGGTATCGCCCTCCGCAAAGACTTCCACCATGCCGCGTGAAACCGCGGTGCTCGAAGGTCTCCCTTCACGGACAGGGAGCACGATGCCGGCCTGAGCTTCGTGTAATTCCGGGCTGGTGTAGCGCAGGTGGACGAGGTCGCGGCCCGTGCGTTCCTCTACAACGGCGACGGTGCCTTCTTCCCCGACGGCGCGCAGCACCACTTTTTGGGGCAGCACCAGGGGCGCACGGAAAGTGACCTCCCCGCGTCCCGGTGCATCCCCGCGCACGCCGAGCTGGCCGCAGGCCCAAGCATCGGTAGCGGCACCGTGAAGCACGGCCCCGCTAAAGCCGAAGAGGCGCGCGGTGGCTCCGGAGAGGTGGATCGGGTTGATATCTCCGGTCAGGCGGGCCCAATGGCGCGCATCCGTGGCGGTAAAGCGCCGCTCGGCGAGGGCATAAGGACTGGCGTAGCGCAGATGCCCGTTCTCATCCACCCCGAATTCGGCACGGAAATCCAGCACGGTGCCGGGGAAAGACGGTGCTAACGGCGCCGACGGCGCAGATGGCGCGGACGGCTCGCCATGGACTGCCGGTGCGGGTGATGCGCCGGTCCCCGACTGCGCGCCGTCCTCGGACTGCGGCACTTCTCCGAGCACGCGGGCGGGGCTCCCGGTGCTGCCCCGGTCCAAATAACGGGCGTTTTCCCGGTAACATACTGCGCCGTCGTACAAAATATCCGCAACAATGCGCAGCGCCGTACCTTGATCATCGCGCTCGAAACTGGCGACCAATGCCCGCACCGTAAGCGGGCGGCCAAAAGGTACGGGGCTGAGAATTTCCCACCGTAGGTCAGTGATAACAGCACCGGTGGCCACCAGGGGCAGGCGCGTATCGGCAAGAATATCGAGAGTGGGGCCTAGGCATAGTTGGTGCAGTAATGCGGCCGGGGCGTGCCCGCCCACGCCCCCACCGGCGAAACGCGCAATTGTTTCCCCCACGGCGCGCTCGGCAACCGCGTGGACTTTTACCCGCGGCAGCTCATTAGCGTGGGGAACGGCGCGGCGGCTGAGTTTTTGACGGGCAGCGGCAGCAAGAATGGCGGCGTAGCGACGGGTTTGCATGGGGCCCCTTTCGTCGGTGTCTCTTCCATTTTAGGAAAACAGCCGCTCTCCTGCCGGCAGCACGCCAGCAGTCAGACTTGGAGTTGTCCCGTGGCCCCGTGGCGGCACTACAACACAAAAATACCCTCGTGAGGTAACCTCACGAGGGTATGCAAGCTTGAGTTTCCCACGGACTTAGTCCGAGAGCAGCCCCTTCTTGTAAGCCTTGGCCAGCTTGCGCGGGATGCGCACTTCGCGGCCCCGCACGCGGACGGTCTGGAGCTCGGTGAGCTCGGCCTTCCACTGGGAGCGACGAGAGCGGGTGTTGCTGCGGGACATCTTGCGCTTAGGTACTGCCATGTCAACCGCTCCTCTCTACTTTCCGGGCCGCCCTGCGCAGCCGCTACGAATCTTCGTGTATATCAGCATCACTGGGGACGCTTCAATAACACACAGCGAATGAGTCTACCTCATCATCTCCTCGCCGCGCCAGACCGCACGTGTGAGATATCAAGCATCACCGTCACCAGACACGGCATGGTGCGGCACGCCGGGCACGGTGCGGCACGGCGGGCACGGTGCGTCACGGCGAGGATGGCGGGCACGGTGCAGCACCGCGGGGCGCGTACCCCAGGAACGGCCCCTCGCGCCCCGTATAGGCACCGGTGATGAGAGAATACCGATATGTCGGATGTGCTTTTAGAGGCCGGGGCGCGCTACGAAACCGAACTTGAGATCAAGCGTTCTCGTTTTATTACGGTGCTGGCGCGGGTTTCCACCGAGGCGGAGGCGCGCGCCGTGATTGACGGCGAAAAGCGGCGTTTCCCCGATGCCCGCCACCATTGCAGCGCCTACGTGGTGTCTATCCCCGGAAGTGCTCCGATACACCGTTCTTCTGATGATGGTGAACCCTCCGGCACCGCCGGACGCCCCATGCTCGACACCCTCCTCGGCGCAGGGATTACCGACGTCGTTGCCGTAGTCACTCGATATTTTGGGGGAACGCTGCTGGGAACAGGAGGACTGGTGCGGGCGTATTCGGATTCTGTCACCCAAGCTCTCGGCCAGGCCCAACTGGTGGAACGGCGCATTGTGCCCCGTTACCAGGCTTCCCTCCCCCATTCCGATGCCGGCAAATATGTTGCGGCTTTCTCGAGCGCCGGTTTCAACCCCGAAGTGGAGTACCACGACCACGGTGTTGAACTGCGCATATCCACTGAGCGCGGAACAGCCCTGGCCGCTATGATGGCAGAGTTGTCCGCGGGGAATGTCGGCGTCGTACAAATTGATGACGCAATTATCGAGGTCCCCTACCTGGATAAACATGACGCAACTCCTCTAAAGAGTTAAAATAAACAAAAACGGCCGCATCGTGCTGTGCCGTATCGACACACGTCAACCACTGAATGCGGTGATGCCATGAGAAGCCCCTTGCGGACGCACAAGAAAACCGGCCCCAAACCGACTTTCACTGCCGATGATGCAATCGACGCAGTCTTCGATATCGGTTTGGATCGGTTCACACTCGGCCAGGTCGCCGAGAAACTCGGCGTAGCAACTTCAGCTCTCTATCGTCTTTTCAAAAGCCGCGAAGACCTCATGGAAGCGTGCCTGGCGCGCGTCTCGAGCGAATATCCCGCACCGGAAGGGGATAGCGCAGATGCCTTGCTACGTGATTATGCGAATAAAGTGTGGAAGCTCATGGATAGCCATCCGGGGCTAGATCTGCTTTTCGTGCAGTTTTCCGCCACTTCACGCTTTATCGCCCCGCACCTCAACGCCCTTATTAATGCGCTCGAAGATATCGCGGGCTGGGATGTCGAAATTGGGTTACTCGCGGTGGACACCGTAACCAATATCATTATGGCCACCCACGCGGCGGCCGCTTCGTTTAATAACGTCAAAGATGATGCCGATATTGCCCAGCCCACCCGCGGAAATATCGTATTGTTCTCCCGCCTGAAATGGCGCGACCGGGCCAACCTCGATACCAAACTCGATTTCCTCATTCCAGCTTTCGCTGCGGAAGCCGAGCGCCGCGCGCGGGAATCGGCTACCACTTCCCGTGATTAGCCGGGGTATCTGCCCAGGTCTATCCACATCTCGGGCCACGCGTATCCGCTTGCGCTCCAGAAAATACTATGGAGCAGCGGGAACAAGATAGCTCGCAGCGGCGTTAGCGTACCCGAGGAGGAAAATATGACCATTTTCAATGACGCTACTGAACTTGTGGGGCACACGCCCCTCGTCCGTATCAATACGCTCGCGGAGGGCAGCTCCGCGGAAGTCCTCGCCAAGCTTGAGTTTTACAATCCCGCCAATTCGGTAAAAGACCGGGTGGCGGTTGCCATTATCGACGCCGCGGAAAAGTCCGGCGCATTGCGCCCCGGCGGCACCATTGTGGAGGGCACGTCCGGGAATACCGGGATCGGCCTGGCCTGGGTGGGTGCCGCGCGCGGTTACAAGGTTATTTTGACAATGCCAGCTTCCATGTCGGTGGAACGGCGCATGCTGCTGCGTGCTTTCGGGGCTCGCTTGGAGCTGACCGATCCGAAGGAAGGCATGCGCGGGGCGGTGGCACGCGCCGAAGAAATCGTGGCAACTACCGAGAACGCAATTCTGGCCAGCCAGTTCACGAACATCGCCAACCCTGCCATTCACGAAAAGACCACGGGTGAGGAAATCTGGGCGGATACCGAAGGCAAGGTGGATTACTTTGTTGCCGGTATCGGCACCGGGGGCACCATTACCGGGGCGGGGCACGCGCTGCGCCGTCACAATCCGGACGTGAAAATCATCGCGGTGGAGCCGGCCGAATCGCCACTGCTCTCCGAAGGTCGCGCCGGTTCGCACGGCATCCAGGGTATCGGAGCGAATTTCGTGCCCGAGGTGCTCGACACCAAGCTCTACAACGAAGTCATCCCGGTTCCCACCGCGAAGGCACTCGAGGTGGCCCGCGCCGCTGCTACCTCCGAAGGCCTGCTGCTGGGGATTTCCGGAGGCGCCGCGCTCCAGGCCGCCCTCGAGGTCGCGGGGCGCGAGGAAGCTGCCGGGAAGCGCATCGTCGTGATCATCCCCGATTTCGGTGAGCGCTACGCTTCCACTCCCCTTTTCGATCCCTACCGCGACTAGTGGGAGATACCGGTACGACGACGCAGGCCAACCTGGCGCGGGGGGGGATGAGCCCACGGCGCGGACGGCCGG
Organism: Actinotignum schaalii; assembly: GCF_028864145.1. Taxonomy (GTDB): domain Bacteria; phylum Actinomycetota; class Actinomycetes; order Actinomycetales; family Actinomycetaceae; genus Actinotignum; species Actinotignum schaalii_B. The sequence continues at coordinate 31,567 of NZ_JARBHJ010000025.1, read as the reverse complement.
CTAGAGTAGAGCCTATGGGTTTATCTCGAGCACTCCGGATGATGCGGGAAGATATTGATACAGCGCGCCGGCACGATCCGGCGGCGCGTTCCCGCTTGGAAGTGGTACTGGCTTACTCCGGCGTGCATGCCGTATGGGGGCACCGGTTGGCGCACGCGATGTGGGAGGCAACGCCGCGGCTCAGGCTGCCAGCACGTCTCCTCTCCCAAGCCACCCGGTTGCTCACCGGGGTGGAAATCCACCCCGGTGCCCACATTGGCCGCCGTTTCTTCATTGACCACGGCATGGGTGTGGTGATCGGGGAAACCGCGGAGATCGGTGATGATTGCATGATCTACCACGGGGTGACCCTGGGTGGGTCATCAGCCGAACCGGTCAAACGCCATCCCACCTTGGGAAATGGTGTCATGGTGGGGGCAGGCGCGAAAATACTCGGCCCTGTCCACATTGGGGACGGTTCCCAGGTGGGCGCTAACGCCGTCGTCGTTCATGATGTGCCGGCGGAAGCGACCGCGGTGGGAATCCCCGCGCGGGTACGCACCCCGGCCCATCACGAACCACTCATTGACCCGGCAATATATATTTAGGGTCTTTTTAGGCGCCTTCGTACCGCGCGATCTGGTCGATGCGGCGCTGGTGGCGCTCATCTTCACTGAAGGGCGTCTCCAGGAAAAGCTTGACCAGGTTCCAGGCTTCATCCGGGGTGTGCTGGCGCGCACCAATGGAAATGACATTGGCATTATTGTGTTCGCGCCCGAGCTTGGCCGTATCCTCATTCCAGGCGAGGATGGCGCGCACCCCGCGCACCTTATTCGCCGAAATCTGCTCGCCGTTTCCGGAGCCACCCAGCACGATGCCCAGCGACCCGGCGTCGTCTACAACGCCCTGCCCGCAGGCAATGCACGGGGCGGGGTAATCATCGAGCGCGTCATAGGTTTTGGCGCCGTGGTCCACCACTTCGTAGCCACTCTCTTCGAGCTTCTCCACCAGGAATTCCTTGAGCTCGAAACCGGCATGATCTGTTCCAATATGTACTCGCATGCAGCCATCCTATCCTATTGTGCCGCTTGTCACTTTTACTTCGGGGTGGTGCGCCGGTGGCGATGCGCTATTTAAAGTGTCGTAGGCGTCCACTACCCTGGACACATGACTGATACTGCTTTGCATGCTGTACTTTCGGGCGCCGATACTTCGGTGCGCCCCCAGGATGATCTTTTCCGTGCCGTCAATGGCACCTGGTTGCGTGAGAAGGAAATTCCGGCCGATCAGGTGTCGGTGGGTTCCTTTATCGATCTGCGTGATGAGGCTGAGCTTCATGTACGTGAGCTCATTGAGAAGGCAGCTGATGATACGGCCGCCGCGGATTCCACCCTAAGCGTTCCGGCGGATTCCCTCGCGAAGGTAGTGGCTCTCTACCGTTCTTTCGTTGATACCGCTGCGATTAATGAGAAGGGCACCGCTCCCCTCGCCGCTGATCTTGACCCGGTGGCTAGTGCGGAAACCAAGGAAGATCTTGCCCGCGTGATCGGTGCGCTCATGCGCACCAGGGTGGATAGCTTCTTTGGGGTGGATGTATCCCCCAGCCTGGCCAATCCCAATGTGAACGAATTTTCCATCGGCCAGTCCGGCCTGGGATTACCGGATGAAGCCTATTACCGTGAAGCGCAATTCGCTCCGGTTTTGAGCGCTTACCGGGATTTTGTGCCGCAACTGGCCCAGCTTGCTTTTGATGAAAAAACCACCGCGCCCAGCACTGCCATCACGGCTGCCGCCACGCGTGTCATCGATATGGAAACGAAACTCGCCGCCGCGCATATGAGCCGCACCGATGCCCGGGATATGGATAAGGTCAATAATCCGATGTCCTTCGCGGATTTCGTGGCCTCGGCCCCGCAATTCCCCTGGGCCACCGCGTTGCGTGCCATCGGTTATGATCCCGATGAGCTCGGCACCATTATTGTGACCACTCCGCAGGCGCTGCAGGCCGCCGCACAGCTGTGGGAAGAAACCTCGCTGGACACCTTGAAGGAATACACCCGCTGGCGCATTCTGCTCGCGCGTGCTTCCTACCTGCCCGAAGTGATCGACGCGAAGAATTTCGATTTCTACGGCAAGGTGCTCGCGGGTACCACCCAGCAACGTGACCGTTGGAAGCGTGCGGTGCAGCTGGTCAACGGAGTGCTCGGTGAGGCAGTGGGCCAGCTCTACGTGGCCTCCTATTTCCCGCCCGAACACAAGGCCACCATGGATCAACTGGTCGCGGATCTCCTGGATGCCTACCGTCTCTCCATCCGGGATCTTGACTGGATGAGCGATGCCACCAAGGAGCGCGCCCTGGCCAAGCTGGATACTTTCGCCCCGAAGATCGGCTACCCCGAAAAGTGGAAGGATTATTCCTCCATGCAGATCGGCGCGGATCTGCTGGCCAATATTCGCGCGGCCTGCGAATTTGAGGTAGAGGAAAGCATCGCGAAGCTCGGCAAGGAAGTTGACCGCAGCGAATGGCATATGAATCCGCAAACAGTCAACGCCTACTACAACCCGCAGTGGAATGAGATTGTATTCCCCGCCGCTATTTTGCAATGGCCTTTCTTCGAGCAGGATCGCGATGCCGCCTTCAATTACGGGGGTATTGGTGCGGTTATCGGCCACGAAATCGGGCACGGTTTCGATGACCAGGGCTCGAAGTTTGATGCGGACGGCTCCCTCAACAATTGGTGGACTGATGAGGACCGCGCCGAATTTGAGAAGCGCACCGCGGCTCTTATCGCGCAATTCAATTCCTATATTCCGGCCCAGTTGAACGGTGATGAGGCTTTCCATGTCAACGGTGAACTCACCCAGGGTGAAAACATCGGGGATTTGGGCGGCCTGTCCATCGCGCTCAAGGCTTATGAGATCCACCTGAAACGCGAGGGCCTCACCCTGGAAAGCGCTCCGGTGATTGACGGCTACACCGGCGCTCAACGTGTCTTCCTGTCCTTCGCCAAGATCTGGCAGGGGAAGAACCGCGACGAATGGGCCCGCCAGCTCATCGCCATCGACCCGCATTCCCCGTCCGAATTCCGCTGCAACGGCACCGTGAAGAATATCGACGCCTTCGCGCAAGCTTTCGGCTTGGAAGAGGGAGATGGCCTTTACCTCGCCCCGGAAGAGCGCGTGCGTATTTGGTAAAAGCGCTCTTTCGTACATACGGCATTCGCGTGCGCGGCAATCGTGCATAGGCACTATTCCGTACGCACGGCCGAAATAGTACGACGCCGGCGCTAACGCGCGCCTAGGTGCCACGGCGTAACGGCGGCGGGGTGCCGGACTGACCAGGCCCACTTATCCATGACATCTGTCATGAGGAAGTGGTGATTCTTGGCAGTTCCGGTGCCCCGTCGCTCATTTTTACACTGATGGCATGAACATAACCCCCGGGGCCAACCCGCCCCATCCGGTCCCTACCGCGCACCCCGCTGTCGCGGCCCGCGCCCTCAGCCGTTCTTTCGGGAACGTGCACGCTGTGGATCATCTGTCGCTCACGATCACTACCGGGGAGATCGTGGCGATCCTCGGCCCCAACGGTGCCGGGAAAACCACGCTCCTCGATATGGTTCTCGGCTTCACCAAACCCAGCCGCGGCACCCTTGAAGTTCTCGGCCAGACTCCCGGCTCCCCGGCCCTCACCGGGCGCATCGGGGCCATGTTGCAGACCGGTGGAATGCTCCGTGATCTCACCGCCGCGGAAACTCTCCATTTCCTTGCCGATTGTCTCCCCTTCCACCTCCCGGTGAGCGACGTTATTGAACGCGCCGGCATGAGCGATTTCGCCTCCCGGAAAATTGCCAAATGCTCCGGCGGGCAAATCCAACGCATCCGCTTCGGTGCCGCACTGCTATCCGACCCGGAGCTGCTTATCCTCGATGAGCCCACCGCGGGGCTGGATGCCACGGCGCGCCGTGACTTCTGGGAGCATATTCGGGCCGACGCCGCCCGCGGACGCACCATCATCTTCGCCACCCACTACCTCCAGGAAGCCCAAGATATGGCTGAGCGGGTCATCCTCATGAATAACGGGCGCATCGTGGCGGACGGGAGCGTTGCCGAGATTACCGCCCAGCAACGCCACCACCTCACCGTTACCTGGAATCCGCAGGCCGCTATCACTCCGGAAGAGCTTGCTTCGCGCACTGGCGCCGACACGGTCGAACGAGACGGTGACCTGGTGCGTTTCACCGTGGCTGATTCCGATCGGCTTGCCGCGGTGATTCTTGGCGAAGGCCTCGGCTCCCACCTCCAGATTTCCGCCGCCAGCCTTGAGGATGCTTTCTTCACCCTCACGGCCGCGCCTCGAACCGATTTCCCCGCCGCCGCGGCACCCGAAGGAGCACGCTCATGACCACTCCCGTAACCAGTCCGGCGACGCCCCGTTCCCGCACCAGTATCTTCTTCTCCTATATCCGCCACGAGCTCTGGCGAAATCTGCGGATGGTGGACTCCCTTATCTTCCTCATCGCCCTCCCCCTCGTGATCTTCGCGGTTTTCGGGGTGGCCTCACCGGGAACTGATAAACACATTCCCGGCGGCACCATCGCTGCCTACGTCATGGTGAGCCTGGCCCTCTACGGGGCAGCCACCGCCGCGACATCCATGGCGGGTGCTGCCGCCGTGGAACACGACAGCGGCTGGGGCCGCCACCTGGCGCTGACCGGGATGCGCCGCGGGGACTACCTGACGGGCAAAATCATTGTCAGCCTCCTCATTGCCTGCCTCCCCATCGGCGCGACCTTCCTCCTCGGTATCCTCACCACGGCGCAATTTGATACCCCCGGAATCTGGCTCGCGAGCGCCGGACTGTGCCTGGTAGGCGTATTTCCCTTCGCTTTCTTTGGCCTCGCCGTTGCCCTGGCGCTTCGCAGCGAGACCGCGGTGTCCATTGCCTCCGGTGTGGTGGTGCTCCTCGCTTTCCTCGGTAATCTCTTTATGCCGCTAAGCGGAGCCATGATGGAGCTGGCCCGGTACACGCCCTTCTACGGGGCGGGTGTACTGGCCCACTGGCCTCAGAACGGGGAGGTTATTATTACCGGTGCTTTCGCCACGCCGGGTATGCCGGAGATCCTCCCCACCGAATCCTTCGCCTGGGCAATCGGAAACGTCGCGGTGTGGACGATTATCTTCGCTGCACTGGCGCTCCTGGCCCTGCGCCGTTCGACGGTGCGGCGCTGAGGTACGGCCAACGTGCGAGCACAGCACAGTGCACGAGCGGCGGCCGCGGAGGAGCTTCGCGGCCGCTATGCTCGTCCTATGGCACCATCCCCCGCCGCACCGTCTCCCGCCGTCTCAGCGGCCTCCACCGCTCCGTCTGCCTCCCCAGCATCTCCCTCCAGCCATTATTTGAACCGCATGTGGCGCACCGCCAACCAGATACCGGCAGCCCCGACCACCCGCCGCGAGCGCCTGACTATGCTCTTCGGCAGCGGGATCTGGCTCATCTTCCTGGTCTTTCCTTTCGCTGGAGTTCTCCTAACACCAAGTCTCACTCCACTTGAGCGCGGCCTCGGTTACGCGGGAATCTGTGGATTTGGACTGACATATATTCTGATTTTCCAATTTCCGGATATGCGTCCCTCCTGGCCCCGCTGGGCATCCCTCGCGTTATGGAGCATTCCGCTGCTTGCCTGCGCGGCACTTATCCGACCTTTCCCCTTTGGCTTCGCTTACACGGCACCCTTCGTCGCGGCAGTATGGATTTTTTCGCTCCCGCTCATACCCGGGATTCCGTGCGGGCTTCTCTGTTTCGCGGGCGGAGCGGCGGCCCATATCTGGGCACCGTATGATTTCGTGTGGGCAGCGTTTCTGGGCAGCATTATTATCCCGATGATCCCCATTCTCATCTCGCGGTTCCTGGAAGAATTTGCCGCGCGGTCCGCGCGGATGCGCGCGGAGCTCATCCTTTCCGAGCAGCGTTCCGAACTGGCCTCCGTGGTTCATGATGTGCTGGGCCATTCGCTGACCGCCATCACCGTGAAAACTCAATTGGCCTCGCGACTCATGGAGACCAACCCGGAGGCGGCGCGCGCCGAATTAGAAGAAAGTCTCAAAATTTCGCGCGACGCTATCGACACGGTGCGGGCCACCGTGACCGACCTGCGCCAGCCCACCCTCAATGCCGAACTGGATTCCGCCTACGCACTGCTCCGTTCCGCGCGTATCGCCGCGCATGTCACGCCTCCTCCGGAACTTCCACTCCTCACCGCCCAGCTTTTCGCGTGGGTGGTGCGGGAAGCGGTTACGAATACGGTGCGCCATTCGGGTGCGCGCAACTGCACTATCACGATTGAGGAAAGGGAGAGTGGCACGCGCTTGCGGGTGGAGGACGACGGCGTAGGTATCCCCGCGGGGGCTCCGGCAGGTACCGGACTGACCGGCTTGCGCGAGCGCGTGGAAGCTGCCGGTGGAACAATGGTGATAAGCCAGCTAGAACCTGGAACTCGTGTGGAGGTGAGCATATGAACGACGCCGCGCAGCTAGGCAACGGTGCGGCCTCCAACAGCAGCTCGCAAATGAGCACCGGGACGACTACGGGGCGCCACCGCCTCATCCGGGTGGTGATCGCCGATGATCAGCGAATGGTGCGCGAAGCATTGGCGGCGCTCCTCAACCTGGAAGAGGATATCGAGATAGTGGCGCAGCTGGAAGATGGCAGCGCCGTCGTTCCCACCGTGGTGGAAACTTGCGCCGATATTGCGCTCCTCGATATCGAAATGCCGCATGTGGATGGAATTGCGGCGGCGCAAGCACTGCAGGACGCGGGGGCCGGCTGCGGCGTCGTTATTGTGACAACCTTTGGGCGTGCCGGGTATTTGCAGCGTGCTATGGCGGCCGGGGCGCGCGGTTTCGTTGTTAAAGATGCGCCGGCCGAGGAACTCGCCGCGGCGCTGCGCACCGTTGCCGGCGGCGGCTACGCTATCGATCCGCAGCTGGCCGCGCAGGCCTTGCAAATGGGGCCCAATCCGCTCACCGAACGCGAAGGAGATGTGCTGCGGCTGGCGCTCAGCGGTGCGACCGTGAAAAGCATGGCAGCGCAACTGTTTTTATCGCAGGGGACGGTGCGCAATCACCTCTCGGCCGCTATCGGGAAAACGGGGGCGAGCACCCGTACCGAGGCGGCGCAGCTCGCCCGGGCCCGCGGGTGGATCTAGGAGTGCACCCGCGGGCGGCGCTGGCGGCGGCTAGCTAAAAATTGGCCCCGTGGTGCGCGAGCGCTTGAGCTCGAAGAAACCGGGGGTGCGAGCTAGGGCGAGGCAGCCGTCCCAGAGGGCGAGGGCGGCCTCGCCGTGCGGGGCCGGGGAGATGACAGGGCCGAAGAAGGCCACGCCGTCAAATGAAATAATGGGCACGCCGACCTCATCACCCACGAGCGCCAGCCCGGCCGCCACGCTCTCACGGAGGGCGGCGTCGTAATGTGCGGCGTCGTTCAAATACTCGCTACCTTCACCGAGAGCAGCGAGCACCTCGGCAAGAATCTCGCGCCCCACGGGGCGCCGGTCTTCGTGAATAGCCTGGCCCAGAGCGGCGTAGAACTCGCCGACTTTTTCGTTACCTTCCAGCTGGGCGATTTTCATGGCGACAAGCGCTGTTTCGCGGCCCTCTTCCACATGTGCGCGGTACTCCTCCGAAATATCTTTGCCCTCATTGAGAATGGCGAGGGAGAAAGGACGCCAGGTGACGGTGAAATCACGGGCAGCGGCGACCTCCGCGACCCAGCGAGAAGTAATCCACGTCCACGGACATGTTGCATCAAACCAAAATTCAACCTGAGTACTCATGGTTCTATCCAAGCGTGAAAATGGGCGCCGCGGGGCGCCTCGCGCCATGAGCGAAACTGAAACGGCAGGGCAACGGTACGCGAACGGCGCGCGAACAGTGCGGCAGAAAGCGGGCACGGCGGGCACGGGCGCGCCAGAACCGGTAGGATTTCACGTAAATTGTGCTGAAAGCCAAGGAAAGGAAGCTTGATGGCCGGGACTAATCTCACCCGCGCAGAAGCTGCGGAGCGCGCACAGATCGTAGCGACGCAGAATTACCGCATTGAACTTGATCTAACCACCGGGGAGGAAACCTTCGCGGCGGTGACCGAAATTGATTTTGAAGCAACGCCGGGTGCCGATACGTTCCTCGACCTCATCGCGAAGTCGGTGGAGCGCGTAGTGCTTAACGGTGCGGAGCTCGACCCGGCCAGCTACCAGGATTCACGCCTGCCGCTGCCCAACCTCGCGGCGCAGAATACGGTGCGGGTGGAATCCACCCAGTACTACTCGCGCACCGGCGAGGGCCTGCACCGCTACGTGGATCCGGCCGACGGTGAGGTCTACCTCTACTCCCAGTTTGAGGTGGCGGACGCGCGGCGGGTCTTCGCGAATTTCGAGCAGCCTGATCTCAAAGCGAATTTCACTTTCACGGTGACCGCGCCGGAGAACTGGAAAGTCTTCTCCGTGTCCCCCACCCCGGAGCCGGTGGCCCTGGGCGAAGGCAAGGCCCGCTGGGACTTCACCCCCACCGAGCGCCTATCCACCTACCTGGTGGCGATTGTGGCCGGCCCCTACGAGGGTGTGGAAGGCGAGCCTTTCCATTCCATCGACGGGCGCGATATTCCGCTGGGTGTGTACGCGCGCAAGTCGCTGGCACCCTACCTGGATGCGGATGAGATTTTCACCATCACCCGCCAGGGATTTGACTACTACGAAGCTAATTACGGCCATCCCTACCCGTTCCGCAAGTACGACCAGGTGTTCTGCCCCGAATACAATGCCGGGGCCATGGAGCATCCGGGCCTGGTGACCATCGTGGAAACCTATGTGTTCCGCACCAAGCCCACCGGCGCGATTATCGACCGGCGTACCATCACCATCCTGCACGAACAGGCCCATATGTGGTTCGGTGACCTGGTCACCATGAAGTGGTGGGATGACCTGTGGCTCAACGAATCTTTCGCGGAGTTCATGAGCCACCTGGCCGCTGCCAATAACACCCGCTGGAAGGATGCCTGGACCACCTTCCTCGCATCTGAAAAGACCTGGGCGATCCAGCAGGATCAGCTTCCCTCCACCCACCCGATTGCCGCGGATATTCGCGATCTGGAAGATGTGCTCGTCAATTTTGATGGCATCACCTACGGCAAGGGTGCCTCCGTGCTCAAGCAGCTGGTGGCCTACGTGGGTCAAGAACAATTCCTGGCCGGGGTGCGTGCCTATATTGCTAAGCACAAGTGGGGCAATGCCACGCTCAGCGATCTGCTCACCGAACTGGAAGCGTCCTCCGGGCGTGACCTCAAGGAATGGACCCGGGTGTGGCTGGAAGAATCCGGTGTTAACACCCTGCGTCCCGAAGTCGAATCGAGCAGCGGGGTGATCGACCGCCTCACCGTGGTTCAGACGAACGACGCGAACTCCTCCCTGCGCCCGCACCGTATCCGCATTGCCGGGTATGACCTGGACGGTGACGCGCTGCGTTGCGTGAAGTCCGAATGGGTGGATATTGCCGGTGAACGCACCGAGATCGCCTCCTTCGCGGGTGCTGAACGCCCCGACCTCATCCTCCTCAACAGCCAGGATTGGGGTTACGCCAAGATCCGCTTCGATGCTGATTCCTTCCGGGTAGCGCTGGAGAACCTCGACAAGTTCGATAACCACCTGGATCGTTCCGTGGTGGTCTTCGCGGCGATGGATATGATGCGCGACGGCGAGCTCGATGCGCATACCTACGCCGATATCGCCTTGGCAGTGCTGGCGGACGAAACCGATGGCACTGTATTGCGCGTGGTGCTCGGCTCCCTGCATTCCGCGGTTGAGCTGTACTCCAACCCGGCCACCCGCGCGGAGTTCGCCGCTGCCGTTTCCGAGCGTATTTTCGAACTGGCGCTCACCGCGGCACCGGGTTCCGACCGCCAGCTCCAGCTCATGGGTGCGGCGATGCGCCGGGCCGTGAGTGACGAGCAGCTCGCTCTTATTGCCGGGTGGCGCGACGGCGTGGCCGTTCCGGAAGGGTACGACGTCGACCAGGAAGTGCGCTGGAATATCCTCATCGCGCTGGCAGCGAATGGGCGGGCCGATCAGGCCGCCATCGATGCCGAATTCGCCCGCGATTCTTCCTCCTTCGGGCAGATTTTCGCGGCCCAGGCCGAAGGTGCGCTGCCTGATAGCGCGGCCAAGGAAAAGGTCTGGGAAGAAATTGTGCATCCGGAGACCAATACCCGCCAGCGCAACCTCGCCCTGGGCACCGGGCGATCCTCCGCGGAAAGCGTACGGGCGTACGCGGAGAAGTACTTCGCGGTTGCCAAGGAAATGTGGGATAACAACTCGGTGGAGATCGCCTCGAATATGCTCGAGTACGCTTACCCGGCCCAGCTGGCCGGCCGTACCGATCTTGGGGTTGACCTGCTGGCCCTCGGTCAGGAATGGCTGGCCACCACGGATGCTGCTCCGGCCTGCCGGCGCATCGTCTCCGAAGTGGTCGATGGTACCGCTCGCGCGGTGCGCAACCAGGAAGCTGACCGGAAAGCTGGGAACTAGGCGGATTAACCGGTAACACGGACCGCTGGCCCACTGCTCTCATACAACAATGGTGCGGGGACTCATACTGAGTTCCCGCACCATTGCATTCAATCAACTGATCCTTCCTCTTCACCCTTACGATCAGCACCGCTGAACCCCCACACACCACCGTGGGGAATATCGCACATTCCTGAATATTTATATCATCACATTTCTCAATATCCTTTTATTAATTCGCTATAAACTTGTGGTGCGTACCGTATATATCCAAGGAAGAGGAAGGTACCCCGATGAAGCACCCGAGTTACCTGGCTGTTGCCGCTGCTGCGGCCACAGCCATTTTTATTCCCGCCGCGGCGCTCGCTGCCCCGGCCACACCAGCGGCACCTACGAGCAATCTTTCCCGCGTGGATGCGGAGAAAACTGCGGCGGATAGGGACAAGGCTGCACAAGATAAGGCCGCCGCGGAAGCTGAGCTTGCTCGGGTTACCGCTGATCTCGCTGCGGAGCAGGACAAGCTTCCGAAGCTGGAAGAATCCCTGACCACCGCCCGGCAGCGCCTGGCGGACCAGGAGGCGCCCCTCGCACCACTTCTGGCCCAGCAGCAAGAACTGACAACCGAATGCGGCAAGCTTGACACCGCCGTAGCTAACCAGGAAAAGAAGCTGGCTCAGCTTCGGACCACACTCAAGGAAGTTCAGGAAACCGAGTACGCCACCATCGACGAGAAAAACGCGCTGGTGGTCAAGCGCAGCAAGATGCAGCAGGCCGGGGCAGATGTGACGGATATCAGCGCTCAGATTGACGCGCTGGAAAAGAAGCTCGAACAGCTGCGCACTCAACAGCAGCAGCTCAATACCCAGATTTATGAGCTTCAGCCGCTTATCGAGGAGCTGCGGGGCGCACAGGGGCAGTGTCCGGCTATGCAAGCTGAGCTTGCCCAGCAAATCAAGGATGCTCAGGCGGCAGCCGCTCCGGCCCGCGCTGATGTCGCAGAAAAAGCGAAGGCGCTCGAAGCAGCGCAGGCCCGCGTGGCTACTCTCAGCGAACGCGCCGCCGCGCTCAACAAGAAGATCGCGGAACTCACCGAGATCCTTGCGCGCCCGCTTCCCACGTTGCCGGCACAGCCGGAGCAGCCCGCCCCGTCGGCTCCGGTTGAACCGGCACAGCCTTCCGCGCCAGTTGTTCCGACGACGCCGCCCACCGGCCCAGCGGCCCCCCCCGGCCGTCACCGCCGCCCCGGCAGCTCCCTCCACCGCGGCCGCTCCGGCCGCCGCGACTCCCACCGCATCCCCGGCAACAGCACGGCCCACGGCCAGCGCAGCCAAACCGCAGCTAGCCCACTCCGGTGCGGAGCTGGGCAGCGCTATTGGCGCGGCTACGGTGCTCCTCGGCGCAGGTGGGGCGCTGGCGCTCCGGCGAGCACGTAACTAAGCACCAGTCCGGTATCTAGCGGGAAAGCGCGATACCTCGAATACAAGCCGAAGCGGCGGATACCCGTGGGTATCCCCCGCTTCGCTTATTGTGTGCTGGTGCTTTACACGGTGCCGCACCGTCCCTTAACGCAAGGCGCGCGGGAGCCGGGCGCCGTCGTTGTTAAAGGCGGAGAGGGGGTAGCAGGTGACCTGGAGATCGCCGCTCACCTCCATCCGCACCTGCCCGCGCGGGTAAATGCGCTGGGTGAAGGATGCGGTGTTCTCCTGGAAGAGTTCCACCAGGGAACCGTCCATCCATAGCGAGGCCGGCGCGTGCACAGCCGCGGTGAAGAGCACTTCATTCGTTCCCGAATCGCGCAGCGAGATGGTGCCGCTGCCCGCCAGGTCCAGGGAGAAGGAATGCAGCTCAGGCAGTTCGGTCACGGCCTCGCCCTCCCCCTCGCGCAGCGCGAAGATTTCGGGAGACGGCTGGGTCCACACGCGACCGTCGGAAATACGCACCTGGCGCGGGTAGGTCAGCGCACCGTTATAGCCCGACGCGTCGATATCGGCATCGGTACGGTCCGAGCCTTCCCAGGTCCAACCCCAGGCGAGCACGCGGTCCCCGTCCACCACGCACTGCGGCGCGTAGAAGTCCGGCCCGGCATCGAATTCACCGCCGGCACGGGGCACGAAGCGCGGGTATCCGGCACTCATATCCAGATCACCCACCAGGTAGGCCACCCCGGTGAGGTGGTCCATGAGCGTTTCCGCTTCCACCCACTGGGAAACGATAAGTACCCACGCGTCTCCCACCTGGATGAGCTGGGGGCATTCCCAGATAGAGGCCGGTGCGTAGATGGAGGCAAGCGGGTCATCGCCCACCAGGAGGGTGTCCAGGTAGCGCCAGTTGCGCCAATCGGAGCATTCGTAGAGGAAGATCACGGGGGTGCCGTCCTCAAAGCCGCCACCGTGGATGGCGTAGGTTGTGCCCTCCACCTGGAAAATGAAGGGGTCGCGCATGGCGCGTACGTTTTCGATGGGCGGCATGGTGGCGACGACGGCGGTGGGCTCCCAGCCGCTCCGGTCAGCGTTTTCCTCGGCTAGGACCGTCACGGAGGGACCATCCCCGCGGGTGACGGCAGTGTAGAGCAGCGAGGATACGCCCTCGTGCACGGTGCCCACGCCGGACCAGCAGCCGGCTGAATCGGGCTGGCCGGGACGCGGCTTGAGCGCTATGGGCTGTGCCGTCCAATTGACGAGGTCGGTAGAGGTGGCATGCCCCCAATGGATGTGGTCATGCCAGGGCGCCTTGGGGTTGTACTGGTAGAACATATGCCAGGTATCGCCCACCTTGTGGATACCGTTGGGGTCGTTGACCCACCCGAAGTTCGGGCGTACGTGCAGGGCGGGGAAGAAACGATCGGGGAAGTGATCGAGCTGTGTCATGATTGCCTCCTTTGTTGAGGGGGTTGGGGGCGGCGTGGCGGCCAGCGGGGAGCGACTGTGTCCCTCATCGTTGAGGAGGGCACGGTCGGGTACCCAGCCGGCGTGACGGCGCCCGTGGGCTGCGGCATAGAGCCGATGTTGGTCGGTTCCCGCCGTTGAGCTTTCCTGCGGCGCCGTGGGGCAGCCGCAGCTCGGCCCGGTGATGACGGTGCAGGGCACCAGTCGGGTACGGTGGCGCTCCGCGGCGGCATCCGAATCACCGAGCAGGCGGGTTATTTCGGTAATGGCGCGCTCGGCAACCTCTTCTACCGGGTCAACGGCGCGCAGGAATGATTGGGCTTCAGGCAAATGCGAGTCATCAAAAACGGCCAGGCGGATATCGCGGCCGGGCAGCAGCCCGCGGCGCCGTATCTCCGCCATGGCGGGCACGCACATAGCGGAGCTGCCCAGTACCAGGGCGTCAATATGGGCGCAGGAGTCGAGCACCTGGGCGATCTGACGGCGCACTGCTCGCGGGGAGGAATGGGCGCCCACCAGCTGGTGGCGGGTCACCCGGTGGCCCCGTTCCACCAGGGCTTCCTCGAAGCCGCGCATATGCTGCGAGCCGTTGGCGATGCGCCGGTCCGGGTAGAAGAGCACCGGGTAGCGAACCCCGTGGTCGAGGAGGTGTGCGGTGATATCGCGGATCCCCTGCTGGTAGTCCGTGCTTACCTGCGGAGCCACCACGGCGGGGTCATTCCCGTTGACCACCGCGAACGGGATGGCGTGGCGGCGCAGCCGGGGCAGTGAATGCCGGCGCCATCCGGGCACGGGGCTGATAATAACCGCGTCCAGACGGTGCGCGATAAGGGCGCTGAGCGCCGCTTCTTCGGTATGCACATTCGCCCCGGTATCCAGCAGGAAGGGCACCAGGCCGGCGTCGGTGGCCTGGCGGGCCAATTCCAGGGCCACGGCCGTGCCCCCGGCGTTGCCCAGCAGGGTTCCCACAATGGCGATTCCGGGCGAGGCACCGGCGCGCAGGGAGCGGACGGTACGTGGACTCGAATAGCCCAGCTCCGCTGCCGCCTCGAGCACCCGCATCCGGGTGGATTCGGCCACCCTCCGGGTCCCGTTGAGCACGTGGGACACCGTGGTGATTGACACCCCGGCGCGGCTCGCCACGTCTTTCATCCCTACGCCCGCCATTGTTCCTCCTTACTTTCTTTTACGACGACGCCGGCGGCCCGCTACGCGGGCCGCGCCACCCGTCGGCGCGCCATCCGCACGGTGCGTGGGCACCGCATTTGGCGCGGGGCGCACGGGGCGCCGCACCGCGGGCGCGCCATGGGCGCCGCCCGGGCTACACGTCTTCGAGAAGAGTTCCCTTCGTCTCCGGCATCATAGTCCGCGACCAGATGACCGCGCCGAGCATGCACGCAGCGTAGAAGAGGAAGGTGAAAGTCATCGAGGCTTGGAACATCACCGGGAAGGTGCCGGAGATGATCGCGGCGGACACCCAGTGTGCGGCCGAACCGACGGCCTGTCCGTTCGCGCGGTGGGCCGGCGGGAAGATCTCCGAGATGAAAACCCACAGTACCGAACCGATACCGACCGCGAGTGCGGCGATGAACACGATGATGAGAACCAGCACGATAATGCCGGTGGTGGTGGACAGTTCCGAGCCGTTGAAGTAGAAGATTCCAGCGATGGCCAGCAGCGCCACCATGTCAATACCAGCGCCCAGGGTCACCAGCGGGCGGCGCCCTACCTTATCCACGAGGGAACGCCCCAGCAGGGTGAAGGCTAGGTTGGTGAGCCCCACCAGGATGGAGGAAGCGAAGGCGGCGTCGCCGGCGATGCCGGCCGACTGGAGTAGGGACGGTGCGTAGTAGAGCACCGCGTTGGTACCCGCGAACTGGGAGAAGAAGGCGATGAGGATCGCCATGGTGATAGGGCGGGCGGTGCGCTTCGAGAAGAAAGGCTCGGTCGCCGCGGCGTGCGGGGCAGCATTGTGCATATTTTCCATCACCTGGGCGGCTTCGTTCTTACCCCACAGGTCTTCCATGACGCGCAGTGATTCGGAGTCGCGCCCGCGGGTGTAAAGCCAGCGCGGGCTTTCCGGGATGAAATAGCACACCGCGAGGAAGATGAGGGAAGGCACCGCCTGAATACCGAGCATCCAGCGCCAGCCCAGTTCCACCGGCATCATCTTGACGATGATGTAATTGGAGAAGTAGGACACCACAATGCCGATCACGATATTAAGCTGCACCGTGGCCACCAGTTTTCCGCGCCGTGCCGCCGGGGAAATCTCCGCTGTATACAGCGGAGCGATCACCGAGGATGCCCCTACCGCGATCCCGCCGAGCATGCGGAAGATGAGGAAGAATACCCAGCTATTGGCCACCGCCACACACACGGAGGTGATGAGGTAGAGGGCCGCCACGCCTTTGAGGACGGGGCGCCGGCCCCATTTATCGGCCGGGATGCCACCGAAAAGCGCCCCGATAATGGTACCGATAAGGGCGCAGGAGACTGTGAAGCCCAGCTGCCCGGCACTCAAATCCCATTTATCTTGGAGGGCTGCCGTGGTTCCGGAAATCACCGCGGTATCGAAACCGAAGAGGAAGCCACCGAGTGACGCGGCGGTGGCCGAAAATGGTACGAGATGTTTTTTCATGTTCTCTCCTCACCGTTGAGAATGCTGATCGTGGCTGGCGCTGCGATGGCGGGAACGGTGCGCTTCCGTTGCGCGCCGTGCTCCTTGCCCCGTGCCCCGTTTCCAACTCGGGAAAGGGGCAGACCGGCCGGTGCATTCACTCTAAGAAGAAGCGCTGGGAAAGATGATGGCCTGACTCATAAAATAAGAGAAAATTTTAGGAGACAGGCCTACCTGCGTCGTCGTACCTTTAAAAACAGCCGCGAAGCCGCTTGTTCCCGCAAGCCGCCTTAGCTATGCGGGTGGCAGCGCTCGTATTCCGCCGTGTATGCGGCGATAAGGGAACGCAGCCGGGGGTGCTCACCCAGATCCTCAGTGAGGACCACGGATTCGGTGCCGTCGGCCAGCGGGATCTTCCAATTCGGGTACTCGGTATCGGTACCGGGCTGGTTTTGGGTGCGCCGCTCGCCCACCGCGTCCACCAGGGCGATGGCCTGGAGCTGGGCGGGGGTGCGGGCAATATAGCAGTGCATCGCCTCGATGAGCTCACGTTCGGTGGGATCGTGGCTCTCCAATAACCCGCAGCCGCACAGGGTATCGATAAGCACGCTGCGCTCGCGGCGGGCTTCTTCGCGCACCTGCTCCACCGGCTCCACCAAGATATTCAGGGAGGCGCGCAGGTCCACGTGTTCACCGGCCAGGTAGCCGGCCAGCGGGGGCAGGTCGTGGGTATCCACCGTGACCAGGGAGGCGCTGCGGTAGTGTTCGGGGGCCCGGAAGGCCTCCCCTTCTTTTTCGAAGAGCATGACGGAGGTGCCGAAAATCCCGCGTTCGGTGAGGAAATCACGCACCCAGGGTTCCACATTGCCCAGGTCTTCCCCGATGAGGAAGGTGCCCGAGCGCACCGCTTCCAGCATGAGTACGCCGATGAGGGCTTCGTGGTTGTAGTAGACGTAGGTGCCGTCCACCGGCTTATTGCCCGCCGGGATCCACCACAGCCGGAAGAATCCCATGACGTGGTCGATGCGCAGCGCGCCGGCGTGGCGCATGACGGTGCGGGCCATATCGCGCACCGGTGCGTAGTGCTGGCGGTCCAGCTCCACCGGGTTGAAGGGCGGAGGGGACCAGTCTTGGCCGAGCTGGTTGTACATATCGGGCGGGGAGCCCACGCTCACGCCGCTGGCGAAGGCATCCGGGTTGGCCCAGGCATCCGCCCCGCAGGCCTGCACCCCCACCGCGAGGTCGTGCACCACGCCGATGCCCATACCGGCATCGCGCGCCACCTTCTGGGCGGCTTCCAGCTGCTGGTCCATGACCCACTGGCACCAGCAGTAGAAATCAATGCGTTCGCTTAGTTCAGCGCGTTCGCGGCGCGAGGCGAGGGTATCGGGGCGCTCGCATCCGACCGGGAAATGCTTGCCGTAGCGCTCAAACATCGCGCACCAGAACGCGAAATCTTCCAGGCCCTGCCCTTCGGCGGCCCGGAACGCATCGAAATCGGCTTGGCGGGCGTGGCTGCGAGGTTCGCGGTAAATCACTTCGAGGGCGCTGCGTTTGGCTTCCCAGCAGGCGCTGCGATCCAGCAGGGTATTGTGCAGCGAGGATTCCTTGGGTGCCTGCCCCGCCCACGTAACCATGGAGCGCTTGCCGGAGTCCATATAGGCCACTTCGCGGATGTCTTCCGGGCGAATGTAGAGGGGGTTGAAGAAGCGGCGCGACGTCGGCAAATACGGCGAGTTCGTGAGCTGCCCGCACGGTTCAGCGGCGTGCAGCGGGTTAATGAGCACGAATTGCGCCCCCAGCCCGCCGAAAAGCGAGCCGAGTTCGGCCAGGTCCGCGGTGTCCCCCGTCCCCCAGGAATCGCGCGAGCGCACCGAGTAAAGCTGGCTCATCACGCCCCAGCCGGCCACGCCTTTTTCTGCCGGAGCGGGCAGGCGCGCCGGCACCACGATAAGCGCCCCGCTATGCCAGGTGGCGGCTTCCTCCCCCGCTGCCGGCGGGGTGACCTTGGCGCGCACCGTGTGGTAGCCCAGCGGTAGATTGCCCGGGATGATGAAGGCGGCGCGGCCGATCATGGCGCCGTCGATGAGGCGCGGCAGTTCGAAATCTTCGGCCTGTACGGCGGGTAGTTCCGCGCCGTCTTCTAGTTCGTAGGTGAGGGTGACGGCCGCGCCGTGGGGCACGTGCACGCGGATGATCTGCTCGTTACCTTCGCGCACCACCGTGGTGGCGGGCAGCACGTGGCGCCATTCGCGGCTATCGACCGTGTCCAGCGCCGCCTGCGCCGCTTCCGGAGTGGAGGTATCAATCCCCATGGCCGCGAGCACCGCGACAAGCGTATCGGCCTCCACCGTCACGTATTCGCCCGCGAAACTCCAATAATGCGTTGCCACTCCGTATGCATCAGCGATGCGGTTGAGCATATCCTGCGGTGGTGAACCCGCCATGGTTCCCTCCTTGTGTCTCCCCGTGTGTCCCCGGTTGCTCGCCTCCGGTGGCGAGCCCGGTTACTAGAATATCTGCTCCGTTGCCTTTGCGTGGAATCTGGCGCCACGGTGGGGATGGTGCGACGACGACGGCGCAGCTGGCGCGGGCACCCCGCCGCGCGCCGTTGGCCCCGGGCCGGGCACCGTTACCACCCCACAGCTGCGGAAATTCGCTCCGCGGGTAGCTATGCCCTTCGCGCGGGCTACGCCGGATACGCGGGATGAGCGGGATACGTGTGCCGGAGGTAACCGAAAGAGAGGAAAATACTCACCGCGATAAGCAGCCAGGTTATTCCGTAGGGCAGCGCAGAAACTCCATCCCCCGATGTGAAAGCCAGGGCCACGATGGAGGTGGTGAGCGGGATGAACATCGTGGATGCCAGGGATTCCACGATCACCGCGGAGCTTGCCATCTCTTCGATGGTGATACCGTCGGGTTCATCCGGATCGTCGAAGAAAATATTGAGAGTGTCCAGGTACGCGATGCCTATGCCTATCCCGGCAAGGGTCCACGCGATGCAGAAGACAGGCGTAGCTGATACCGGGCGCCACCCGGAGAAAATCCACGCCGCGAAGAAGAGCGCCGCGAGCGCGATGAAACCGAGGCCAAAAATAACACGGAGCTGATATCCGCGCCGGGTGGTGGCCGGTTTAATACCGCAGACCACGCCCACAACGGCCCATCCGAGGCCACCGCCCATAATAATGACGCCCAGGGCATCCGGGCCGGCCTGGTAGAGGTCGTGTGCCGTGAGGGAAACAAGTTCATTTCCCGCAAAATAGCCACCGGTCAAGAAGAGCATTCCCGCCAGTGCGGCGCGGCGGGGTGTTTTTTGCGTGAAGGTACCCTGCGGCATGAGGAGCACGGCCACCCGGCCCAGTACCGCCACCCCGATGACCATGAGCACGATCTTGAGCGGGCCGGCCGCGGGGATAATCGTTATCCCCACGCCCGCCACGATAAGGAGAAGCGCGGTATAGGAGAAAGGTGATTCTTTGCGTTCCCCTGCGGTTTGAAGATTGAGGGCGATAACGAAGCGGGCTACCAGAAGGAGCGGCAGGTAGAGGAGCATGGCCCAGCGCCAGGACAGCAGGTGCGTCACCCATGCCGCATAAGCCGGGCCTACCACGGAGGAAACCACCCAGCTGGCGGAGGAAAAAGCTAGGGTGAGGCGCCGGGCGCGGCCGGAAAGGCCGAGTGCCACCGCACCGATGGAGGTCATCGCCAGGGTGGAGCCGGCCAGGCCTCGGATCACCGCCCCGAGAAGATATATCGAGATATGGGGCGCCGCGGCGCTGGTGCACGCGCCCAGCACCAGGAACACGGTGGCCCCCATGAGGAGGCGCGGTAGCCGCATCCGATTCATCAGCGCCGCGCCGATGGGCAGCCCCGCCATGGAAGCAATCGCGGATACTCCCATAATCACGCCGTAGAGGTTTTGCGCGTGCAGGTCCTTCGCCAGGATCGGCAAAATAAGCTGGTTGAGGTAGGTCTGCATTCCCCCGATAAGTTCGAGGATAATGACGGCAATAGTAATAACCAGCCCGGCGCTACGTTTTTTCATGGTTTTACTGTAGCGGGGTCGAAAGTCCTAAAAAATACCCGAGCCGTCACAAGATCTCACCCTAAGGTCCTGTCTCAAAACGCCACCAAAAAGGCGCCCCGCGCGCGACCGCACACCTCCGTCTCAAAATATGGACATATATGCTATGGTGGCTTCGTTCGACCAAGCACGCATCTTGACGCCCACCGCTATAAAACAGCGCGATCGGTGCGAAACAGCACTATTTGCGCGCCACTCTCTCCACGTATACGCGATACGGCCTGTTCAGATGCTGAGATTGTGAAAGGTTTTTGTGCCCACTTTTATCACGCATCTGCGTTCCCTGCTGCCCTGCGCCGATGACCTGCGTGCCACCAAAAAGTATTGGCGCCAGGATATTGCCGCGGGCGTCACGGTGGGAATCGTAGCCCTCCCCCTCGCCCTCGCTTTCGCTATTTCCAGCGGCCTGAGCGCGGAGGCCGGACTCATTACCGCGATCGTGGCGGGAATCATCGCGGCAATCTTCGGCGGCTCTAATTACCAGATCTCCGGGCCCACCGGCGCCATGGCCGTTATCCTGGCACCCATCGTCGCCACGCACGGTGCGCGAGTAGTGCCGCTCCTGTGCCTCATGGCGGGGCTCATGATTCTGCTGGCCGGAGTGCTGGGTTTGGGGCGCGCCGTTTCCCTCATCCCCTGGCCGGTTATCGAAGGTTTCACGGTGGGCATTGCCGCCATTCTTTTCTTCCAGCAGGTCCCGAATATTATCGGCGTGGAGGCACGCGCCGGGCTAAGCACCCTGCCAGCCGCCTTCGACGCCCTCACCCGCATAGCTCCCGCAACGGCGCTCACCACGGGGCTGCTCTGCCTGACCGCCATCATCATTATCGCGGTGTGCACGAAGATCTCGAAAAAGCTCCCCGGTTCCCTCATCGCGGTGCTGGTGGTGAGCATTATCGCCTGGGCTGCCGGCCTCACGGTGCCCACCATCGGCACCATTCCCTCCGCTCTCCCCGCCCCGGTCGTCCCCGAAATCTCCGTGGGCCTGCTCAGCGCGCTGGCGCCGGGCGCGCTCGCGGTGGCGGCTCTGGCGGGTATTGAATCGCTCATCTCGGCGCGGATCGCGGCGGGGATGGTGCGCGGCGGTAGCTATTCTCCGGATCGGGAGCTGGTGGGCCAGGGCCTGGCTTCGGTGGGCTGCGGGCTTTTCGGTGGCATGCCTGCCACCGGCGCCATTGTTCGCACCGCCGTGAATGTGCGTTCCGGTGGGCGCTCGCGCCTGGCCGCGATTATTCATTCCCTGGTTCTTATCGCGGTGGTCTATCTGGCGAGCGCCGCGGTCTCAGTCATTCCGCTCTCGGTTCTTGCCGGTGTGCTGGTGGTGACCTGCTACCGCATGATTAATCCGGATACGGTGCGCCAGGTCATGCGTTCCAATCGCTCGGACGCTTCCGTTTTCGTGATTACGGCGATTATTACGGTGGGTCTGGATATTATTTGGGCGATCACCGTGGGAATTATTATTTCCGGGATTCTGGTGTTGCGGCGCATGGCGAACCGTTCGGGTATTTTCCGGGAGGATCTTCCTTCCGATCCGAAAATTGCTATTTTGCGGGTGGATGGCACCATGTTTTTCGGTGTGGGTGACCGGATCGAGCGTGAAATCCCGCGCCTGGCGGGCGTGGATGTGGTGATTTTGCGTCTCTCCCGCGTCGGGATCGTGGACGCCACCGGGGTGCGAGCCCTGGCGCAGGTGGTGGATCGCCTGGTCGATGCCGGAAATACCGTACTGGTCAAGGGCCTACCCAAGCAGGTGCAGGAGATGGCCCAGCGCATGGAACTGGGCCAACTCAGCATCGATGACTATCTTTTCGCGGATATGGACGGCGCGATGGCGCAGGCCCGCCGCATCGTAGCCGCGAATGGCAGCTCCACCGCCACCGGACGTTTCCGCGCGGTGGAAGAAACGTAGGCCCCTATCAGCTACCGGTCACGCCCAATATCTGGTACCGTTTCCGGTGACAGGACTCCCCGCACCTCTCGTAGAAGTGTCCCAGGGGAGACGTTTTTCTCACCACCCCGCGAACCAGGCCCCGTCTCCTTTTCGCGTGCGTGCGAAATAGGTACGACGACGCCGCCTCCCCCGCTACCGCCTAAATGAGGGATGCACCGCACTCATGAGGATGCCCAATGCCAGCAGCACCACGCAGACCGCAATCGGTAGCCAGGGCGCGATGCCGTAGAGCGCCGTGGAGGCAACGGGGGCCAGCACATAGGCCATGCCGTTATTGGCGTTAATGAGCCCGGCCATACCGCCCTGTTCGTGCGGCTCCATCTTCAGGGTGGGCGCGGTGTTATAGCCCGGCATCGCTAAGCCGGAGCCGAGCCCTGCCAGCACGCAGGCCAGCACGAAAATCCACAGGTGGCTCGGGTAGAGCAGCAGGGCTATCGCTACGAAGAAGATCACCAGGCCGCGGCGGAAGAGCTGCACCGCGTTCCAGCCGAGCCGCGGCGCCAGTGCGGCCTGGGCGATAATCATGACCACTCCCATAATGGACATGCACAAGGCCGTAAATCCGGCGGTGGCCGCCGCTTCCAGTCCCAGTGCGTCTTGGAGCAGGAAGCCGAACACGGTGGTCAGGGTGGAAAATACGGTGAACATGAGGAATCCGCAGGCCAGGAAGGCGAATGCCCGCGGGTCGAAATAGCTGACTTTGGCAGGCTTCTCCACCCTCTTTTCACCCCGGGTGGGCTTGAAGGTCACCAGCAGCACCACAACCCCGGCCAGGATCATGAGCGGCATAACTACCAGTGGCAGCATAAATCCGCCGAGGGCCGCCAGGCTCCCACCCACCAGCGCACCGAGGATGGTCGCGAAGCCTTGCGCGGCACCCAGCATACCCACACCTTTGACTCGCTGCGCCTCACTGTAGGTGTGGGTGATGATGTAGGTTTGGGCGGCGGGCGTGATAGCGGCAATGGATCCGCCGTACAGCAGGCCCCGGGTGAACACCACCCCGATCACCAGGGCACTCCCAACCAACGCTCCTTGCAAGCCAAACCAGGCCACCACCGCGAAGGCCGCGAGCGCGGTTGCCGCGCCCAGCATCCCCGTCACCAGGATGGGGCGGGTTCCCCGCCGCAGGGAGACCCTCCCCCACGTGGTTGAACTGAGCGAAAGCACGATGGCCGCCAGGGAGATCGTCGCCCCGATATGCCATTCTTGCAGGCCAATTTCGCGCGAGAGCGGGGCAATAATCGGATTGAGAATCATCTGGCCCATATAGGCCAGCAGTACCGTCAGGAATAACGGGAACAGGCCCGGGATCTGGCCCTTCTTCGAGCCAGTCTCCAATTCCGGTTCCGCTGCCGGTTGCGGGTGAGTATTCGCGTCGGTCATAGCGCTTCCTTTTCAGAAGTAATGGGTGAACGGCACACACACTAGAACACTGTTCTAGTAATGTCAATGCAGGGTGGCGATATGCTGGGCATATGCACGCTAAATCCGTGAACACCGGCCGGCGCGTCGGCCTGACCCAGGATAAAATTCGCCAGGCCGCCAAGGGCCTCTCCCGTGACCGCGGCATCGAAAATTGGTCGATTCGCGATTTAGCGCTTGAGCTCAAGGTCTCCCCTTCGGTGATTTACCACTACTTCGCCAATCGGGACGCCATCGTCGATGCCGTGATCGCGCATCTCATCGGCTCCATCGCCCTGCCCGAAAAGAGCTTGGAGTGGAAAGAGTGGTTCATGGCGCTGGCACAGAACGCCCGCCCGGTTCTGCTTGAACATCCGGGGGTGACGGAGCGGATGATGCACGGCAATTTCAGTGCGGAGATGCTCCCCCTCCTTGAAGCGTCGTTCGAAAAATTGCACGAGGCCGGTTTCCACCATCACGCCCCGCAGGCCTACACCATGATTATCAATACAATCCTGTGGGCGATCACGGCGCGTAATTTGCGCAGCCCCACTCGCCGCGAGCAGCGCCACGACCTCGTTAGCATGGTTGCCCAGGCCCAACCCCTGGCTGCCACCTCCACCGCGCTCGCCGATATGCTCACCAACTACCTGCTGCCCCTCACGGATCCGCAGCACGAAAACCAGATGAGCCAGGAATACTTCACCATCATGGTGCAAGCTCTCCTGGTGGGCCTGGAACAAACGCTCCTCCCCCGCGAAAGCACTAACTAACTAACGCACACCCCACACCAGGCAGTTCAAGAAGCAGTCACTCGCAAACCCTATGCGTTTACCTCAGCAGCGCGGGAAGGAACGGGAAACGACCTACTAATTCCGAGTATCCTTTTCGATTGCGCAGGCTCAACTTGCGCTAGACACCTTTATATCAGTACGCCATCCTTTCGGACCTCTTATTAGATCCTCCCGCGCCAAATCAAGCGCCTCACACATCCCCTTGAAATGGTCCGGGTCAAGTACATCCATGAAGGTGAACACTGCTGCCATGGCGGTACGTATTTCTTCCGGCTGAACTATCGCACCAGAATCCGGCGTTTCACTATGTGAGTAAACATGAGCATAGCGCGTAAGTCGCAGTCTAAGGGCATCGACATCCCCTTTGTAACCCGACTCTTTTAAGCGATGTTCCGCCTCGCTCATAGCTTTCGTAAGGTTTCCTACCTCTCCAGGGTAACGAAAAGCTAAAAAGGTCTCTAGAAGACGTCTGATCACATTAGGAAATAGGAGTTGAGCATCCATCCGATTATCTAAGCTGTCGTCTATTTCCAGTTTCCTTTTTGCTGCCGCAACAGACATAAACATATGGTGATAACTAGATCGCACCTTCTTGCGTGACGAATGAGATGGCGGCCAAGCCTGAAGGTTCGGCATTCGCCGAGCCTTCTCACCACCATGATTCCGGTACTCCGCGCAGAGCTCGTAGAGCCTATGTTCGACATACTTCTTAACAGCCTCAAGTTGTATGTCCCACTGCCGAAAGAGTTCATAATTATGAGTCAAAAGAAATAACTGATCAACCTCTGGCCGATTGATCATTTTCGACCAAATATAGGTCGATATGCCCATAAAGACGTTTGAGTCCATGCTAGAAACTGGATCATCGATGACGACAATCGGACTCCCCTGGTTACAATAGCTAGAAACCTCTTCGAGGAAATACACCAGCATAATGACCGATCTTTCACCCGTACTGAGATCACTTGCTGGCTTGCCGTTTCGCATCACACGATACCTCTTCCCGTCGGAAATCGTCTCAAACTCCAACTCGGAACGACCTAGAATCTCCGCCACCCGCGCCGTCATTGTCCCAGCAGCCGGAAGTGGATCCCCCTCTCTATTTACGAGAGCTGCATGCCTTGTTTCCAATCTTCCAATTACATCTCCTAACTCCCGAATGCTTTCCTCGCATTCCGTAATCCCATCCTTCAACCTCAGAACATTCTTCAAGTTTACTTTTAAGTAATGCTCTTCAATTTGCTTAGCCGCACCCCCCACAAGCCGGTCCCTATTATTTACAAGTTGATTATGTTCAACAATGATCAAGGCAATCCGAGAAAGATCAACTGCAGGAAATTTAACTACAGCATTTTCGACGACCGCCAGAACGTTCTCCATCTTGCGCTTTGCAATTAAAATATTTTCATCCACCGCCGCTTGGAATGATTTAACATCGCTTTCAACAACATCCCTTGCGGTTTCAAAAGAACTTTGTAGTTGTTTCGTAAGAAGTCTACTGTCAGGCAGAGCATTCAACATGTCCAAATACTGCGTTTTAATCGCTACCATTTGATCAATTGCCGATTGTAAATTCTCCTGAAGTTCTTCTACCGCACGCGAGAAATGCTGAGCTATGTCTCCCTTTCTAGCCTCCGTTAGTGCGCCCCCACAGAAAATACATTCCTCTACTCCGCTATGCAATTCGAGACCGTCTTGGACCCATCTGCTTGCTTCCGGATATTTCTCCAAGGTATCTAGCATCTTCGAAACAGGAGATTCCAGGAGCAAACTCTCTAGCCGTTCAATAGAAAAATAATCACCACCAAAGTCACCCAAGGGAATGTTCAGGAGATCCATCTTCGGCATATTGATGAGAGAAGTTTTTTCCCTTAGTTGCTCCTCGGTAAGTTCAATCCATCTTGGAAATCTTTCTTCGAAAGCCTCCCTGACCTTAGTTACGTTATACGCATTTTTGCTCTTCCAACGCCCCCCGGCTGCCGCATTCGCATTCACAACCAGATCCGACACTGACGAATAGATGCGGTTTAACTCCTTTTCCATTTTCTTTTTTCGATCAATATCACCCTTCAATTCGCCTTCTTTATCATTTAGCTTTTTCAGGATTTCTTCGAGCTCCCTTTCCTCTTCGACCGTCCTTTCCCCAACTGTGAGCACAGATTCTAACGTCGGATCACTGCGGAACAAGTGCCCTTTCTCAACGTATGAGTCACTGTAAACAAAGACACGATCAGCGAAATCACCGGCACGCTTACTAGAGAACGGCCACTCTTTCCCACTACCATCACTTACTGTGAACGTGAACTCTTTCTCATCTGAGTCCTCTGGGTCGGCGTCAAGTAGTTCCTCAAACGCTCTGGAAAATGAGGACTTTCCCGAGCCATTAGGACCATAGATCACGTTGACACGTTCAAAGCTTTCTAACCCTTCAGGCCACTTGAAATCTTCAAAAAATCCACAGTTTCTCATTTTATCGATCTTTAAAATCTTCATTTCTGCCCCTTCGTTGGGTACGCTGCCCCGCAACTTGCCGATACTTATCGATTACTTAGCCTCAAAGCCAGTCATGATTGAGCTGAAATCCCGGAGTGGTCCAGGTTCCTTCTCGTTTGATTAGATATTACATCCCGAATTAAGCCGAAGAAATCCGCACAGAACCGGCTGTCTCAAGATAGGTGCTCTAAGCTTCGGAAACCTGTCGGATGCCTGAGGAGCAATTTCAGGGCCACCGCCTAAGATAGTCCCATACCACCCCGGCCGCACCCGCGCGCCCGGGCCCGCCGTGAAAGGAGCCGCGCGTGGCACTGACCCTATCCACCATCGAGGAAAGCGTGCGCGCGCTGGCCGGCCAACCCAGCTACACTCGCGATTTCTTCTTTGACCTGCTGCGCGCTTACGGTATCTCAAAATCTTCCATCGCCCGCCTGCGGTCCACCACCGCCAGCTCGATCAACGTTGCGGCCGACCGAGAACACGAAATCGCGTGGAAAAACAAGCTGTATATCCGCGAAACCACCGGCGACCTCGCCGCCGCGGCCCTCGACCTCAAAACCAGCGACACCGCGATCCGCTACAACACCCGTTTCGTTATTGCCACCGATTACACCAGCCTCGCCGCCTTCGATACGAAAACGGGTGATTCCCTCATCACCCCGCTCGCGCATATCGACAAAAACATCACGTTCTTCCTGCCGTGGGCGAATATGGAGCGCCGCGATTTCGCCTCGGATACCAAAGCGGACCGCCGCGCCGCCGAACACATGAGCAAGCTCTACGACGACCTCCTCGAAGCCAGCCCCGATATGCTCACCGACGCCGCGTCCCGCCACGGCCTCAATATTTTCTTCACCCGCCTCCTTTTCTGTTTCTTCGCGGAGGACACCGGCATTTTCGCGCGCGGCCAGTTCACCAGCGCCATCGGCTCCTTCACCGCACGCGACGGCTCGGACACCGCGGAATTCCTACGCACGCTCTTCCGCGCCCTCGACACCCCGAACGCCGCGGATAAACCCGTCTACCTGCAAGACTTCCCGTACGTCAACGGGCGCCTTTTCCGTATTAATAACGACGACGACGCCTCTTTGGCGGTCCCCCACTTCACCATGGCGGCCCGGGACTCCCTCTTGCGGCTCGGCACCCTGGACTGGTCAGAAATCAACCCTGATATTTTCGGTTCTATGTTCCAGGGCGTGGTCGATAAGCAGCAGCGCGCCAACCTGGGCCAGCACTACACCTCGGTTCCAAATATTCTCAAAACCATCCGCCCGCTCTTTCTGGACGAGCTGGAAAAGCAATACGATGCCGCCGCTAACTCGGTGAAGAAACTGCGGGATCTGCTGGCTCGTATCCAAAGCATTAAGGTATTCGATCCCGGATGCGGCAGCGGAAATTTCCTAGTTATTGCTTATAAAGCGCTGCGCCAGCTGGAGCACAGAATCCTCGAGCGTATTGATAGCCTCTCCACCTCGGGTTCCTGGTCTTTGCTGGGGATGGGTGAGGAAGAAAAGCTGGGTGCGGCTACCCTGGGTTTGGCTTCTTCGGTTATCAATATTGAGAACTTCTACGGCATCGAAATCGATGACGTCTCGGTGGAAATGGCGATTCTTTCCCTGTGGATTGCCAAGCACCAGATGAATGAGGAATTCGCGGAGAAATTCGGCGTGGATATTCCCCTCATCCCGCTCAAGGAAACCGGGCATATTGTGCACGGTAATGCCACCCGTATCGACTGGAACGAGGTCTGCCCCAATAACGGAACAGATGAAATTTACGTTATCGGAAATCCACCTTATGTAGGAAGTACGTACCAGACCAAGGATCAGAAGGATGACTTCGCCTATGTTTTCGATAGCGCAAAGTATCCGAAGAAGCTTGATTATGTTGCCCTGTGGTTCATTAAGGGCGCGAATTACATTCGCGACAGCCGGGCCAAGCTCGCTTTCGTAACCACGAATTCCATCACTCAGGGTGAGCAGGTTGCCTTGCTCCACCCCCATGTTTTCACGGGTGGTATTGAAATCGGCTACGCCTACACCTCCTTCAAGTGGAGCAATAATGCCTCCCATAATGCCGGGGTGACCGTGGCAGTTATTAGCCTGCGTAATGAATCTTCCGAGCCGAAATACCTCTTCACGGATCTGGTGCGAACTCCGGTTGAGAATATTAACGCCTATCTCCTTGCGGGTAGCGATACCTACGTAACAGCACGTACCAAGGCGCTCTCCCGCGAACTACCAAAAATGAGCTACGGTTCCAAGCCCACCGACGGCGGTAACCTCATCCTTTCGGATCAGGAAGCCGAAGATCTCCTCGTCAGCCACCCCGAGCTTTCCGATATCATCAAGCAGTTCGTAGGAGCTGACGATTACATCAACGGGAAAGACCGCTACTGCCTGTGGCTGACGGAGGAAAACCGGCGCGAAGCAGCCGAGATTCCGGAAGTGAAGCGACGCCTCGACCGCGTTTCCGTCATGCGCTCGTCCAGCACGAAGAAGCAGACCCAGGAATTCGCCGCTATCCCTTGGCGTTTCGGGGAAGTCCGTTATAAAGCCACGGATTCTATTATCGTCCCCGAGGTTTCTTCAGAGCGACGAGACTACATCCCTATCGGTTACCTGGATGCAGATACAGTTGTATCAAACAAAGGTCAAGTTATTTATGATGCCGAACCATGGCTCTTTGCAATATTGACATCCAGAACGCACAACGTTTGGGTAAAGGCAGTGTGCGGACGATTGGGGATGAGTGTGAGTTATTCCAGCACGATTGTTTACAACAATTTCCCCGTGCCAGAGTTATCGGCGTCGTCGAAAGAAGAACTCACGAAACGCGCGCTACGCGTACTCGATGTACGCGAATACCACTGTGAAAAAACCTTAGCTGAGCTCTACGACCCGGACCTCATGCCACGCAACCTCCGCGAAGCACACGAAAAAATTGACGAGGCAGTCGATAGACTTTATCGCAACAAGCCCTTTGCCTCTGATGAGGAGCGGCTGGCCGTCCTATTTGAGAAATATCAGCAGTTAGTTGCGGCAGAGGGAAAGTAGCGTGGCGCGCGCCGCCGGGAGTGAGGAAGATATGCACCGCATCGATATACCGGAAACGCACACCGAGCCCTTGGCGTCGATTCTCAATAATCTGCGGCTGGAGCGCTGCGGGACGGGGCGGTATCGCGGCCAGAACCTGGTGCAGATCACCGGGAAAGTCTACGGCGGGCAGGTGCTCGGGCAGGCCACGATGGCGGCGGCTGATGATGTGCAGCGCTCGCTTGGCATCGGTGAGGATGAGCGGCTGGCGCATTCCATTACCGCGGCGTTTCAGCGGGCCGGGCACCTGGATGAGCCTATCGAATTCCAGGTTGAGGAGATCAACGATCTGCGCTCCTTCTCTACCCGGAATGTCACCGCGTATCAGGGTGACCGTTTGATTTTCACGGCGCGGGTGTCGTTCCAGTTGCGCCAGCCCGGGCCTACGCTGGCTTCCTCCATGCCGGATGTTCCCGGGCCGGAGGGGCTGCCTTCTTCGGTGGATTTCTTCGGGGCGCTCGATAATGTGTTTGCGAAGGTGATGTCGTCCACGAACGGGATTGATATGCGGCGGGTGGAAGGCGATATCTACCTGCGGCCGGATCCGGGGCGGTCCCCGCGCCAGCACCTGTGGCTGCGGGCGCGTTCGCCGATGCCGGAGGGGACCTCACGTACTCTCCAGCGGGCGATGCTCGGCTATTCTGCGGATCAGTTCATGTTGGAGCCGGCCTTGCGGGCCCTCGGCTTGGCCTGGCTTTCCCGCGGGATTTCGGTGGCGACCCTCGATCATGCGATCTGGTGGCATCGCAATTTTGATATGTCGGAGTGGATTTTGGCGGAGATGGAATGCGTTTCCGCGCAGAACGGGCGCGCCCTGGTGAACGCAAAGTTCTTCCAGGACGGCCGCCATATTGCCTCCATGAGCCAAGAAGGCATGGTCCGGGTGCCGCTACCGGCCCTCAACTAAGGAAAGCAATACACCTGATTCCAGGATGGCCTGTCGTAATCTCGCGCCTTGAGGGGAGAACATCAGGAGGCAGGTGCCGGCTACGCGCGATATTTCGCCATATTCGCAGCGAAAACACTACGAGCTCCCTCCTTCCCTAGCTGTAAGCAACGGCGTAGAAATTATCCACAAAATCGGCTCACGTTGCGCTTTTCCACAGGTCGGTAAATAGCTCTTTTTTGTGGCTCTGTGCCATGCAAGAATGGCGGAAAAGGAGAAGTAACCACTTCTCCACTAGGCGATTGAGGGAGTGACACTATGAGTTTTGATAGGGAACGTAAATTGTTTCCAGATCTAACGTTCACATCGCTTGAAGATGTTCTCAAGCGCAAGGAAGAGATCTTGCAGGAGGTCAGAATGACCCGCGAAGAATTCGACCTACGCGCTGATAACTACCAGCTCGGGCCAAAAGAAACTAACGCCTACTTCGAAATGGTAGGTCTGGATCGCTTCGAGGAGTTGTACCGTGGTGAACGCACGATTGGATGAGCGTGCTAATGAATTTGCCGCACACTTACAGCGGATCGGAGAGCTGATTGAGCCCGGGTTCTCGCTGTCGAGGCAATCGGTCGCAAAAGCAGCCTTTCCGGCAATAAGACTGTCGGGTGATATTCACGTTGCTCATTTGCTCACTATCCGTGGTCAAGTCCTGGTTAGTGGTGTATCTGTGTTCTCGAATCATGATTGTCATTGTCTGGTTTCGATACTAATAAGGACTGGATATCAGACACAGGTCAAGCAATAATTTCCT
>NZ_JARBHJ010000024.1 GCF_028864145.1 Actinotignum schaalii | reverse complement strand
TCCAGGCTTCCAACGCGGGTGTCTAACTGGCGGTGTCGGTAACCATTGCGCCTGTTGACACGGTCCGGGGAGGGTGTTGCATAGTTCGCTCCACAGATACTGTCGGCTTGGACGGACAGGATCTGGTTGATGAAATCGGTGAGCATGTGACGCATCAGGTCGGGGGATGCTTGGGTGAGTAGTTCGCCCAGGTAGGTTGCCGGGTCGATATGATGGGGGTCAGCGGCCATTGCGGGGTATCTCCTTTCGAGGATAGGTAAGAGTTGATTCGAAAGGTACCCGCGATGGTCGCCTTTGTGCATGCCGACACGAGGATCACCGCGGGATACAGATACACCACACTAACGGACGCAACCCCGTCGAAACTAACCTCTTTTTATGCCGCTGTTCTAAGAGATCTTTAGACTGTTGATTCTGGACTAGTTTTCGACCGTCACTAACACCTAGCTTGCCTTTGACGCATATGTTTCACGTGAAACATTCGAGAGCGGCGTTCTCCCACCTCCGTATCAGCAGTTGAGCTACTTCTCAACCATCACTCACATATCTGCACTATATAAAACCCCTACGAAATAACGAAACGGGGCAATGTTTCACGTGAAACACTGCCCCGCAACACGAAGGACCAACAATCTATTACTAACTATCTTCCCCTTCGGGAATATCTACACCTGTAACATCCGGTGCGAGCACGCTCAGAATGCGATTGAGATCCTCAAGTGAACCGAAGTCGATGCGCATAGTTCCCTTTGTACGGCCCATATCCACTTTGACGCGGGTATTGAGCCTATCTCCGAGTTGCGTTGCTACCGAACTCAGTTCATTCTCATAACGCTTGACCCGGACTCGACGCACGGAAGCCTGGGTGGACTCATCCCCAAGCGCAACGATCTCTTCAACCGCCCGAACAGACAATCCTTCTGCCACAATCCGCTGTGCAAGACGTTCCATTGCCCCTGCGTCCGCAAGACCAAGAAGCGCACGCGCGTGCCCGGATGAGAGCACACCCGCTGCCACTCTACGCTGCACCAAGGCGGGGAGCTTCAGAAGTCGTAGCGTATTGGTGATCTGTGGCCGTGAGCGTGCAATCCTCTTCGCAAGCTCATCTTGGGTGCATTGGAAGTCTTCGAGTAGTTGCTGATACGCAGCTGCTTCTTCCAGGGGATTAAGATCCGCGCGATGTAAATTCTCCAGAAGTGCATCGCGGAGCAGGTCTTCATCGGAGGTGCGCCGAATAATTGCCGGAATATGAGTCAAACCAGCCCGCTGGGTTGCTCGCCACCGCCGCTCGCCCATGATGAGTTCGTAACGTGCCTCGGGGTGATCCTCCACAGGTTTACTGAGCGGACGAATAACAATAGGTTGGAGAACTCCCACTTCCTTAATTGACTGTGAGAGTTCCTCTAAATCGTCATCGTCGAAATTGGTACGGGGCTGGGCCCGATTGGGGATAATGACACTCACGTCAATCTCGCCGTAGGTGGCACCCGGCACCGCAACAAGATCATCGTCCGATGTTTCACGTGAAACATTGCTGGTCTCAGCACCTGCCCCTGCGGTTGCCAAGCTTTCCATAGTCTGCTCGGCTGTTATATCCTTAGACTCTGCACTAGCACTCTTAGTCTGGACTGCTCCGCTATTAGCGTCAGATTTCTTACCAGCCACTTTTTTCTTAGATGGGCCGGTCGACGATTTCGAAGCCGCATGCTGCGAACCACCCGATGTTTCACGTGAAACATTTTCTCCTACCGGACCATATCCAAGGTCGAGGGGATTAGCATCATCCTGCTGATGATCTTCGTGCTGCTGTGAGCCCGCAGCTTCCGGCGACCCCGAGTCCTTCTTCTTCGCCGTACCGAAAAAGATATCGATAGGACTCTCGGTATTCTCTGCCTGTTCCGGTGGAATGAGGGCACCGAGCCCACTACCTAAACCACGCCGTTTGCGAGTTGCCACGATGGATCCTAACTATGAGAGAGCTGAAAATTCTTTTGCCGCCGCAAGATACGCAATAGCAGCCCGATTTCGGGGGTCATGGGTGAGCACACTCTTCCCAAAAGACGGCGCCTCCGCAGCAGCCACAGACCGAGGAATTTCTGTGTGAAGAACCCGATCACCAAAGTGTGCCCGAACTTCTTCCGATACGTCTTTCGCCAGATTTGTACGAGTATCGACCATCGTCACGATAAAAGCTGAGATATGCAACTTTTCATTCCGAGATGAGCGCACGTCTTCAACCGTCTGTACCAATTGCGCCACACCCTGCAGGGCATAAAACTCCGCCTGAATCGGGACCAGGACCTCATCAGCAGCCACCAGCGCACTCACCGGCAACAGCGCCATACTCGGCGGGCAATCAATAAAGACAAAGTCAAAAGCTTTGCCCTGCGCCGCGAAACTATCCATTGTTTCCCGGATCGCGTCCCGTAAAATAGAATAACGCCCCGGCACCTGACCTAATTCAAAATCAACAGCCGCCAAGGTGATGCTCGAGGGTGCCACATAGAGATTCGGAATATCCTCGAGCTGAATAAGAACATCCTCGAGCCGCGCTTCGCCCTTAAAAACTTCGTATACGTCAGTGCGTTCTTCCCGTGGGCTAATACCCAAGCCAGTCGAAGCATTCCCCTGCGCATCCGCATCGACCAGCAAGACCCGCATACCATTAAGAGCGAGGGCAGCCGCCATATTCACAGCAGTGGTGGTTTTACCGACACCACCCTTTTGGTTCGTCACCGCAATAACGCGAGTGTGCGCCGGCTTCTGGAATTTACTCGCTTTTACCTTCTTGAGGCGCTTAAAATCCTCCCGAAGTTCGCGGGCAATCGGAGTGTCCCGATCCTGTGGTGCAGGCGAAGGTGCCGAACTCGGCGCAGCACGACGTCCAACTTTTTTGCGGGGATCACTCATAAATAACGCCCTCCTTACTTCAGAATATTCTAGCCGGTATTAGGGCATCTCTGTGCCGCCGTCATCTGCGTCACGTACGTTATCCACAACGACCACATATAACGAACATATGTTCGATACACCCGGCGAAACCGACACGCGTTCCACTCCTTACTTGGCCACATGCCTAAGTGGTGAGGCGCGCTAACGTAGCTACCTACGAAGCCTTTTTAACCACTTCTACCACCCGCGTAGCCTCATCCGTCCCGAAGGGCACTACCGCATGAACCGCGACCTCCGCAGCTCCGTAACGCTGCAATTGCGCTGCGGCGTCGTCAATTTCTTGCGCGGCACGCTCGCCCTTGAGAGCCACCAACCGGCCCCCGGGTTTGACCAGCGGCATCGTCCACGGCAGTAGTTTTTTGAGAGCCGCCACTGCCCTGGCAGTCACGATATCCGCAGCGAAACGTCCTTTGAGTTGTTCAGCACGGGCGGTCCGCACCTTCACGTTCCGCAAACCTAATTCGCTCACCACGTAGCGTAGCCATTCGGTCCGCCGTTCCATGGATTCGATCAGCGTCACGGTGACATCTGGCCGCACAACCGCCAGCACAATTCCGGGAAAACCGGCGCCGGAACCCACATCACCCACCGTAGCATTCGCGGGGATGAATTCCTCAATAGCTAGGGAATTGAGAAGGTGCCGGGACCATAAGCGGCCGAGTTCACGCGGGCCCACCAGCCCACGTACCTCGCCTTCCTCTTCGAGTAGGCGCGCGAAATGAAGCAAGGTTCCCCATGTCGCCGTGCCGAAATATTCAGCGCCGGCGGCAGGAGGAACCTCGATCATCGGATGTTCTTCCGCCATATATGCGTATTAATCCTCGCCTTAATCCTCGTCCGCGGGCTTGATGACCACGTGACGCCCCGCGCCTACACCCTCGGAATCGGAAACGAGTCCGGCAGCGGCAGCAGCATCGTGCACCACCTTGCGCTCGAAGGGATTCATGGGATCAAGTTCGATCTCGTCGCCGGTTTCCTGTACCTCGCGGATGGCTTCCGCAGCGATTTCCTCAATCTTGGCTCGCCGCTCATCGCGGTACCCCGCAATATCCAACATGAGGCGCGAGCGTTCCCCGGTCTTTTCCTGAACCGCGAGGCGGGTTAGATCCTGGAGTGCATTAAGAGTGGCACCGTGCCGGCCCACCAAGCGCCGTAGCCGCTCGTCAGCTTCCCCTTCGGTAACAATGGCGATCGTGGCACGATCTTCGTCAATCGAGATATCAATATCGCCGTCGAGATCAGCAATATCCAGCAGTTCTTCGAGGTAGTCAGCCGCAATATCGCCTTCGCGATCAAGCTTCTTAATATCCTCAGACGTTTCGCTCATTCTTTCTCCTGGTATCCGGGGGATCCCCTTCTGGGGCTGCCAAGATTTTGCGCAACCCGTCCGTTCCTTTTCTTTGACTAAGTTTAGCTTGTTCTAC
Source organism: Actinotignum schaalii (assembly GCF_028864145.1). Classification (GTDB taxonomy): domain Bacteria; phylum Actinomycetota; class Actinomycetes; order Actinomycetales; family Actinomycetaceae; genus Actinotignum; species Actinotignum schaalii_B. The sequence goes on along the minus strand of NZ_JARBHJ010000024.1, from coordinate 35,811 downwards.
GCCGATAGCCGGGTGTTATTTCCCGCGGTTTTTCTTATTCTTCTTGGCGCGGGCGCGAGCCCGTTCGGCCTGGCGGCGCTCGTAGCGCTTCCGTGCACGTTCTTCATCCGTCAAACCGTCTTTACCGACGGCAGGCTTATCGTCATCGTCCTCATCCTCCGGACGCGGCAGATACGCATCCGGGCTTAGCCCGGCTTTCTTCGCGCGTTCCTTGCTCATCGGCTGGTAACGCTGGCCGCCCTTCTGCTCCTCGGCTTCCAGTTCGGCGATTTCCTCATCGGTAAGCCCCTTGCGCTTGCGCTTTTCCAGGATGCGTTTTTCGCGTTCGATATAGGCCCGCGAACCGGGAGTGGGGTTGTGGCGAATGAACCAGCTCTGCTGGCACATATTCCAGAGGTTACCGGCACACCAGTAAATAAGCACGCCCACCGGGAATACCGCACCGGAGAACACGTAAATCAGCGGCATACCGTAAAGCATCATGCGCTGCATCCGCAGGGCTGCGTTATTCGGATCCTTTTGTTCCGGCATATTCTTCGTCATGAGCTGACGCTGCGTCCAGAACATACTGACGATCATGATGACAACCAGAACGACGGCGACAATCCGCACCTGGGTGGCATTAGCGAATTGGCCTGCGGTGGAAATAGTGGCGGACATCGGGGCGCCAAAGAAGGTGGTGTCTTCGAAATCCTGCGCAACCGACTGCGTAATCGGCCCGATGGGGCCACGCTTACCCGTCGCAATGGAGGGGAAGTTAATAAGCACCCGATACAGGGAGAAGAGAATTGGCATCTGCACGAGCATGGGCCAGCACGATGCCATGGGGGAGGCCCCGTGTTTGCGGTAGAGCGCCTGCAGTTCTTCCTGCTGACGCTGCATGGACACCTGGTCCCGCTTTCCCTTGTACTTCTTCTGTAGCTTCTGGATATCGGGTTGCAGCACCTGCATTGCCCGGGAAGCGCGAATCTGCCGGTTATACAGCGGCAAGATGAGCAGACGAACCACAATGGTCAGACCGATAATGGCGCATACCCAGGCCGGCCCGGCGCCCTGGTTCATACCCAGGAGTACGAGGCCTTCATGGATGCCGTACATCACCCACGAGACCGCCCACATAAAGGGAGCGAGAATTGTATCCACTTAGTTTCTCCTCACGCTGCTGGGCGATCCTGGCTGGGATTGCCCGTAGCGTTGTTCTTATCGTCTAACGCGTCTTCTTTGGCGTAAAGCTCGAGAAGCTCATCTTGGTCCAATGGTTTCTTTGGCCACTGACCCGGTGGTGGCACCCTATCTACGCCGCCCTTCGTCAATGGGTTGCACCGTAGCAAGCGCCACACGGTTAAAAGTGTACCTTTGCCGGTCCCGTGAATCTGTATGGCTTGTATCGCATAGGCCGAACAGCTCGGTGCGTAGCGGCACCGCGGGGGACGCGCGGCTGAGATTGTGCGTTGATACCAGCGCACCGCTCGTACCAGCATGCTTTCTTTGCGCCGTTCTTCCGTTTCTCCGTTTTCTTGCGCCGGTGTCATGAGGTGCTCACCAGCCGGGAACGGTGCGCGCGTGCCTTGGCAAGCGCTCGATCCACGTCCTCACCGAGTTGCGCGCTGCTGCTTCCCGCCGCGGCGGGAAAAGCGCGAACGACGACGAGATCGCCGTCGTCAAAAAAACTTAGGCGATCACGCATCAGATGGCGCAGTTGCCGGTATACCCGATGCCGCACCACGGAATTTCCCACGGCTTTGGATACGACAAAACCGACCCGCACAGGGTGAGGGCCGGTTAGGGTCGATTCCGACTGGGAGCCGAGGATGACTTGGACGCGCCGCGCAGAGCCGCGTGTTCCGGAAAAGGCCGAGTCGAAATCCGCCGAACTCCGCATGCGGTGAACGGCTGGAAGCATTTACTGAGCCGAAATCTTGGCGCGACCCTTGCGACGGCGAGCTGCCAGAACAGCGCGACCCGCGCGGGTCGACATGCGCTTGCGGAAACCGTGTACCTTAGCGCGACGGCGATTATTCGGCTGGAAAGTCCGCTTAACCACGGTGATCCCCTCCACTAGATATTGACGGGCTTATCCACAAGCGGTGGCGGCCCTTCTTGACAAATAACGCGCGGCTGAACCACGCATGGACTAGATGACTTTACGCGAGATCGGGCCGATGAGTCAAAGGTTTTTAGCGTGCGGTGACCGTTATCTCAAGGATGATCACTGTGAGAAAACACGTACCGAAGCAATTTTTTCGACCTATGCACATCTGTGGAAAAGATTGAGGATAGGTTTTTAAGGCTCCACAGCGCGCAAGTGACCTGTGAATAACAGGGATGTAATTTCCACAGGTGTGGAGAAGCCTGTGGATAACTTGTTAGCGTGTTGCGCGTCATTCACCTACGATAGGCAGACAGAGATAGGGCATGGCCTCGCCAGATAGCGTGAAACTTACAGTCGTGATCATCAACGGCGCTCGGATCACCTGGCTGCGAGGCTCGCCCCCTTTTTTCTTGAAAGAGTCCTCAGGAGGATGTCATGGCGGAGATGAACCCCGCGCGCGATGCTTGGCTGGCTGCCTTGGAATTGCTGCGCATGCAGGGCGACCTCTCCGATTCACAATCCGCTTTTGTGCGCATGGCCCACCCGCTGGCCACCGCCGAGGACATCTTCATGATCGTGGTGGGATCCGAGTTCGTAAAGAACTGGATCGAGGAGCACGTTGCTGATCTTATGACCGGGGCGCTGTCCAATATTCTTGGCCACAACATTCGCTTGGTTATTTCCATTGATCCAAGCGTCAATGAATCCCCGCTCCCGGCTGCCGAACGCCGCGAATCCCGCCCGGTGGAGACCGCTCCGACCCCGCGCCGCGCGGAAACTCCCACCGCACTATCCCCGGATTCGGAATGGAATAAGTCCGCTACCTATCGGGATTTCACCCGGGAGGAACCGGGGGGCTACCCGGAGCTTCCCGCCGAGCCAGTGGCCGCTGCTGCGCCGTCGGCCCTCAGTTCCCCGCACGTACCGGCGCCACACGTGACCGCACCGGTCGAAAAAACTGAGCCAACCTCGCTCGCAACTTTGGCGATGGCCTCCGGGGAAGAAAAAATTTACGGGAATTCCGCCGATCCTTCGTTTGCGGCGATGTCTACGGCCGCCGGGCTCAACCCGAAATACACTTTCGATAATTTTGTGATTGGGGATTCGAATCGTTTTCCGACCGCGACCTCGCTAGCGGTTTCCGAAGCACCCGGAACTACCTATAATCCACTCTTCCTCTACTCGGATTCCGGGATGGGGAAAACGCATCTTATGCACGCGATCGGAAATTATGCGATTTCGCTCTACCCGAATATTCACGTGCGTTATATCAGTGCCGAAGAGTTCACCAATGCTTTTATTAACGCAGTACGTGACGGCCGGCAAAGCGAATTCAAGGATTCTTTCCGCAAAGTCGATATTTTGCTGATCGACGATATCCAATTCATTGGCGGGCGTGATACCACCGTGGAGGAGTTCTTCCACACCTTCAATGCTCTCACGAATTCCAATAAGCAGATTGTTATTACTTCCGATGTGGCCCCGAATCTACTCAATGGCTTCGAAGAGCGGATGCTTTCGCGTTTTAACTCCGGGGTGGTGGCCAGTATTGATCGCCCGAATTTGGAAACCCGTATCGCTATTCTGGAAAAGAAAGCGCATGTGGACGGCATTAGCGTCCCGCGTGAGGTCCATGAATATATCGCCACGCATATGACCACGAATGTGCGCGAAATGGAAGGCGCACTGCGGCGGGTCACCGCTTTCGCGGATCTGTCCAAACAGCCGGTTTCGCTCACGCTATCCGAGATGGTTCTCAAGGATCTCATTACCAATCCGGATTCGGTGGATATTAAACCGAGCCTCATCATGGCGCAAACGGCGAATTACTTCTCCATCACCATTGATGATCTCACCAGCGCGGATCGTTCCCGGATTCCGGTGACCGCGCGGCAAATCGCCATGTACCTGTGCCGGGAAATGACGGATCTTTCCCTCCCCAAGATCGGTTCACTTTTCGGCGGACGCGACCACACCACCGTCATGCACGCTTATCGAAAAATCGATAAGCAGATGGCCGAGCGGCAGACCACCTATAACCAGGTATCCGAGCTCTCCGTACGCATTAAGCAGGCCGCCAGCCAGGCGGAGTAACGCTGTAGCTCGCGTTTCGTCCGTGCGGCACGTTTAGTGCGGCACTTTGAATTCGGCACATGTAGTGCGACTAATTTAGTACGACGACGCTGCCATCTGACTAAGCAAACTCCGCTATCGAAGCGACTTTTAGGCTTAGCCCAGACCTTTACAGCGCTTTGCACCACTGGTGCGTCGCGCCCACCCCCAAAAACCTGACTAAATGAGCCAAGTCATGTTTCGAGTCCGGCTCCTCATATGTCACGTGCGGTTCACGGCCCGCCTCACAAGCGCCCCTGTTTCCTCACCCACATTACGTGCAGGAAAGCTATCCACAGGTCTTGCGGATAAGCTGTGGATACCAGCTCAAATTAAGCGGATTGGCGGGATCTAGCGGTGGATAGCATTCGGGCTCAAGTGTCTCATCCCCCGAAAGCTCCTCTTATCCACAATGCCGTCCACAGGCTCATCCACAAGCAGAAATCGCATGCGCACGCCGTTTCGAACACATTTCCACAGTGTCCACAGCACCTACTACTACCACTACCTATTAACACCCGCATGAACAACAACCGGTCGCCGAGGGCCTGTGCACCCGCCGCGATAAACTACACCGTTGTAATTACAAAGCCGCTAAATTCTTTTCCTTCCGGGCCTTCCCTCGCGTAAAGTAGCTCTAGAAGTTCTTGTCATTGGGAGGAAGGTTCGCTGTGAAATTGCGGATTGAACACGATGTCTTCGCGGACGCCGTCTCGTGGACGGCACGCACTATCCCCACCCGCCCTTCGCTGCCCATCCTTTCCGGGATCAAAATCGAAGCTAAAGACACCGGCGTCGTTGCACTCTCCTCGTATGATCCTGATATTTCCTCCTACGCTGAAATTACCGGTGATGTAGAAGAAGCCGGAACCATTTTGGTGCACGGGCGCCTGCTGGCCGAATATGCCCGCGCGCTCCCCAATAAGCCCATTGATCTCACGGTCGAAGGCACCAAACTTGATCTCCAATGCGGCTCCTCGCGCATGGTCATGACCTCGATGCCGCTGGAAGACTACCCGGCTGCCCCGCCCCTCGATGGAGTATCGGGCGTGGTAGACGGCGCGGCCTGGCAACATGCAGTTGCCCAGGCCGTTACCGCCGCCTCCACCGATGACACCCTCCCGCTCCTCGTCTCGGTCTGCATCGAAATCAACGGCGAAAATATTGCCCTCATGGCAACTGACCGCTACCGCCTGGCCATCGCCAACCTCACCTGGGAACCGGAAGATCCGCAGATTTCCGCGCGAATTCTGGTGCGGGCCAGCCGGCTTTCCGATATCGCCAAGTCTCTCGGTTCCGTCGGTAATGTGCGCATGACCCTCGATACCACCGGCCGCACCGGCCTCATTGGTTTCCGCGCTGCGGACCGCCAGAACGTGGCTCGCCTCATTGACGGGGATTATCCGCAGGTCCGGGCACTCTTCCCGGATACCGTCAACGGGTACGCGGTGATTGACCGCCTGATGCTGCTCGATGCCATTAAGCGCGCGCGGCTCGTCGTCGAAAAGAATAGTGCGGTGCGCCTGAGCTTTACCGAAGGTAGCGTGGTACTGGATGCCGGTCAAAATGATTCGGCGCAAACCAGCGAAGCCCTGCCGGCCACCCTCACCGGGGAAGATATTGCGATGGCTTTCAACCCGGCCTACCTGCAAGATGGCCTGACCGCGGTAGATACGCCTTTCGTGCGCCTCTCCTTCACCAGCCCCACGAAACCGGCCGTTATTACCGGCCAACCCGAAGAAAACGGCTCCGATACGGATGAGTTCCGCCTCCTCCTCATGCCGATTCGCACCTACTCCTAAGGCGCGGGTGTGAGTGTACATCTCTGACTTAGCGCTGGCGGATTTTCGTAACTACCGGCGTGAAGTGGCTCGTTTTCGCCCCGGGGTGACTATCCTCGTGGGCGAGAACGGTCAGGGGAAAACCAATCTGGTGGAGGCCATCGCCTACCTCGCCACCCTCACCTCCCATCGAGTTTCCTCCGATAATGCACTGATTCGCCAGGGCGCGACCGCCGGCGTGGTGCAGGCACGGGTGATGCGCGGCGAATCACCGACCACCGTGGACGTAGAAATCTATGCCGGGCGCGCTAACCGAGCCCGCCTCAATCGCGGTAATGTGCGCCCGATAGAGATTCTCGGGACTATCCGCGCGGTGCTTTTCGCACCCGAAGATCTTTCCCTGGTGCGCGGGGAACCGGCGGTGCGGCGTGCTTTCCTGGATGACCTCATGGTGCAGCTTCGCCCGCGTCTCGCTGCGGTGAAAAGTGAGTACGAACGGGTGATCCGCCAGCGTGCCGCCCTCCTGAAAACTGCCGGAGCCGCGCGCCGCCGCGGGAAAGCCGTGGATCACGCCGCGATTGATGTGTGGGACGAGCAGCTAGCCACGCTCGCTGCCCAGATCGTGACCGCCCGCGCCGAATTGGTGGCGCGGCTGCGCCCGTATGTCACGGAGATGTACAACGTGGTGTCCGGCAACCGCGGGCACGCCCGCCTTGATTACGCGGCAAATGCGTGGCGCGGCACTTTCACCCTGCCCGATGCCGCCGCACTGTTAAACGCCGCCGCCGCCAGCTGCCAGGCCGTCACCGCCCAAGAAGAGGCGCTGCGGGATGTGGAAACCGCCCGGTCTCTGCTGCGTTCTCAGCTGGATGAACGCCGGGATCAAGAAATTGAGCGCGGCGTGAATTTGGTGGGCCCGCACCGCGATGACCTGCGCTTATCTTTAGGAACCTTGCCGGCCAAAGGCTATGCCAGTCACGGGGAAAGCTGGAGTTACGCCCTCGCCTTGCGTCTGGCCTGCTGGAAGTTACTGAGCGAGGATGGCGAACCCATTCTCCTTCTCGACGATGTTTTTGCTGAACTTGATGCCCGGCGCCGGGAGCGCCTGGCTGAACTGGTGGCCCAGGCTGACCAGGTGATTGTTACCGCCGCGGTGGGCGATGACCTGCCCGAAAGCCTGCGCGGGGATCGCCTCCATATCGCGGCGGGCAGCATTACCGGGGAGCTTCGTGACGGTGCGTTGACCGAAGAAACGAACGGTAGCGCGGTAACCGAGGAGGTGCGCGATGGCGCGTGAGGCTGGAGATTTCTTCGCGCTTCACGCCTTGGATGCGGCCCGGGAAGCGGCCTTCCGGCGCGGGGATGTGCGTACCCGCCGCCCCGCCGCGGCACCCCGTTACATTGCGGCGAATAGCACGGGCGCATCCGGAGAACCCGGCGTGGCGGATCGTATCGGCGACCCGGTGGCCAGCCCCGGCCCGGGTTGGGGTGATGTGGGATCCGGGGCCCGGCCCTCCTGGCGCGACCCGCATCCGGTAGGTGAACTCCTGGCTCGCACCATCCGTGACCGCGGTTGGCAAAGCCACCTCGATATCGCCTCCGTTTCCGCGCGGTGGGACGATATTGTGGGACCGAATGTGGCGCGCCACTGCCGTATTGAAGATTTTTCCGACGACGGTGTCCTCACCCTGCGCGCCTCCTCCACCTCGTGGAAAACCCAGATGCGCGCGCTCCTCGCCACCCTTTCCGGGCGGATTGCCGCTGAAATAGGGGAGGGGATTGTCAAAGATATTGTGATTCTGGGTCCGCATCGGCCCAGCTGGAAGCACGGGCCGCTCTCCGTTCCCGGGCGCGGGCCCCGGGATACTTACGGATAGCCAGGCGCACCGATGCTGGCTATTCCCAGCCCAGGGCATGTAGGGCGTCGTCGTCCAAACCGTAAAAATGCCCGACCTCGTGGATAATGGTGACCCCGATTTCCTCCACTAATTCTTCGCGAGTTTCGCACCAGCGCATAAGCGGGCCGCGGAAAATAAAGATGCGGTCGGGAAGTAAGCCGGCGTCATCCCCGCGCTCGGTCAGCGCTACCCCATCGTAAAAACCGAGCACCGCGGGTAGGCCGTCCTCGTCGTAATCCTCCGGGCGGAGCATATCCGGCTCGGGTTCTTCCTCCACTAAAAACACCACATTGGGAAGGGAAGCAAGAAAAGCCTCGGGCAGCAGATCGATGGCATCGGCCACCGCCTCCTCGAATTCTTGCTCGGACATCTCCAGCACAGCGGTCCTCCGTCTCAGTTTCATAGCTGCTTATAGGCTAGAATAGACGAGGGACTCTCCAGCGTAGGTACCTACCAGAACGGCGGTCAACGCGGGAGAGGCCCATTTTTGAGAGTTAGCCTGAAGGAGTGTTCCGCGCGTGTCGGAAACAACGAGTCATCCCGAGCCGGAACAGCACCCGGTTCAGCAGAGCCCTGCGCATCACGTCGGTGAAGTATCCCCCGATCAATCTTATGATGCATCGAATATTACCGTCCTCGAAGGCCTTGAGGCGGTGCGCAAACGCCCCGGTATGTATATCGGCTCCACCGGGGAGCGCGGTTTGCACCACCTGGTCTACGAAGTCGTGGACAATTCGGTTGACGAAGCGCTGGCCGGCTACGCGGATACCATCACGGTGACCCTGCGTGAGGATGGCGGGGTCCGCGTGGAAGATAACGGGCGCGGTATCCCCGTGGATATGCACCCCACCGAAGGGCGTCCCGCGGTGGAAGTGGTCATGACCGTGCTGCACGCCGGCGGTAAATTCGGCCAGGGCGGCTACGCGGTATCCGGTGGCCTCCACGGTGTGGGTGTGTCCGTGGTGAACGCACTATCCACCCGCATGGAAACTATCGTCAAGCGCGATGGTTATGTATGGCGGATCGCCTATGAAAACGGGGTTCCCACCCGCGAACTTGAACGCGGGGAAGAAACCACCGAAACAGGAACTACCCAAACTTTCTGGGCCAATCCGGATATTTTCGAAACTACGGATTACGATTTCGAAACGCTGCGTAAGCGTTTCCACCAGATGGCCTTCCTCAATAAGAACCTGCGCATCAACCTCATTGATGAGCGCCGCTCCGCCACCTCGGAAGGCGATGAAGTCACCGGGGCGGAAGGTGAAACTGCGGCGGAAGTTCCGGCCCGGCGCGAAGTCTCCTATTGCTATTCCGGCGGGTTGCTCGACTACGTCAAGTTCCTCAACTCGATGAAAAAGTCGGAGATCATCAATAACGACATTATCTACTTCGAAGCTGAAGATGATGAGAAACAGATCGAAGTGGAAGTGGCCATGCAGTGGACCTCGGCCTATTCCGAATCGGTCAATACCTTCGCCAATACGATTAACACCACCGAAGGTGGAATGCACGAAGAAGGTTTCCGCTCCGCCCTCACCTCCGTTATTAATAAGTACGCGCGCGAACACGGGCTCCTCAAAGATAAGGATCCGAATCTTTCCGGTGATGATGTGCGTGAAGGTCTCACCGCGGTGATCTCCGTGAAATTGGGGAACCCCCAATTCGAAGGCCAGACCAAAACCAAGCTCGGGAATACCGAAGCGCGCACCTTCGTGCAGCAGCAGATGTACACCCAGCTCAGTGATTGGCTTGATTCGCACCCGGCGGATGCCAAAGAAATTATTCGCAAGGGTACCCAGGCTTTTGCCGCCCGCGCGGCCGCCCGCAAAGCCCGGGAAGCGACCCGCCGCAAATCTGTGCTGGAATCAGCCTCCATGCCAGGCAAGCTTAAGGATTGTACCTCGAATAAACCCGAAGAATGCGAAATCTTCATCGTGGAGGGTGACTCCGCCGGTGGTAGCGCCGTCAACGGGCGCGATCCGGAACACCAGGCGATTATGCCCATCCGCGGCAAGATCCTTAACGTGGAAAAGGCCCGCCTGGATCGGGCGCTTTCCTCGGATACCATCCAATCGCTTATCACCGCTTTCGGCACCGGCATCGGTGATGAATTCGATATCGATAAGCTGCGCTATCACAAGATCATTTTTATGGCGGATGCGGATGTGGACGGCTCGCATATTGCGACCCTCCTGCTCACTCTGGTGTACCGCTATATGCGTCCGCTTATCGAAGCTGGGCATGTTTTCCTGGCTATGCCCCCGCTCTACCGCATCAAATGGACGAATGCCCCGCATTCCTACGTGTTCTCAGATCGGGAACGCGATGATGTGCTCGAAGAAGGCAAAGATAAGGGCTGGCGGCTGCCCCGCGAAGAATCCCAGCGTATCCAGCGCTATAAGGGTCTGGGCGAAATGAACGCCGAAGAACTGTGGGATACCACCATGAATCCGGAATTCCGCACCCTCAAGCAGGTCTCCATCGGGGAGGCCGCCGCAACAGATGAAACCTTCAGTGTTCTCATGGGCGAAGATGTGGATTCTCGCCGCGGCTTCATTCAACGTAATGCGCACGACGTGCGCTTCCTCGATATCTAGGATTTGTCATCATTATGAGCGAAAGCGAAACGACGTCCACGTATAATCACGGCGCGATTATGGAGGTGGATCTCCAGCGCGAAATGGAGAGTTCCTACCTCGATTACGCCATGTCCGTTATTGTGGGCCGCGCGCTGCCGGACGTGCGCGACGGCCTCAAGCCCGTGCATCGGCGCGTTATCTACGCGATGTACGACGGCGGATACCGGCCTGATTCCTCCTTCTCCAAGTCAGCGAAAATCGTGGGCGATGTCATGGGGCACTACCACCCGCACGGTGACGCCGCGATTTACGACACCATGGTCCGCCTGGCCCAACCTTGGTCCATGCGCTACCCGCTGGTGTCCGGGCAGGGCAATTTCGGTACCTCCGGTGATCTGGGGGCGGCTGCCCCGCGGTACACGGAAGCACGGATGGCTCCCCTCGCCCTGGAAATGGTACGGGATATCAAGGAAAATACGGTTGATTTCGAGCCGAATTACGATGGCTCGCTCATGGAACCAACCATCCTCACCTCCCGCTTCCCGAACCTGCTCGTCAACGGCTCCGAAGGTATCGCGGTGGGTATGGCCACCCGCATCCCGCCGCATAACCTGCGCGAAGTGAATGACGGCGTGCAGTGGTACCTCGCCCACCCGAATACTTCCCGGGAAGAACTCCTGGGCGAGCTCATGCGCCGCATCAAGGGCCCGGATTTCCCCACCGGGGCAACGATCCTGGGGACCCGCGGTATTGAGGATGCCTACCGGACCGGTCGCGGGTCCATCACCCAGCGCGCCGTGGTGGAAGTCGATGAGATCGGCGGGCGCACCTGCCTGGTCATCACAGATCTGCCCTACCAGGTCAATCCGGACCGCTTGCTCGACAAAATGGTGGAGGGTATTAAGGATGGCCGCCTCCCGGGTATTGCTGATATCCGTGATGAAACTTCGGGGCGTGCCGGCCAGCGGATCGTCGTCGTTCTCAAACGCGACGCGGTACCGAAGGTAGTCCTCAATAATCTCTACAAGCACACTCAGCTGCAAAATAATTTCCCGGCGAATATGCTGGCGCTGGTGGACGGGGTGCCGCGTACGCTCTCCCTCGATGGTTTCGTACGGCACTGGGTCGCGCACCAGATGGATGTGATCCGCCGGCGCACCGAATACCGCCTCAACGAAGCCCTCAAGCGCATGCATATCCTCGAGGGCTACCTCAAGGCTCTCGATGCTCTTGATGAAGTTATTGCGCTGATTCGTGCTTCGGCCACCGTGGATGTGGCCCGCACCGGCCTCATGGAGCTCCTCGATATTGATGAGGACCAGGCCAATGCGATTCTGGAAATGCAGCTGCGCCGCCTGGCCGCCCTGGAACGCCAAAAGATCCTGGACGAATACGAAGAAAAGCGGGCCCTCGTGGAGGACTACCGCGGTATTTTGGCTTCGGAGGATCGCCAGCGCTCCATTATTTCCGAAGAACTCCAGGCCATTACCGATAAGTACGGTGATGACCGGCGCACCACCATCCTCCCCTATGACGGGGAGATGAGCGTGGAAGACCTCATCCCCGAAGAAGACGTGGTGGTCACGGTCACGCGCTCGGGTTACGTCAAGCGCACCAAGGTGAGCGAATACCGCGCCCAGCATCGCGGCGGCAAGGGGATTCGCGGGGCTTCGCTGCGCGTAGACGACGTGGTCGATCATTTCGGGATTGCTTCTACCCACGATTGGCATTTGTTCTTCACGAACCTCGGGCGGGTCTACCGTCTCAAGGGTTACGAACTTCCCGAAGGTGGGCGTGATGCCAAGGGCCAGCACGTGGCGAATCTACTGGCCTTCCAGCCCGGCGAAACGATCGCGGCGGTGCGCTCGATTCGCAGTTACGACGACGCGAAGTATCTGGTACTCGCCACAAAGTCCGGGCTGGTGAAGAAGACCCCGCTCCAGGATTACGATTCCCCGCGCTCGGGCGGTTTGATTGCGATTAAGCTGCGCGAGCTGGCGGATGGGAGCAGCGACGAGGTGGTGGCCGCCTCCCTCGTGGATGATGCCGATGACCTGCTGCTCGTCTCCCGCCACGGGATGTCTTTGCGTTTCACGGCGAATGCGGAATCGCTGCGGCCGATGGGCCGGGCGGCTTCCGGGGTGACGGGTATGAAATTCCGCGGGGATGATTCGTTGCTGACCATGGACGTTGTGCATGATGATTCCCAGGTTTTCGTGATGACGGAACAGGGCTTTGCCAAGCGGACCAGCGCGGATGAATACCGGGTGCAGGGGCGTGCCGGTATGGGTATTAAGGTGGCGAAGCTGACCGAAGCCCGCGGGGATCTGGTGGGCGCGCTCATGGTGTCCAGCGGTGACGAAGTGCTCGCTATTATGGAATCGGGCAAGGTGATGCGCGCCGCGGTTGATGAAGTGTCGCTCACCGGCCGCAACACCCAGGGCGTTACTTTCGTGCGGCCCGATAAGGGTGACAGAATTATTGCTGTCGCGCGTAATGCTGAGGTGGAGATAGAAGAAGATGAGGTCCCCGCCGCCGGCGAGCAGGCGGCAGCGGAGGAACCGGCTACCGAATCGGAATCGGCGGAACCTACGGCGGCTACGCAACCGGAGGAACCTACGGCACCGGCCGCGGAAACCTTGGAGAACTGAGATGACAGATACACAACACACTCCGGAACATCAGCCCGGCCGCGGGCGTGATGCCGCGGGATTGGAGACAACCCGGGTGCGTGGCGCCATGCCGATGGCCGCGGAGGGCCACAGCGGTCCGGCCGTTGCTTCCGCACCTGCGCATTCGGCTCCGCGGTACGACGGCGCAGCTGGCGCCCCGCCCCGGGGCGCCAGCGGGTCAGCCGCCGGGGCGGGGCGTCCGGCTGCTACCGGGCAGCGGGCGAGCGCCTACCCGCGGGTTTCCGCTCCGGAAGGTGCTGCCCCCGCGAAGCAAACCGTGGGAATCCGCCGGATTCGGATGACCATCGCCAAGGTGGAGCCGATGTCCGCCATGAAAATCGGCTTCCTGCTGTCCGTGGCAATTGGCGTGATGATCGTGATCGCGATGATGCTCATCTGGTTCGTGCTGGACGGCATGCACGTGTTCTCCCAAATGTCGGATCTTTTTGAGACCCTCGGTAATGAAGAATTGCTGCGGGTAGGTGAATACATGGAATTTGGCCGCTGGATGGCTTTCGCTGTGCTGGTGGGGATTATCCATATTGTGCTTCTGACCGCGCTCTCCGCGATCGCGGCACTTATCTACAATCTTTTCGCGGCTCTGGTGGGAGGACTGCGCTTGACAGTCACCGATGAGTAGGGCGTGCGCCCCGTGGTGGCTGTGGGTTATCCGCTATCTTGTGCTGGCCCTGGGCCTATTCATTATGGGCTTCGGTATCCAGCTGGCTATCGCATCTGACCTAGGTACCTCCCCTATTTCTTCGCTTCCCTACGTGGTATCGCGCATGACGCCGATCTCGGTGGGCACCCTGACCGGGTGCATGCACGTGGCATTCATCGCGATCCAGGTGGCCTTGCTGCGCCGGGAATTCCCGCCGCTAGAATTCTTGCAATTACCCATGGCTGTGCTTATGGCTACGGGTATCGACGCGGCCGGCGCGATCCTCGGCCCGATCACGTATTCGAGCTATACCCAGCAGTGGCTGCTGTGTCTGGGCGGGGTGGCGGTGCTCGCGGTGGGAATCTGCGTGGAAGTGAGCTCCGGGGCGGTCGTCAACGCCGGTGAAGGCGTGGTCATCGCGATCTACCGAAAAACAGTGCGCCGCTTCGGCGTGCATCGCTGTACTAATTTCGGCGCCATCAAGGTCTATAACGACGCCGCCCTGGTTGCTCTGGCCACCGCATTGTCGCTCGCGGTGCTCGGGGAGCTCGTGGGCGTACGCGAAGGTACCCTCGCGGCGGCGGTGCTCACCGGCCCGGCCATCCGCTTGGTGACTCCCTGGCTCGGGGTGCCGCTGCGCCGGCTGCTGCGGTTGGCCTAGCCACCTGCCTGCTGCTACGGCTGAGCTAGCCATCTGCAGGCTGCTATGGCGCGTTTAGCCACCAGCCGGCCGGGCGCGCCGGCTTCGCCGGCGCCGGCGTCGTCGTAAAAAACGCGCGTGCGGGTGCGGGAAAATGCGCGAACGGGGGTGTGGGTTCCCGGGCGTGACAACAGTGTTTGTGCACGCCATCGGACCGGTGTGACGCGAACCGCAAGCAAAACGATTTGGAAACGGCGGCTCGCCGGTGTAAACTCATGTGGTCACCGGGCCTATAGCTCAGTTGGTTAGAGCGCAGTCCTGATAAGACTGAGGTCGATGGTTCGAGTCCATCTAGGCCCACGGTTACGAGGAGGCTTATGAAACGGGTTGTTTTCTTCCTCGGCTCACTTGCTGCTGGATGTTGTGCTGTCGCTGCCCTGGTGCACGTGATGGATGAGCATTCTCGTTGGCACCACGTTCCGGATCCCGCGCCGGAATCTTAGGGGCTATGGCGCAATTGGTAGCGCACCTGCTTTGCAAGCAGGGGGTTAGGGGTTCGAGTCCCCTTAGCTCCACCAGACTTCCTTGATGTTTGGCCTTTAGCCTGCTCGTAAAGTGTTCGTATGAGCACCGTTTTCTCCGTTTTTGGGTTTCTTATGCACACTTCGGTGCACCCGTGCCGCTGGCGCTGGCAGGCGGCGGCCTGCCATCCTGACGGCCTTGCCAGTCCAGCCAGCAAAATGTACGTGGGTGACAGTTTTCCGCGGGTTTTATGTTCCTGACGTACATTTTGCGGCCCGTAAGGTCCGAAATGTACATTTTGTGAAGCCGGAAGTCGAGGTCAGGTGTCTTATAGGTCTCACCCGGGCTGCGCGAAATGCAAGGCACCCGGCGCTGGAACGCCGGGTGCCTCTGATTGAAAGGAAATGGTCATGCTATGGAACACTGACATTTCAATCCTGATTATATCTTTATGCCGCCTAGTAGTGGAAATCAACGCAAAGCTAAGGCGCGCACCCCTAACTTGACTTGGCTCATTTAGTCAGAAGGTATCGATATCAATCCTCTGCGACGATGCGCATGACCTCGTCCATGGAGTACCGAATTCCGTTGCCTTGCTTCCCTGCTTGCCGATAGAGTTCCGTATCAATAATTTCTTCAACGCGTTCCAGGGCAGCTATATCTAAGGATATCTTCAGCAGGATCGCCCGCGCGCTATAAACTGACGACTGTGCGGTCCATAAACTGACGACTGAAATCCCCACAAACTGACGACTCGATTTCCGATAAACTGACGACTCTATACTTTTGCCGCTAGATTTTGCGGTGCCGAAGAGACGATGGCGGGGAACGTACTGCGTTTGTGGTACATGCGCGGTACAGCTCGGAAAGAACATACCGTCTCCGGCGCTGCCCGGACCTCGTGTTCCGAATCCGCCCGAACCCGAGCCTCGCGTGCTATCCACGCCTCCGCCCCGGCGCACTCCCGCCCCCGCCAGCCCACCATCAGGCGCTTTCCAGCGCCCTCCCAGGCCGCGCGGTACCCTAGAGATGCCGGGCAAAGCAGCCCGGATCCGAACATAGAGCCGAACATAGACGTCCAGGAAGCGATGGTGAGGAACCATGCACACCGAGTCCCCGGGCCTTGACCGCAATGCCCCCACTCCGATTTTTCGGCAGCTCGCCACCTGGATGCGTGAACAAGTGAGTACCGGTGCGTGGCGGCGCGGTGACCAGCTTCCCATGGAAATCACCCTCGCCGAACAGCTCAATGTGGCCCGGGGGACGCTGCGTAAAGCCGTGGACCAGCTCATCGACGAAGGCCTGCTGGTGCGGGTACGCGGGCGCGGTACCTTCATTGCCCACGATATTGTGCGCTCGCCGCTCACCTCCTCCCTCACCACCCTCGCCGAAGAACTTGAGCAGCGCGGGATCGACTACACCACCCGGGTGCTCGCCCAGGAAGTCATTCCTGCCCCGCCGCCGATTGCGGCTGCGCTAGGAGTTGATGGCAGCATTTTCCACCTGCGCCGCATGCGCGGCGATGCCGAAGGCTCCATCACGCTCCTTGATAATTGGGTGGTTCTCCCCCCGCTGTGCGCGGAACGTGCCATCCTCGTGAAACAGGATTACGCAGAAAATTCCCTCTTCGGCACTCTGGAAAATGGCCTCGGCATCGCCCTCTCGCACGGCAGCCGCACAATTTCGGCCACCGGGGCGGATCGCAATCTTGCGCGTATCCTCGGAATTCCGCACGGTTTCCCGCTTATCGATATGAAGCAAGTAACCTACGACGCCTCCGACCGCCCGGTAGAAACTTCGCGGATCTGGATTCGCCCGGATCGCCTGCGGATTCACTCCATCGTGCACCGCACCCCGCTACCGGCCTAAACTTGTCCACTAGCTGTACCTACTTGTATATACTTGTTCACGCTGCTACTCTCGCCTTAACGCACGAGTTCGAGGGGGAGCAATGCGAATACTTGTTGTCGGCGGCTACGGCGTCGGCCTGTCATTTTTCACCGCGCGCCCACCCGCGGATGGAGAAACCATTTCCGGGGCGCGCTTCAGCCAGGAACACGGCGGCAAAGCATCGAACCAGGCAGTCGGGGTAGCTCGGTTAGGTATCCCGGTCAGCTTACTCACCGCTGTCGGTTCGGATTGGTACGCCCACGCCGCACGTGAGATGTGGGCGGCCGAGGGTGTGGACGCCTCCGCCGTTGTCACCAGAGAAGGCGTGACTATGGTTGGTGCGATTATTACGGATGCTACCGGGGAAAATCGCATTATCCTAGCCAACGGAGTCTTAGACCAGCTCAGCCCGGCGGATATCGGCGCGCACGCCGCCGTTTTTGAAAGCGCGGATACCGTCCTCATTTCCTGCGAAATTCCCGCGGCCAGCGTGGCCCGGGCCATCACCTTTGGGCGCGCAGCCGGAGCGCGCGTCATCCTCAACCCGGCTCCGGTGCCGCGCCTACCCGAACATGTGTTGCGGCAGGTCGACGTCATCACGCCGAACGAAACAGAAGCGGTCGCGCTTTTGCAGATGTTGGAGGACGACGTCGCAGCCACCGAGCTCGCGGCCCTCCCGCCCCAAGAGAAAGCCGCGCGTATCGCCCAAGCCCTGGAGTGCACCGTGGTACTCACCCACGGAGCAGCGGGTTGCTATGTGTGCGAAAGCGGGGGCAGGGCGGAGAAAATTCCAGCCGAGAAGCCGCGCGCTGTTGTGGATACCACCGGGGCGGGGGATGCCACGAACGCGGCACTCGCGGCGGCGCTTACCTGCGGGGCCGAACCGGTGGAGGCGGCTCGCTTCGCGAATTGCGCCGGTGCGCTTACCGTAGAAAAAGAAGGAGTGCTGCCGGGTATACCCAGCATTGACGATCTTCACACCCGCTTCGGTGCCGAACGCTGCGCCGTCGTACTTCCATGAAACTCATAACAATCCCAACGGAAGGATAAATAATGGAAAAAACTACGCGTATCGCGCCGGAAAACATTACGAACCCGCGCGATTTAGCTCCGTATATCCAACACACCCTCATTAAGACCGGAACTACACGGGCCGAATCGATCCGCCACGCCGAGCAGGCCATCGAATACGGATTCAACGCGGCAATGGTCGCCGGATCTCAGGTTCCTATTACCGCGAAGGTGTTGGAAGGAACCGGAATTGAGGTGGCCTCCGCCCTCGATTTCCCGACCACCGGGGTGATGACCTCCGCCGGGAAAGCCGCGGAAGCCGAAGCGCTGGTGAAGGCTGGCGCTACCCAGATTGATATCGGGGTGCAGATCGGATGGCTTAAAGACGGCGAATATGACAAGTTCCGCGAGGATATTGCCGGCGTCGTCGCCGCGGGTGTGCCCGTCAAAGTGATGCTCGAACTGCCGCTCCTCACCGAGGCCGAACGCCGCGCCGCGGTGGAACTTTCCGTGGAAGCCGGTGTGAAGTACCTCAAAAATGCGTCCTCCGGTTCGGTAGAAAAGGCGAGCGTCGAATCCATTAAGTTCTTGAAAAGCCTGGCACCCGCGGGCGTTCTCATCAAAGGGTCGGGCGGCATCTCCACCTTTGACCATGCACTATCTTTGATCCGGGCCGGAGCGGCCCTGGTGGGATCGTCGAACTCGGTCGCCATCGTGACCGGGGAAAACGGCCACGAGAGTTACTAGGAGCACTCATGACGAAGGTACCTTTTATCCTCGATACTGATACCGCGCAGGATGATTGCGTGGCGATTCTATTCGGCCTTCTCGATGAGCGGGCTGATTTGCGGGCTATCACCATGGTGGCCGGAAATGTTGGTTTTGAGCGGCAGATTAAAAATGCGCAGATGACGCTTAATGCTGCCGGTAAGCTCGGCGAAGTTCCCATTCACGTGGGATGCTCGCAGCCGATGCTACGCGAGTGGGTGTCTGCGGAGGACGTGCACGGTGACGGCACCGGCGGCTTGAGTATTGATTTTACGACGACGCACGTGGAGGATGAGCACGCCGTTGACGCTCTTCTTCGTATTACCGCTGCCCAACCGGGTGAGGTGAGCGTGGTGGCGATCGGGCCGCTGACGAATATCGCGACCGCGGTAGTCAAGGACCGCACTTTTGTAAAGAACGTCAAGAGCCTCTACATTATGGGTGGATCTAATAACGGCCGTGGAAATACGATTTCCGCGGCTGAATTTAATTTCTATGTGGATCCGGAAGCCGCCCAGATTGTTTTTACGGCCGGCTTTGAGGATATTCACGTGGTGACCTGGGATCCCATCACCCTGCGTGATGCCACCATCACCCGTGCGGAATACAATGCGCTGGCCGATAAGGATACGACCCTCGCGAAGTTCTTCAAGAAGGTATGCGATACCACCCTGGACTTCAACGAATCGGTAGGGGTGGATGGCTCCACGCATCCCGATTCCATGACGCTTGCCACGCTCCTACATCCGGAACTTATCCTCAGCGAAAACCGCTACCGGGTGGATATTGAAACCGGTTCGGAGCTCACCCGCGGATATTCGGCCATGGCCTGGGAGAAATTTCCGCTGCCCGCCAACGCGTACGTGGTGGAGGAAGCCGATAAGAAGGCGTTCTTTGCGCGGCTGGATGCTTTGCTCGCGCTGGAAACCACTCCGAATCAGCCCTTCACGGGCCTCGCTTAGTTCTGCCGGATATCGGTTCATAGTGTGTGAAGGAGAATTCCATGGCTGAACTCTCGAGGGATCTCCCCTCCGAATTTATTGAGGGGACCACGGTGCGCGCCGCCGGGAACCGCGCGATTAACCCGAAGCTGGTGCTCACCGCCCTCATGCTGGTGATCGCGAGTTTCCAGCTCAATGCCACAATGCTGGCACCGGCTATCGGCGATATGGCCAGCGCCCTCAATACTAATGCCGGGGTGATCGGCTGGAGCTCCACGGTGTTCCTCGCGGTAGCCGCGGCGCTCGCGATTTTCTTCCCGCCCCTGGCCGATAAAATCGGGCGGCGCGTAACGCTGCTCATTTCCGTGAGCTTTATGGTGGTGGGAACGGTGCTGGTGCTGGTCACTAGCAGCGTGGCCATGCTCATGGTGGGGCGCTTCCTCCAAGGTTTCTGCGGGGCGACTTTCGCGCTGGGTAACCTCACCCTGCGTGCCATCCTGCACCCGAAGAAATACGGTTTCTATATCGGTTTGGTTGCCGCGATTAATTCCGGGGTAGCCGGGATCGACACCCTGCTGGGCGGAGTGATTGTGGATCATGCCGGCTACAAGGGAATTTTCTGGACGATCTTGGCTTTGGAAGTGCTGGCCCTTATCTGCGTGGTGGCCTGGGTGCCGGAAACCCGTGTTCCGGCGGCCAGCCGTATGGACTGGGGCGGAGCGATGACCCTCACCGGCTCGTTATGGTCGGCGAATATGGCGCTCACCTTCGGCTTCGGTTCGCTGGGCTGGGGGAATACCTGGACCATTGCCGCAATTATCGCGGCGGTGGTGCTGGCGGTAGCCTTCGTGCTGGTGGAGCGCAATGTTTCGGATCCGCTAGTTCCTCTTCCCGAACTGGTCAAACGCCAAACCTGGGGCGTGACCGGGACCGCGTTCTTCACCCTGGCTTCCGCTTTCTCGGTGCTCATGTACCTTATCCCGGCGGTGTCCCAGGATGTGGAGAACGGTCTGGGGATGGGCGGTACGGAATCAGCGCTGCTCTACCTCACGCCCTTCTCGCTACTGGGCTGGCTGCTGGCACCCTTCGTAGGCAAGTACGCCCCGCGGCTGGGCTACCGCGCGATTTTGCGCGCCGGGCTGCTGGGCAGCATCGTGCTGATCACCGGTGTGGTGGTTTTCGGGTTTGAGAACCGCTGGGTGCTCTTCACTCTGGCCTTCCTCATGGGTGCCACCTATACCGCGATGTCCAATACCACCCTCAACGCCATGGGCGTGCTTTACGCTTCGCCCACCCGGCCGGGGGTGCTCCCGGGTCTGACCTCCGCGGCTTTCAATCTGGGCGCGGGCGTGGGTACCGGGGTGATGGCCTCCTTCGTGGCCCGCAATGCGGTAGCCGGCGATATTACCGCCGGGTACTCGCAGGCCGCGATTGTTGGGTTGGTCTGCGCGGTTATCGCCTTTGCGATTTCTCTGGCGCTGCCGGCCCAGGAAACGACCGGAGGTGAGAAGATCTAGGCTATCTGGTGAGAGCGGGGCCGCGGGTTTTTCTGCCGTGCAGTTTGCATGCGGCGGCGAACCCGCAGCCCCGCTTTTCTCGGTAGGGTGGAGGAGTTACACCGCACGCAAAAGATCCGCACGCAAAGGATAGTTGTGACTGAGCAGTCCTATGTTTCGCGGCGCCGCCGCCCGCCGAGTTCACGCCACTATAGCGCCACCCAATTGCGCCATGCCCGCCTGGCGGTGAGCGCGCTCTTCTTCACTAACGGTGCGATTTTCGCTAATATTGTGCCGCGTTTCCCTGAACTTAAGCGGATCCATGAGCTCGATAACGCCGTGTACGGCCTTGCGCTCGCGGCCTTTCCCGCCGGCGGCATTATCGCGGGGATTTTCGCCGCACCACTCATTCGTAAATTCGGATCCGCGCCGGTGGCGGTTGCCGGTACCCTTTTCACCGCGCTCGGTCTTATTGTGGCGGGTGTGGGGCCCACCGGAATCTTCTTCGCGGCCGGAATGTTCCTCGGGGGCGCCTGCGATGCGGCCACCGACGTGGGGCAAAATGCGCATGGCTTGCGGGTGCAGCGCCATTACGGGCGCTCGATTATTAATACTTTCCACGCGACCTGGTCCGTGGGCGCGATGAGTGGTGGGCTCATGTCCGCCGCCGCGATCTGGATTGGCTTGCCGGTGCCCGCGCATCTGGTGCTGTCCGGGACGCTGTGGGCTGTTGTTGCGCTGGTGGCCCGACGCTTCTGCCTGCCGGGGAACGACGCCGCAGACCCCGGGCCAAGCGGTACGACCGCAGGCCACGCTGGTGACGGGGTAGGCGCGCCGGGGGATGGGTCGGCGTCGTCGAACCTTAATGCGGCTCCGCAAGAAGCCACGCCTTCCGGGGCTCCCGTGCCGGCCGAAACTTCGGGACCGTTGACGTTCCGCACCGTGGCGATGCTGGGTGCGCTTGTGCTCATTGCCACGATGGGTGGTCTTATTGAGGATGCTGGATCCAGTTGGGCGACTCTGTACGTGGGGCAGCTCGGTGCCGTGGGAGGCTTAGCCGCGGCGGGGTATGTCGGTTTGGTTGGCTCGCAGTTTGTGGGGCGGCTGTTGGGCGATGGGCTGGTGGATCGCTTCGGGCGGCGCACCGTGGCCCAGGGCGGGGCGGCGCTCATTACCGTGGGGATGGGGCTGGCGCTGCTGTTCCCGAGCGTGCCGGGCACCATTGCCGGTTTCGCGGTGGCCGGTTTTGGTTCGGCCACGCTGGTGCCGGCGGCTATTCAACAAGCTGACGAACTTCCCGGACTCAAACCGGGCACGGGCCTGACGGTCATTTCCTGGCTCATGCGCATCGGTTTCCTGGTTTCCCCGCCGATTGTGGGTATGGTGGCCGATACCTTCGGGCTGCGTACCGGTCTGTGCGTGGTGCCCTTCGCCGGTATCACGGTGCTTCTCCTCAGCTGGACGCTGAGCCAGGGCGAGCGGGGTGCTCAGAGTGAGCGGGACATCCCCACCTCGCCGCGGCCCAGCGTCCGTTAGCCAGAACCCACACTGGTGAGGGCTTGCTTTTAGTTACTGGTAGGCGCTGTGGCGCCGTCGTTACCGCAGTTGTCACCGCCGCCGTTCAACTCCGCGAGGCGGGCCTCGAGTTCCGCCGGGTCAGCGCCGCGGAATCCCGCGATGGCGCTGAGCGGGGCGTCACCCATGAGGGCGAGCATATCCACACCAAGATCACCGCTATCAAAAGACCCGCGCACGAATTCTTCGATAACGGCGCGCCCGCCGGGAACCGCCAGGGTTTCATTGACGGTGGAGAGGAGCGTGAGGTGAACCTGCGGCTCGTTGCCGGCCAGCTCCACATCGGCAACCAGCGGCAGATCGCGGCTGGAGGCTCCCACCGAAATCCGGTACGTGCCCTTTTCCACCAGGAACGTGCCGTGTTCCACGGACCAGTAGGCCAGATCGGCAGCGCTCACCGTGATGGAAACCGCGCGGGCTTCCCCGGGTTCGAGCTCCACCCCGGCAAAACCCTTGAGTTCGCGCGGCACTCGCACCACCTTGGAATTGGGTACCGACACATACACCTGGGCAACTTCACGCCCCGCCACCTGCCCGGTATTACGCACCGTGAAGCTCACCCGAATATCATCGCTAACTGCCTCAACTTCCAGATTGCTGTACTCGAAAGTTGTGTAGCTCAGGCCGTGCCCGAAGGGGAACACCACATCCAGCACCCGAGCATCGAAGCCGCGGTAGCCCACAAAGAGTCCTTCACCGTAGCGCACCCCGGAGCGGTCGCCCGGGAAATGCGGGTAGGAAGGGCAGTCCTCCAGCCGCAGCGGAATCGTTTCGGTGAGCTTCCCGGAAGGATTCGCCTTCCCGAAAATAATATTGGCGATAGCTTCGCCGCCGGCCTGGCCTAGTACCCAGGTTTCCAGAATGGCGGGAACTTTATCCGCGAAGGGGAGTGTGACCGCGGATCCGTTCGTCAGTACGACGACGACATTCGGATTCACCTCAAGCAGCCGATCCAGGAACTGCAGCTGCGCGGCCGGGATCCTAATCGTGCCACGGTCGTAGCCTTCTGATTCTTCGGCTTCGCCCAGGCCGATGAAGGCGAGGCATACGTCAGCCCCGCGGGCCTGCTCCAGTTGCGACTCATCCAGCGGGGCGTACGTTGCCTGCGGGGCGAGCGTCTGGATGGCATCCCAGGCCGTGGTGACCCGGGTGGGGTTGACCAGGCTAGATCCGGCGCCCTGGTAGCGCGGATGCTGCGCGAATTCACCGAATACGGCGATGGCGGCATCGGCGCGGAGGGGAAGTGCGCCGTCGTTCTTAAGCAGAACCACAGATTGTTCCGCAACCTTGCGGGCCAGATCGTGGTGGGCCGCGGCATCGAAATCTTCCCCGCGCTCACGCGGTGCTTTTTCGATAAGGGCACTCACGCGCGCGGCAGCGGTTTCTACCGCGCTCGGCTCGAGCTCGCCGGCCTCCAGCGCGGCAAGGGTTTCCTGTTCGTGGATGCGATGAGCGGGCATTTCCAGGTCGAGCCCGGCTCGCAGCGCGGCGCGGCGGTCGCGCACCGCACCCCAATCGGACACAACCACACCGTTATAGCCCCATTCTTCGCGCAGCACCGTGGTGAGCAGCCAGCGGTTTTCGGAGACGAGCGTGCCGTTGAGGGAATTGTAGGAGCACATGATCGTCCACGGGGCGGCCTCCTTGACCACCTTTTCGAAAGCCCGCAGGTAGATTTCCCGCAGGGTGCGTTCGTCCACCTGCGAATCGCGGCGCATCCGGTCCGTTTCCTGGTTATTCGCAGCGAAATGCTTGAGTGAAGTCCCCACGCCGCGGCTTTGTACACCGGTAACGTAGGCCGTTGCCATAGACGCGGTGAGGAAAGGATCCTCGCTGAAATACTCGAAGTTACGGCCGCAGCGCGGGTCACGTTTGATATTAATTCCGGGTCCTAGAACGACGCCGACCCCCTGCGCCCGCGCCTCCTCCGCAATCGCGGTTCCCACGGCGCGCGCCGCTTCCGGGTTCCACGTGGAACCGAGCGCCACGGCCGGTGGGAAGCACGTGGCCGGCAGCGAGGCGCCCGAGCCGAGGTGATCGCCCTCGCCGGGCTGGACCCGCAGGCCGTGCGGGCCATCCGAGACCATAATCGAATGCCCATGCTCGTTCTCATGGGTATGCCAAAAGTCTTTGCCGCCGGTCAGTAGGACGGAGGCTTGCTGGGTTTGCTGTGGTTTCTCTGTCATGGTGTTGGCCTTTCTACGTCTTTGTAAGGGGGTGGGGAATTATGACCACCATTTTCGCAATGGTCTCTCTGTGATAAAACGGGGGCCTCCGGATTTCCCCAAACGGAAGGCCCCCGTTACGACTTCCCACGCGGAGAAGCCAGCTTTTAGCTATGTACCTCCACCGGAGTGGTCAGCACACGGCCTTCCGGAACAATCCGACGGTCGCCCACCAGGGTGATATGCATCGGGCTGAGCCGCTGCTCCGAAGAGCTTCCGGCAGAGAGGAGAATTGCTCCCGGCTCCACGATGCGCTGCATATCAATGCCCGTGAAGGAGAATCGATCCGCGTGAATCCGGAACGTCACCTGCTTAGTTTCACCCGCATCAAGATGGACCTTCGTGAAACCAATAAGTTGCTTGAGGGGGCGTACCACTTCCGCGTAGGGGTCGGTGGCATAGAGCTGCACAACATGTGAACCCGCCCGCTCACCGGTATTACTCACGGAGACGGTGTACGTAAGGTTGCCATCCACCGGGACTTCCGTTGCGGACACCTGCGGATTACTCAAGGCAAACGAGGTATAGGAGAGTCCGAAACCGAAGGGGTAGAGCGGGCGGGGGTCTAGATTGGAGATTCCGTCAGAGAACCAGCCGAGCGCAGGGGCCAGATAGGTGCCGGGTTGCCCTCCCTTGGTGCGCGGAATAGCAATGGGAAGTCGGCCTGAAGGGTTCGTCTTTCCGGAAAGAACATCGGTCAGCGCTTGTGCGCCCTCCACGCCCGGCATAAAAGCTTGGATAATCGCCGCGCACCGATCAGCGTATTCTCCCAGTGCGTAAGGGCGGCCCGTCACCAGCACTACGACGGTGGGTGTTCCGGTGTCGAGAATTGCATTGAGGAGCTCGCCTTGGCGCCCGGGCAGAGACAAATCGACGACGTCGCATCCCTCGCCCGAGGTACCTCCCCCGAAGAGTCCCGCAATATCTCCCAGTGTCACCACCGCAATATCTGCCTCGCGGGCTACCGCCACCGCACGGGTGAAGGCGTCGTCATCCCCATCGAGGAAACCGGTCCCCTTCTCGAAAACAGGAGCCTGAGTGAAGATAGTTGGCAAAGTTTGCTCAAGGGAGCGAATATCAAGCCCGGTTCCCTGATCCTCGTACCGCGAGAGCACGTGATTGGGGAAGGAATAGCAGCCGAGGAAGGAACGCACCTCCGCCCACGTTGGGCCGATAATCGCTGCCTTCTGGGACGGTTTGAGCGGCAAAATACCATCGTTTTTGAGGAGAACAATGGATTCATCTGCCATATCTCGCGCAATTTCGCGATTGCGAGGGGAGTCGAGATCACGTTGCTTATCAATGTGATCCTGGCTCCAGGGTTCGTCAAGTAGACCCAACTCAATTTTCTGGGTCACAACGCGACGAACAGATTCATCGAGATCGGCTTCGCTGAGAATGCTGGCACGAACAGCTGCCGGAAGATCGTTGTAGGCTACCGTTTCCGGAAGCTCAACATCCAAACCGGCCCGCACCGCAAGTGCAGCAGCATGCGGAGAATCCTCCGCAACACGGTGCATAGTCTCGAGGAATTTAACAGACCAATAGTCAGAAACAACGGTTCCCGTGAATCCCCAGCGCCGGCGTAAAACATCTGTAAGGAGGTGTCGTGACGCGGCTGCCGGTTCGCCGTCAATATCCGAGTAGGAGTTCATAACGCTGGACACCTTGCCCTCGCGAACGGCCATCTCGAAGGAGGGAAGAATAATATCTTCAAATTCGCGCGGGCCGATGGATACCGGTGCGTGGTTGCGCCCCGCGCGGGCGGCAGGGTAGCCGGCAAAATGCTTCAGTGTTGCGAGGACTCCGGCGGATTCCAGCCCACGCACATAAGCGGTACCAAGCATGCCCACGAGATAGGGGTCTTCTCCGCAGGTTTCTTCCACGCGTCCCCAACGGTAGTCACGCACCACATCGAGAAGAGGGGACAGGCCTTGGTGCACTCCGATAGCGTGCATATCCTGACCGATAGCATTCGCCATTTTCTCAATGAGTTCTGGATTCCACGTTGCTCCCCACGCGATAGCCGCGGGGAAAACGGTGGCTCCCAGGCAGGTAATACCCGTCAAGCATTCTTCATGAATGATCGCGGGGATATTGAAACGCGAGCGGGAAATAACTCCACGTTGTAACCGATCCATTTTCTCGGCACCGTCCGAAACGGAAATGGGATCTGCACCGTAAATTCGAGACAGGTGGCCAAGCCCGTAGCGAGCAGTTTCTTCCCAGCTCAGACGGTTCTGAGCGAATTCATGCTCCATCGGGGCAACATCCCCGGTAGCCGCAGTTGCCGTGGTTTCCGTCTCGATGTCATTATCGGGGTGGCCCGAGTTGAGAAGGGAATCCTCATCTTGTTTGCGTTCCCAATAACTACCGAGCTGCCCCGCTTTATCTTCCAGGGTCATCTCGCTCAAAAGAGCATCCACCCGTTCGGAAGTGGGGAGGCTTTTATCGTTCCATGGTTTCATGATGTGCTACTTTCCGAAGCCGGCGGTAAGGCCGGCAACCATCTGGCGGCGCCCGATCACGTAGGCGACGAAAAGGGGGATAACAGAGAGGACAACTGCGGCGAGGATGGCGGGAACATCCGCCGTGAATTCACCTTGATAGGTCCACAACGATAGGGGGAGAACCCGTTTACCGCTCGATTGCGTGAGGATCAAGGGGAAGAGGAAACCGTTCCACACGTTGAGTGCGTCGTAAATTCCTACGGTGATGAGCGCGGGAGCGGACATCGGTAAAACTAGCCGGCGCAGGATCTGCATATTGGTAGCGCCGTCAACCGTCATAGATTCGAAGAGTTCACGCGGAATATCGCGCATGAAGTTCGTCAAAATGAGGATTGTAATAGGAATGGCAAAACCAACCGAAGGGAAGATCAGCGCCCACAGGGTGTCATAGAGTCCAAGCTGGACAATCATGAGGTACACCGGAACGATCATGGCCTGGATCGGAATTGCGATTCCGAGGAGGAAGAAACGGAAGGTTCGGGTGATGCCACGGGTGCGCCGTCGAATAATAACGAAAGACGCCATCACGCAAATCGTAAGGGTGACCGCTACCGTGATAACCGTGACGAATAGCGAATTACCGAGGTACAGCCCGAAATCGTTCTGAATTACTTCGTTATAGGCGCGCAGGGATGGATCGCCGGGGATCGCGAAGGCGCCTTCCTTGTAGTAATCCTCGCGCGGGCGCAACGAGGTCACGATGATGTAGTAAATAGGGATGATCGTGACGAATAGCCAGAGCCAGCCAAAGAATCCGGAAACGATGCGGGGCCGGTGCCGCGTCGACATTTTCTTGGTCGCGCGCATAATTTAGACTCCCTCCATCTGAGATTCCATGTTTTCCGCGCCGCTGAGCTTGTTCAGTGCCAAGGAAAATGCCAAGCCCAACACCACGAGGATGACGCCGATAACGGCGGCCGCACCCATCTCGTAGGAACGGAATCCCGTGAGATACATATGAAGTGGCAAAATACGCGTTGCGTGACCCGGTCCGCCGTTCGTCATCACGAAGATGAGGTCGAAGTACGTAAGTGAACCAACGATCATAAGGGTTGACGAGGTGACAATCGTGTACTTCAGCTGCGGG
Source organism: Actinotignum schaalii (assembly GCF_028864145.1). Classification (GTDB taxonomy): domain Bacteria; phylum Actinomycetota; class Actinomycetes; order Actinomycetales; family Actinomycetaceae; genus Actinotignum; species Actinotignum schaalii_B. The sequence goes on along the minus strand of NZ_JARBHJ010000024.1, from coordinate 7,348 downwards.
AGGGTGATGGTGAAGAACTGACGTATCGGTCCTGCTCCATCGAGCGTTGCCGCTTCGTACAACTGGATGGGAATCTGCCGTGCACCACCCTGATATAGCAGGGAATGCAGCGGAATAAAGCACCACGAGATAACGAACAGCACCGTGAAGAACGCGAGATTCGGGTCTCCCAGCCAATCCTGTTTGAGGAAGGGCAGTCCCAAGGTTGAAATACCGAAATTGGGATCAAGCAAGGCTTTGAAGGTAATACCTACCGCCGCCGATGAGAACAAAAGCGGAAGGAAATAGATAGCGGCAAGAACCGCACGATACCGCTGTTTCCCGGCCATGAAGACACCCAGAAGCAAACTAATGGGAGTTTGAATAAGCCAGGTGAGGACCGTGAGTAGCATGGTCAGCTTGAAAGAATGCATGGTGACGGGATCACTCAAAACACGGCGCCACTCATCGAGCCCGACAAATTGCGGAGTTCCCAGGCCATCCCACTGAGTAAAGGACAGCACGAAAACACCAATCAGCGGTACAACAGCGAAAAATACGAAGAAGGCGAGAGCGGGGACCAGCAGCCAGAGCGAGGGCCCGTAGCTGCTGGTCCGCTTCGCGCGATGCGCTACAGCTTTCATAGCGTCGCATTCATGTTGTCAACGAACTGCTGCGGGGTGAGCTGGAGTAGGAACACCTGGCTGAGGTTCGTGAGAAGAGCTTGGGATTGCTCGGAGGGAAGTGCTTGATCCCAGGACAGCTGGAAGTGCTCGGCGTCTCCAAGCGAGTTGTAGATAAAGGATAGGTAATCCGAATCCTTTGCCTTGGCGATCTTGTCATCAATTCCCTTCACTCCGGGAACCGCACCGATCTCGAGCAGGTGATCAACATACGCATCATTGAGATTAATGGTGTTGAGGTAGTCGGTCACAGTCTTCTGCGCATCCTCGGAAGCCTTGGCGGAAACTGACCAGTAGTTTGCGGGATTACCCACAAGGTTCTTCGGATTCCCCTTTCCACCAGCGATAGTCGGGAAGGTGGAATAAAGAAGGTTGCCGGATGAGGCAAATGTCGGGTTGTCTTCGTGGAAGGAGGTCCAAACCCACGCTCCCTGCAAAACCATGGCGGCCTTACCGGTATGAACCATGGCGATATCTCCACCCGCATCCGCTGTCACGGAGCCGTAAGCATCACCGAATGCGCCGAGCTCAACGAGCTCCTGGATCATTTCGAGAGCCTTGAGAATTGCGGGATCCGACCATGCTCCCGGTTCACCATCGAGAACTCGCTGGAAGACCTCTGGACCACCGATGCGATCAGTAAGGTACTGGATCCACATGAGGTACGGCCATTGCGATTGGCCCGCTAAGGCAATTGGGGTGACACCGGCAGCCTTGAGAGTTTTCACCGCGGTGAGAAGGTCATCCCAAGTTTGGGGAACAGAAAGCCCGTGAGCGTCAAGAACTTCCTTATTGAGGTAGAAGTACACGCCCTGCGCTTGGTTGACGGGGAGCGCGTAGACCTTACCGTCAACCTTTCCAGTTTCGAGGATTGCGGGGAAAAGCTTGTTTTGAAGTTCGGTGGTGGAATCCGTTAGGTCAACAACCATGCCGTTATTGACGTAATCACGCAGCGTTCCGCCACCCCAGCTCCACACCAAAGTGGGGGACTGGGGAGTATTGACCGCTGTGCGAATTTTCTCCTTGTACGCGTCATTACCCATGTATTCCACGGCGATCTGACGGTCAGGATTATCGGAATTCCACTTATCAAACGCTGCGCGGACTACTTCTTGAGCTCCGCCGGTGAGTGCCCAGGCGCTCGCGCCTTCAGCACCTCCGGAAGGTTTGGCACCGCCACAAGCGCCTAATCCAAGTCCAAGGGCTGCCAGAGCGGCGACCCCTGCACGGAGAAGAGTACGTTTCATCGTTGAAACTCCTGTTCCGGGGATTGCTTTCAACCCTCGTTGGTCGAAACTGTTTCGCGAATCCACCATCAACATATTTAGTTTCTACCGAAAACAAAGTCCAATGCAAGAGACGTGGCTCACATTAAATGTGGGGTGGGGTGTAGAAAATGCCGAAGAATCATTCAAGTGAGTGGATCAGATCTTTGCTTTTTACTCTTCACTAGTGCGAAACTATTTCGGAAGGAGGTGCGTGGTGTCAAAAAGTAATGTGCAGAGTGCTCGGGTGACACTTCATGATGTGGCCGCGAAAACAGGGCTGTCACGCGCAACAGTGTCCAAGGCTTTGAATGATCGGCCCGATGTTTCTGTCGCTACACGGCTTGCGGTGCGAACGGCCGCGGAGGAATTGGGATACTTGCGCTCCACTCAGGGAGGGCCTTCCACGTTTCCACATATTGCATTGGTGTCAGATTCGCTCAAATCTCCTTACACCATGGAAGTGATTTCCGGTGCTGCCGTGGAAAGCCAGCACATGGGTTTCGGCTTAACCGTGTGGCAATTAGATGAGACTCCAGACGGCTCCCCTTCCACACCCCGCGCGATAGAACCACTGTCGGAGGATTGGCTTAGGCTCATCGCATCACGCGGATACGTAGGCATCGTTCTGGTAACTGCACCGATTTCCGAAGATCTTGTATCACTGGCTGAAGCTCTCAATATCCCCATTGTCTCCGTTGATTCGCCACAGGTTCCCCCAAAAGGAGTGCGTGAACTTGGTGCCACTAATTGGCGTGGCGGCAAGGATGCGACGGGTTATCTTTTCTCCCTCGGCCATCGCCGTATTGCTTTCGTTTCTGGCCCGCCTCGATCTGTCCCTTCGCAAGACCGGATGCAGGGATATCTCTCCGCGTATCAAATTGCCGATGTGGTAGTGGATGACAAGCTTATTGTTGAAGGAGGGTTCACGTTTGAGTCAGGATTTACGGCTGGGCGGCAATTGTTTACCCTGCCTCGCTCACAGTGGCCCACCGCAGTTTTTGCGGCCTCTGATCAGTCTGCACTAGGAGTAATCGAGGCTGCACGAGCAACCGGTTTGCGGGTTCCGCGGGATCTGTCAGTTATTGGCTTTGATGACACTCTCATGGCCTGGTCCTCATCGCCGCAGCTTACCACGGTGCGTCAACCCATTCGCCAGCTAGGTGCCCTGTCCATCCGCACTCTTTCCGATGCTCGCAAGGGTATCGATACGGGCGGTGCTCTTCAGCTCACCACCGAGCTCATCGTCCGCGGCACAACCGCCCCTGCTCCTGAACCTTTGTAATTAAGCAGTCTGCGGCGGCCCATGTGTAGGCAACCATTTCACCTAAAAGCGTGTCGTAGCCTCCCGGTAAACTGATGGCATGAGCGACAACGGAGCCCCAACTCGGCAAGAACCCCGCAGCCGCGCCACCCGCACGTCCCTGATAGCGGCACTGTTGGTGCTTACACTTGGCGTGGCAGGCGGGCTCTGGTGGTGGTTCAATGGGAGAACCTCCTCAACTCCGGCGGCTGGCCCCTCGGCTACCGCAACGGCATCGGCTGAGGCGGGCGGAGCGGCAGGTGCGTCGTCGTCGCCCATTACCGCGGCGGAATCTAGCCCCGCGCCGGTGCCCGGCCCCACGGATAAAGAAATGCGCAACGGAACCTATATTCTTCCGGATGTGTGTTACAGCAAACGTAACCCGCCCGCGCCCGTAACCGTGGCGCACGGGAAAATCCTTCCAGACCGGCAAACAGGGATGCAGCCGGGAACCATTCACCTCACCGAGCCGCTGGTGCTCGGCGGCGTGGAATATCGCGCGGTCGCGATGTCCTGCGGGGTGGGGGACCCGGCCATCGGCGCCATCGGGATTTACGATGCCAACCTCAGGCTCGTTTCCGCCATTGGCAACCATCAGTGGGGTGTGAAAAACAGCGTCCGGGGCACCCACATCGCCCAAGACTATGACGGCCTGTGGTCCTTCAGCGTGCACTCCATGGAATTCAAGGCCGGCCAGGCGCGGATTACGTACACGTCCTATACGCCCGTCGGTGGAGTGACGCGAGCCATGGAACGCGCGTATCCGCCGCATACCACCACCGTGAACTTCGTGTGGAACGGCAGTCAGTTCGTGCAAACGGGCGAGGTGTCCTTCCAGTTTGAGGACGGGCATTCCGTCACCGCACCCACCGAAGAACGCGCGCAGGCTGACCGTCAAACCCTTGCCGCGGCAGGCTCGGAATGGGAAGATCTACTCCCCGAACTCACCGGCGATCCACGCCTCACGGATGAAGAACAGCGCACCACCGCCGCTGCACACCCCGTTTTCCGCGGATGCAACGCTCGCGAACCCCTGAGCACCACAGTCAGCGGCGGGCATGTGAAAGATACCGGCGGGTACGTGAGAGAAACTGATCGCTTTGACGCAAAGGTGCCCGGCGAAGGCGATATCAAACCGCGCCCCACCGATATTCTCTGCGTCTTTTCCGTGGACAACCCGGCAGTTGAGAACGGTCTAGCGGACTATACCTACTACCTTGTGTACGACGGCGCCACCTCCGGCACCCCACCCCTCATCAACGTAGGAATGCGCCCCTAGCAGCGCTTAGCTCCGGTCCGCCAAGATATCCACCGGCCAATCGGATAGCTCCAAGCGCTGCCCGAAAGCCACCCCACCCGGCTCCAGCAGCGGCGCATGCTCAGCAGCCAGCTCCACCGGATCAAAACCAATCGCATCAATAAAAGCAGCCACTCGGGAACGTGCGGCAGCGTCATCCCCGGCCACAGCCACCGTACGGCGCGCCGGAGCTCCGTGCGGGCGAGCCTCCGCGGCCAACTCCGTATACCCCGCATGATTAAGACTCTTGACGATAGCCAGCTCCGGATAACGCGCTTGCAGCGCGGCGGTAGTGTGCCGGGCAGGCGTGGTGCCGGAATTCGCAGCGGCATGGTCAGGTGTGCCACTGTCCGATGCTCCACTATCCGAGGCGCCGCCGGCAGCAGCCCCGTCGGTCGCCTCCCAGGCATTCGTGGCATCAACAACAACGCCACGAACCCCGGTCAAATCAATCGAAGCAAGTGCAGGCCGCGGGAGCGCCAAAATCAAAATATCCGCCGTGCGGGTCAGCTCCTCGAAAGAAACCAGGCGAGCGGTCGGCAGCAAGGTCGGCAAAGTGAGATCGTAGAGCGGATTACCCGGACGCACGCTTACCGCCAGTGGAAAACCCGCCTCCGCAGCCAAGCGTCCTATAGCAGTGCCAAGCTTACCCGCCCCCAGCAGGCCTATCAGATCTTTATCCCCAGTGGTGTTCATAAAGAAAGAACGGAAAGCGAGCGGTGAAGTATTCCCAGGGCCACTGGCTGTGCCACACCCTCATCGTGGGCCCTGCCGCCAAAAATAAAACACATTATATCCAAGTGAGTGTAGCCTGACCTTCCTATCTTTTCCACGATTTCCGCATAAGAATAAGCCTAGAAGTACCACTAATGGAGGTTCTAGTTGTGGAGAAATGCGCAATTGAAGCATGCGAATTCAAGCATGGGGACATGGGTCGCTTAGATATGTCCGATACCATGGCGGGTATCCCAGGCGTGTTGGGTATCGAAGCGATGAACCGGTTGCGGGCCGGAGTGCTCGGCGCGAACGATGGCATTGTTTCCGTGGCTGCGGTAGTGATAGCCATGGGTGGTGCGCGGGCCTCAAGCACCGCGATTCTGCTCGCCGGGCTCGCCGCCCTCATTGGCGGAGCGGTATCTATGGCGCTCGGTGAATACATTTCTGTCTCCTCCCAGCGCGATGCGGAACTGGACGCGCTGCGGCGCCGGGCGGGCGGACCCGCCACGGAACGTGACATTGTCTCTCCCTTCGGAGCGGCCTTCTCGTCCTTCTTCTCTTTCCTCGCTGGCGGTGCAGTTCCCTTCGCCGCCAGCCTGCTCGCCCCGCTCGGTGCCATCGCCCCAATCTGCTTCGTGGTCACCGTCGCCGCGCTTGCGCTCACCGGCTGGATCGCCGCGTGGATCGGTCAAGTCCCGCCGCTGCGCCCCACCCTCCGCACCGCCGCGGGCGGTACCCTCGGCCTCGCCCTGACCTTCGGCATCGGAGCACTTTTCGGCCAAGTAGTGTAGCATTCAATCAGGCGTGGCGCTGGCTCGTTCTGTGGCTAAGCTCAGACTGGAAGTGTGGCCCGGCCCGTCGGATCTCACCCGGCCCTCGAAAGGACCTGATATGACCTACACCTTCGGAATCGATACTTTTGGCGACGTCACCGCCGATGCCTCCGGTACCAAGCTCAGCCACGCCCAGGTGGTCCGCAATGTGGTGGCCGAAGCGGTGCGCGCCGAAGAGGTCGGCGTCGACATTTTCAATATCGGTGAACATCATCGCGACGATTACGCAATCCCCGCCCCCGATGTAGTGCTGGCCGCGATTGCCGCGCGCACCCAGCGCATCCGTCTCTCCTCCGCCGTCACCGTCCTCAGCTCTGACGACCCGGTTCGGGTGGTCGAACGTTTCGCCACCGTGAACGCACTCTCCAACGGTCGCGCCGAACTGATGGTGGGCCGCGGCTCCTTCACCGAATCCTTCCCGCTGTACGGCTACAACCTGGCCGATTACGAGGATCTCTTCAACGAAAAACTCTCCCTACTCACCGAACTCCTCGCCCGCAACGGCCAGCCCGTCAGCTGGAAGGGTGGGCCCCACACCCAAGCACTGAATGCCGTGACCCTCTACCCGCCGCTCGAACACGGCCCCCTACCCACCTGGGTGGCCGTGGGCGGCAGCCCGGAATCGGTGGTGCGCGCCGCCCATTACAAGCTGCCGCTCATGCTCGCCATTATTGGTAGCCCCACCGCACGTTTTGTTCCGTTCACGGATCTGTACCGGCGCGCCTGGGAGCAGTTCGGGAACGACGTCGCAGCTGAGGTCGGCTACCACTCCTACGGGTATGTTGCTCGCACCGATGAGGAAGCCGTGGCTGACTTCTTCGACTACTACGTGGAAACGAATTCCCGCATCGGGCGGGAACGCGGTTGGCGCCCGCCTTCGCGGGAGGCGTACCTCTACGAGGTGAAGAACGGGGCGCTGGCGGTGGGTTCACCGGAAACTGTGGCCCGCAAAATCGCCACCGGCATGCGCGAGCTGGGTGCCACCCGCTACGACCTCAAGGTTTCTTATGGCTCGCAGCCTCACGAACAGAATCTTTCCTCCATCGAGCTTTTCGGCACCGAAGTCATCCCGCGGGTCAAGGAGCTGCTGGCCGGAGAATAGCTGGGCCGCGGAGTAGCTGATTCGCAGCATCCGCGAATATAAGGCAGATATAAAGCAGCGCGGGGGGGGGCGGCCGTTTCCCGGCGCGGGGCCGCGGCCGCCCGGACTGTTGTTTTTGATTACGAGATGATTAACACTATATATTATCGTTGTTATCACCCGCCTCGCG
>NZ_JARBHJ010000023.1 GCF_028864145.1 Actinotignum schaalii | reverse complement strand
GCGTTTGTGTGGGGTGGAGTGCTCGCCGTTGATGCGTGCCCCGCAGGTGCCGTTGAGCGTGGAGGATTCGGAGAAAATCGCGGCGCTGCTACGCGAGGTGCACGCATAAATACGCACGCATGAAATACCGCGTATTAAATACCACGCATTAAATACGACGACGCCCGGGGTGGGCGGAAAATCCGCCCACCCCGGGGCCAACCGGCCACCGTGTTCCTTGCCCGCGCCGCGGCCCGGGAAATATTCAGCACCATCTTCACCCACCCGCAAATTGAATTGTTGCGTAAATATTGGACTGAAGTGTATGTTAATAATGTATCTAATGTGAGATACGCTTCTCGGCAACAATTTCGACCAGTTGCGTCGATGATGATGTAACTCTGAGTGAAGTGAAAATTGAGGCGCCGTGAGATAAGGAGGCGAGTCATGTGGTGGCGCACATTCCCAGAAGGGATGTGGGGTGGAATCCTCATCTTTCTCGCTGCCAATCTCAAGCAGGGCGAATGGACTGATATCCCGGTTGTTCTCGAGACCGTCCTGCTGGTTCTCTTAGCATTGTGGAGTTTTTCTTGGCGGCGGCGGGAAGGTCTCACGGAAATCCTCCACGCGGGATTCTATATGGCAAGTGCAATAGCGCTGCTGGTAATACAGAATTCGTCATGGACGCAATTTGCCGTGGTTATCCTTGTGGTGGGCTACATGGTCGGCTATAAATATCGGAGAGAAAACCTCGCTATAGGACGCGAAAATTAGTACCCCCTGGGGCGTGATTGTCAGCGTATGGCCGTCAATCACGCCCCAGTTTTCGGCTCATAGATCACCATTGCCCATATCGGCATGGCCATTGTTGCCGATCAATTATGAGGGCAAGTTCCCGTTAGGGCCGCTGGCCTACTTCGAAGGTATTAACCGTCCAGGCGCGCAGCTGGTCGGAAAGTGTCACGCCCAGGCCGGGCCGGTCAGAAACGATCATGCGGCCGTCCTTGATTTCCATATGCTCATTGAAGAGCGGATCCAGCCAGGTGAAGTGCTCCACCCACGGCTCCAAGGAGTAGGTGGCCGCCAGGTGGGAGTGGATCTCCATGGCGAAATGCGGGGCGAGTTGCAGCCCGGCATGCTCGGCCAGCTTCGTCAGCTTGAGGAATTCCGATACGCCACCCACGCGCGGGGCGTCCGGCTGGATGAAATCGCAGGAATGGTTCTCGATGAGCTTGACGTGTTCGGCCACCGAAGCGAGCATCTCACCGGTAGCAATCGGAGTAATGAAACGCCGCGCAAGCTCCGCGTGCCCTTCGTAATCGTAGGCATCCAGCGGTTCCTCAATCCACACCAGATTGAATTCTTCCAGCCATTCGCACATGCGGTTCGCGGTGGGGCGATCCCACTGCTGATTCGCATCAACCATAAGCGGGAAATCATCGCCCAGGGCCTCGCGCACCGCCTTAACGCGGGTGTAATCCACCTGGTGATCCGGGTGCCCCACCTTGATCTTGATACCGCCAATGCCCCGCTCCTTCGAGGCCAGCGCATTTTCGATCACTTCCTCCAGCGGCGAGGAAAGGAAGCCGCCGGAAGTGTTGTACGTGCGGATGGAGTCGCGGTGGGCACCAATAAGCTTGGAGAGCGGCAGCCCGGCCCGCTTCGCCTTCAAATCCCACAGGGCCACATCAATGGCGGCGATGGCCTGCACCGCCACCCCGCTGCGCCCCACCGAAGCACCGGCCCACAGCAGTTTCACCCGCAGCCGGTCAATATCATTGGGATCTTCCCCGATAAGGTTATCGGCCACTTCGGAAGCGTGGGCGAATTGGGCTGGCCCACCCGCACGCTTCGAATAGGAGAAACCAAGGCCCGAATGGCCGTCGGTTGTTTCGATTTCGCAGAAGAGGAAATTCACCTCTGTCATGGGCTTTTGCCGCCCGGTGAACACCTTTGCGTCAGAAATCGGGTTGTTCAGTGGCAAAATAACGTGGGAAAGCTTCACGTGTGCGATGGTATCCCGGCTCACAATATGCTCCTTTGCCTTGGGGTCTGCCTGAGATATGCCGGAAAGGCACCCGTGCGGCGGTGCACACACGGCGTCAGCCTACCTACCGGCAATACAAGTATCTACAGATGTAGACCGTGGCAAATGTGACATAAGTCCCCAGATGGCGCATCTTTGCGGATAATTGGGGATCGAACCGGGTGGCGGCGTCGTCGGTAGGTCTGAGTTGGTTCAAGTTAGTCAGGTTTTCGAAACTGGCGGATGAGAACAGCGAGATTGCCCGGGATAGGTAGTGGCAGCGGTATCGAAGTTATCCACAGAATCCGCAAACGTCATCCTTGTCCACAAGGCGTTACCTAGGTCTTTTTTACGCTTCCACGCCATGCGAGAATGGCGGAGAAGGACGGAGGTGACCACTATGACAGTCATTATCGGGCGAACCTACACCTCGCTGGAAGAAATTCTGGCGCGGAAAGAGGAGATTCTGCGCGAAGTCAGGATGACCCGGGAAGAATTCGACCTACGCGCTGATAACTACCTGCTCGGCGAAAAAGAAGCGAAGCTCTATTTCGAATTGGACGGATTAGATTACTTCGAGAAGTTGGCTCGCTATGGTCGAGAACCGTGATCATCCAGGTGGAAGCCTAGAGTTCCAGGCCGAAAGATTTGCTGACCACCTCGGAAAGATAAGCAGTTTTCTAGATGAAAATTCTTCAGTAAGTATCGAGTCGGTGGTGCTGAGTGAAGCACCTGGAAAGCGAATCAGTGGCCGCATAGCTTTTCCGCACAACCTGCTTGTGCTATTTGACTATCGAGTTTTTCTCGATCCGGAGAGTGGTTTTCTCACGGTCGATCAATCAACATTTTCAGTGATCCGCGGACACGAAGGAAAAGAGCCTCTAGTACGCTGGGATTACATTCGCTCACCACGCTCAACTATTCCCTGCGCGCATATCCAGATACATTCGCACGGCGATGAATGGATGCACGCTTTGCTCCTGAGCGGTCATCATTCCCGCCGGGCACGCCGGCGCATCAAGAACGCGGCCCGCACTCCTCGTATTGCCAATGTTCATTTCCCGGTGGGTGGGCGCAGGTTCCGGCCCTGCCTTGAAGAGGTTCTTCTTTTCGTGATCGATGAGTTCGGAGCGGCATGTGCACCGCAAGCACGCGATGCACTATATCGAGGGATCCGGGAATGGGAGAAGATTCAGTTACGCGTCGCGGTGCGTCATGACCGCGCCGTCGCACTCGAAGCTCTCGAAACGTGAACCACCCATCCCATTCTTCTCCGTGCTACGCAATCGGCGCGGAATCGAGGATGCGATTAACCGCGGTGCGCATGGCTGCCGCGATCTCCGCTTCACGCTCCGCGCTCCAGCGCGCGCTGGGGATAGAACAGGAAATGGCGTCGCGCACCGGGCTTTCGTAGGGGAGAGAAAATGCCACGCAATGCAGGCCGAGGGTATTTTCCTCATTATCGATAGCGTAACCGCGCGTGGCGGTCTCCGTGAGGGCCTTGCGCAGCTGCGCTTCTGAGGTGATAGTTCGCTCCGTCAGCGCCACCAGTTCCTCCGGGATATCTGCGGGGCGGTGAGCCAGCACGGCCTTGCCCAGCCCGGTGGCCGCCGCGGGCAGGCGGCGCCCCACACGCGAATAAGTGCGAGTGGAACGGTCGGATTGCTGGGTGAGGAGATACACGATTTCCGCGTTATCGAAACGGCCCATATGGAAAGTTTCCCCGTGCTCTTTTGCCAGATCCACAAGGATCGGGCGCACGATTCGCACGTACGGATCGGCGTCGATATAGGCGGTGCCTACGGTCAGGGCGCGGATGCCCAGCATGTAGCGATCCGTGGAGGTGGCCTGCACCCATTCGGCGTCGATGAGGGTGCGCAGCAGCGCGTAGGTGGAGGAACGTGGCGCATCTAACTCCGCGCAAATCTCTGCCAAGCGCGGGGGGTCGGCAATGCGCCTGCCGAGGAATTCGAGCAGGTCAACGGTGCGCGAGGCAGATTTGACGGGGCGAACACCGCCGCCGGTTGTGCTTGTAGCTCTCAAACGGATCCAACACCTTCGTAAGCCGTGGTACCACGGCGCCTGGCGGAAAGCCGCGCGCTGTGGGGTACCTCAGGGGTGCCACGGTACCACGATAATTTCTTTCATTTCTCTAGGTTCCATAGTAAAGGACACCGCAACAAGTTCCCCGGAACTGTGCCGCGGAACATCTGTGTTGCCCTACATAGCTCAGACGTTAGTCCCACCCTGTAGTTTCAAAACCGCGTTTTAATACTAGTGTCTACATACGTAGCTGACTGTCCACAAAGTTTCGGTTTCGCTGGCGAAGTCGAAACTGAAGCCGCAACCAAGGAGAACTATGGAGTTCCATGCAGAAGGCGTGATTCCCGCTCTCGTCACACCTCTAGATCGCGAAGGAAACTTGCTGGAGCAGGGTCTGCGCGACGTCATCGACTACACGATCACCAACGGCGTGCACGGTATTTTCGTGCTCGGCAGCTCCGGTGAAATCTACGGTCTTGATAATGACCAGAAGCGCCGCGTTGTTGAAATCGCCGTGGAACAGGCCAATGGCCGGGTACCGGTCTACGCCGGCGCCTCGGAAATTACCACGCGCGATTGCATTAAAACCGCCCATATGGTCCAGGAAGTTGGTGGAGTTTCCGCCCTTTCGGTCCTCACCCCCTACTTCATGACCCCCACCCAGTCTGAACTGGTCGAACACTACAAGAACATCGCGGCAGAAACCGATCTGCCCATCCTGGTGTACTCCAACCCGGGCCGCACCAAGGTTCCGGTAGCGCTCAGCACCATGCGCGAACTCGTGAACGTCCCCAATATCATCGGCATCAAGGATTCCGCCGGCGATATGACGCTCACCGGGGATTACATCCGCGAGCTCCCCGATGACTTCGACGTCATTATGGGCCGCGATACCCTCATCTACCCGGCCCTGTGCCTGGGGGCCGCCGGCGCCATCGCCTCCACCGCGAATATTGCGCCCAAGCTCGTCTCCAGCATTTACAACGAATACCGCGCCGGCAACCGCGAACGCGCCCTCGAATTGCAAAATGCGCTCTCGCCGCTGCGCAACCTCGTAGACGTGGCCACCTTCCCGGTGGTTCTCAAGGAAGGCCTGCGTATGGCGGGTGTGGAAGCGGGTTACTGCTTCGCACCGGCCCGTGAACTTGCCCCCGAATTCCGCCCGGCGCTCGAAAAGGCCGTCGAAGCGGTCACCAATATCTAGCCGTATCCGGCTATCTCAGTGATGAGATTGGAAACTAAGGAAAAACCATGCCACTAGTAATCCTCGCACTTGGCATTGCGCTGCTCCTGTTCCTCATGATCGTGCTGAAGATGAATGGCTTTATTGCCCTCGTCATCGTCTCGGTCGTGGTGGGCATGGCGCAGGGTATGCCTCTCCTGGCCACCGTTGACGACAAGGGTGAGAAAGTCAAGGGACTCCTTGACGTCATCCAATCGGGTGTGGGCGGGCAGACCGGTAAACTCGTGCTGCTCCTCGGCTTCGGCGCCATGCTCGGCGTTTTCATGGCGGATATGGGCGCGGCGAACCGCCTCGCCACCACCATGATTAACAAGTTCGGGATCAAGCACTCCCAGCTCGCGATTGTGATCGTGTCCTTCCTCGTCGGCGTCGTTCTCTTCTACGAGACCGCCTTCGTCATCATCATCCCCATCGTCTTCGCCGTGTGCCGGGCCTACAAGATCCCGGTTATGTGGCTGGCGATGCCCATGGCAATCGCGCTGTCCACGATGCACTCCTTCCTCCCGCCCCACCCGGGCCCCTCGGCCGTGGCGAATATGTACGATGCCTCCATCGGCCTGACCATGCTGTACGGCCTCCTCTTCGCCATTCCGCTGGGTGCCGTGGTCGCGATCATGTGGCCGCGCCTGCCCTTCGTCAAGTCTGTGACCGCCCGCCCGCCGGCCGGCCTGGTCAATGAAAAGGAATGGACCGACGAAGAAATGCCGGGCTTCTGGGCCTCGCTGTGCATCACCGCCCTCCCGGTTATCCTCATCGGCGGGCACGCCATCCTCGAGGTGACCCTGGGGCACGAGCACGCGGTCACCAAGGTAATGGCCTTCATCGGGCACGATTGGTTCGCCCTCATGCTCTCCCTCCTCGTGGCCGTGGCCTACTTCGGCCTGGTCCGCAAGGTGCCCATGGATAAGATCATGGCTTCCTGCGCGGCTTCGGTGAAGTCCATCGCGATGATTGTCTTCATCATCGGTGGTGGCGGCGCCTTCGCGGCCGTGCTCAAGAACGGTGGCATTTCCGATTACATTCTCTCCATTACCGAGAACCTCAGCCTCTCCCCGATTATCATCGCCTGGCTTATCGCCGCGCTCATGCGCGTGGCCCTCGGTTCGGCCTCGGTGGCCGTGGTGGCCGCGGCCGGTATCGCGGTGCCGATGATCGCCGGTGGCGGGGTGAGCCCCGAAATCATGACCCTGGCAACCGCGTGCGGTTCCATTATGGCCTCGCACGTGAACGACCCCGGGTTCTGGATGTTCAAGGAATTCCTCGGGCTCTCGGTGGCGGAAACCATTAAGGTCCGCACCACCTACACCTCGCTGCTCTCCGTGCTCGGCCTGGGTGCCTGCCTGCTGCTGAGCCTGGTGGTTCCGGCCTAATACTTCTCCGGGAAGGGGTACGACGGCGCAGCTACGGCCGCGCCCTACCCCCGCGAGGAAACGGTGCGCAAAGAAACGGAGCGCCCCACCCCACGTGAAACGCTCCGCCCGTTGGAAACACCAACCTGACGATCATACAAAAAGGAAGGAAAAACTCCATGAAGATCGGATTTATCGGTCTTGGCATTATGGGCAAGCCCATGGCGAAGAACCTCCTCAAGGCCGGGCACGAACTCTACGTGAACGACCACAATGCCGAAGCTGTTGCCGACGTGGTGGAAGCCGGAGCGACCGCCGTTGCGAACGGTAAGGAAGCGGCGGAGAAGGCCGACCTGGTCATCACGATGCTTCCGAATTCCCCCCACGTCAAGGCGGTGGCCCTGGGCGAAGGTGGCATTATCGAAGGTGCTCGCGAAGGGCTCATCTACGTTGATATGTCCTCCATCGCACCCCTCGCCTCGCGCGAGGTGGCCGCGGGCCTGGAAAAGGCCGGCGTGCGGATGCTGGACGCCCCGGTTTCCGGCGGTGAGCCGAAGGCCATTGACGGCACCATGTCCGTGATGGTCGGCGGCGAAGAAGAGCTCTTCAACGAGGTCAAGGACGTGCTCGGCGTGATGGCCGGGGACGTTACCTACGTGGGGCCCATCGGCGCCGGCAATATTGCTAAGCTGGCCAACCAGGCCATCGTGGCGATCAATATTGCCGCCTGCGCCGAAGCGTTCACCATGGCCCAGAAGGCCGGGGTGGATCCGGAAGCCGTGTACCGCGCTATCCGCGGCGGACTGGCCGGTTCCACGGTGATGGACGCCAAGGTTCCCATGATGCTGGCCCGCAATTTCAAGCCGGGCTTCCGCATCAACCTGCATATCAAGGACCTCAACAACGTTATGGACACCGGCCACGGGGTCAATTCCGCGCTTCCGCTCACCGCACAGGTGCGCGAGATGATGTCGGTGCTCGAAGGTGATGACCATGCCGGTGAGGACCACTCCTCCCTCGTGCGCTTCTACGAGAAGCTCGCGAATATCGAGCTGCACCCGGGCCTGCCCGAGTAAAGCACCCGCTGGCCGTAACTGACCAGCTGGCCGCGGCCGTGTGACTCCGAGCCGCGCCTGGCTGGAACCGAGCGCGGCCGGACCGGCCGGAAAGGAAGTTCTCCTGACCGGCCGGCCGGCGGCCAGCTAGCGGCGTCGTCGTAAAACCGCGCGTAGCGCAGCCGCACCCCACCAGAACACCGCACCTACACATAACCGCACATACTCTGCTACTCCGACCAACCGCGCTGCGCGGCACACAGCATCCGCGCAGCGCCCAAAGAAGAAAGACAACGATGTCAGTTCCCACAATTAAGAAGATTGATGTTTACCCGGTTGCCGGCCATGACTGCATGGAACTCAACCTCTCCGGCGCGCACGGCCCCTACTTCACCCGCAACGTGGTGGTCATGGAAGATTCCAGCGGAAACGTTGGTATCGGTGAAGTTCCCGGTGGCGAGAAGATCACTCGCACCATCGAGGACGCCAAGGATATCGTGCTGGGGCGCTCCCTGGCCGATTACAACAATTTCCTGCGTGAGGTGGGTGAACGCTTCGCGGACCGCGATGCCGGCGGGCGTGGCCTCCAGACCTTCGACCTGCGCACCACCGTCCACGCCGTGACCGCGCTGGAAGCGGCCACCCTGGACCTCTTCGGCCAGTTCCTCAACGTGCCGGTGGCCGCGCTCCTGGGCGAAGGCCAGCAGCGCGATCAGGTGCGCGCGCTCGGCTACCTCTTCTACGTGGGCGATCCGGATAAGACGGACCTGCCCTACCTGCGCGAAAAGGATTCGGATGTGGAATGGTACCGCATCCGCCACGAAGAAGCCCTCACCCCCGAAGCGATCGTGAAATTCGCGGAAGCCACCCACGATCTCTACGGATTCCAGGACTTCAAGCTCAAGGGCGGCGTGCTCGAAGGTGCCGAAGAAATGAAGGCGATTGTGGCCCTCAAGGAACGCTTCCCCGAGGCCCGCATCACCCTCGACCCCAACGGCGCATGGTCCCTCAAGGAAGCCATCGAATTGTGCAAGGACAAGGTCGGCATCCTCACCTACGCCGAGGATCCCTGCGGCGCGGAAAACGGCTTCTCCGGCCGTGAAATCCTCAACGAGTTCCGCAAGGCCACCGGCCTGCCCACAGCCACCAATATGGTCAATACCGATTGGCGCCAGATGACCCACTCGCTGACCTTGCAATCCGTGGACATCCCGCTGGCCGACCCGCACTTCTGGACGATGCGCGGCTCGGTGCGCGTGGCCCAGCTCTGCCACGATATGGGCATGACCTGGGGCTGCCACTCCAATAACCACTTCGATATCTCCCTGGCCCAGATCGCCCACTGCGGCGCGGCGGCCCCGGGCGAATACAACGCCCTGGACACCCACTGGATCTGGCAGGAAGGCGTGGAGCGCCTCACCAAGGAACCGCTCAAGATCGTGGACGGCAAGCTCACGATTCCGCAGCGCCCGGGCCTGGGCATCGAGCCGGATATGGACCAGATCCTCGCGGCGCACGAACTCTACAAGGAGAAGGTGGAAGGCGGCGGCGCGCGCAACGACGCCATCGGCATGCAGTACCTCATCCCCGGCTGGAAGTTCGATAATAAGAAGCCAGCACTGGTCCGCTAACTAAAAGGCGGGTAGCTTGCGGCAACACTAGTTTGCGTTGACGCTAGCGTGCCGCACGCTACCGGCTTTAAGCTGCCAGTGTTCCTATCGCGCGGGGCGCGCGGGCGCGAGTTTTCTCCATTTCCTCGCGTTCGTGTGCCCCGCGTATTTTTTCGATAGCTTTTCTATAGCGTTTCGATAGCTTTAACATCCGCGTGACTCAGCACGGCGAAAATTGTAGACACCGACGTGAAAGGCTCTGCCATGAAAATTGTGTGCTGCCCCGATAGCTTCAAAGAATCCATGACGGCGGCCCGCGCGGCCGCGGCGCTCGCGGCCGGGGCGCGGCGGGCTATACCCGATGCGCAATGCGTGGAAATTCCTATGGCGGACGGCGGGGAAGGTTTCGCCCGCGCCATTGCCGATGCACTGGGCGCCCGGATCATCACGCTGCCGGTGGCCGGGGTGCGCGGGGCTACGGTGCCGGCTGAGCTGGCGATCGCGGGGGAGCACGCCATTTTTGAGAGCGCGGCCGCGGTGGGGTTGGACCAGTTGCGCCCCGAAGAACGCGATATTCGCCGCTCGGATAGTACCGGGGTGGGGCAGCTTATTGCGCGGGCGCTCGATGAGGGCGCCACCGAGATTCTGGTGGGCCTGGGTGGTTCCGCCACGAACGACGGCGGGGCCGGGATGCTCGCGGCACTCGGCGCACGTTTTTACGACGACGCCGCCACCGAGCTGGGCACCACCCCGGCGGAGATGGCGCGCTTGGCGCGGGCGGACTTCAGCGGCCTGGATCCGCGCCTGGCCGGCGTGACCATCCGGGTGGCCTGCGATGTGGATAATCCGCTGCTCGGGGAGCGCGGGGCTTCCGCGATTTACGGGCCGCAGAAGGGTGCTTCGCCCGCGGACGTGGAATTCCTGGACGGGGTGCTGCGTAATTTCGCGACCGTTGCCGGGAAGATGGACGTGCAGGAGACGCCGGGCGCGGGGGCGGCCGGCGGGCTCGGTTTCGCATTTTTGCTGTTGGGGGCCAGCCTGGAATCCGGGGTGGATCTGGTCATGGAAACCGTGGGGCTAGCAGAGGCGATGGCCGGCGCGGACCTGGTTCTGACCGGGGAGGGCGCCATGGATCGCCAAACCCTCATGGGCAAAACGCTTTCCGGGGTGGCGCGGGTTGCCGCGGCGGCCGGTGCGGGTGCCGGGCGCGGTGCGGGTGCCGGTGCCGGTGCCGGTGATACGCCCAGCGGCGGTAAATCTGCCGGCGTGCCGATTATTGCTTTCGCGGGGAAACTCGGTGAAGGCGTGGAGGACCTGTACGAACACGGCTTCGTTGGCTTGGTGCCGATTGTGGACCGGCCCTGCACGCTTGACGAGGCGCTTGCGGAGGGCGCGGCGAACCTGGAAAACGCCGCCGAACGCGCCTTGCGCCTCTACGCGGCCGGCCGGCGTGCCTAATTTCTCGGTGGCGGCAGCTAGATTAACCATCCATGACCCCTGGGGTAAACAAGTGTTGCCGAGGGGTGCGATCACATAAGTCGAACCTCAGGAGTCACACCAGCACCGGCGGAGGTACTAGGTGTTTTCAGAGCTGTACTTCGTATGTACGACATTCGCAGTACACCCCGGAAAACACATGCCGGGTCCGGCAGCCTGCATCTCGGCCCCAGCCAAGTAGGCATCTCGAAGGATGCGTCTGAAAGGGTCGGCCCGGTTATGGGGCAACGAAGTGGTACGTCACGACAGGAAATCATCTAGTTAATGTAGTTCTGGTACCACTTTGTGTGCGCTGGGTTTGGGCGGTTATCTGAAAGAACGACGACGGGGGGGGGGGGGGGGGGGGGGGGGGGGGGGGGCGGGGCCCCCCGCGGGCCCGCCCGCCCCGCCCCGCCCCCCGCCCCCCCCCCCCCCCCCCCCCCCCCCCGTGGCTTAGGCGCAGGGCTCGCCTAGCGGTCGGTGCGCAGCCGGCGCCAGGCCAGGATTCCGAGGCCGGCGAGCAACGCTGAGCCCGCGAGGGCCGCTCCGGTGCGGGCATCGCTGCCGGTGCGCACAATCCGCGGCGGATTCGCCGGCGGTGTGCTCGGCGGAGTAGCCGGAGGCGTGCTGGCCGGCGGAGTTACCGTAGGCGTACTCGGCGGAACCGTGGGCGGCGTCGGTGGCTCACTCGGAGTTGGCGGTACCGACGGTGTCGTTGGCGGTACCGATGGCGTTGTAGGTGGAGTCGTCGGAGGAGCCGGGGGAGTTGTCGGCGGTACCGGCGGCTCGGTTGTGGGCGGTACCGGCGGAGTGGTGGGAGGAGTCGGTGGCTCCGTTGTCGGCGGAACCGTGGGCGGCGTAGTAGGCGGAGGCGGCGGGGTCAGGGTATTGACCACTGTCACCGCGCGGTGAATAACGCCGTCCTCGCCCGGGGCTTCGGGGCCGCCGGGAGCATCAGGAGCGCTAGGGGCCGCCGGAACCGGCACAATCTCGCCAGTTCCCCTCTCACGCAGCCCGTACACATAGGCCACGCCCTCCGCAGTGGCGCGGGGCAGCCCGGTGAGTGTGCGAACCCAGTTATCCGCCTTCGTCACGGTGAAGCTCTGCACCACCTCGGGATGGGAGAAAGCCGCATCGGTATCGCGCAGCAGCTCGAATTCCACCTGCTCGGGTAACGCAGCACCCGGCACCGGATCGCTCGAATCGCGGTAGGCCCACTGTTTCGTAACCGCGATATCCACCGGCGTAGGCACCTCATTAGCGACCTTCCCGACGAACCACACCTCGGGCGGAGCCATACCTTCCGCCAGTTCTGGGCGCTTAGGCAGTTCTTCGCCGCGCTGCACCAGCAGCTGCGACGTCTCCAACACCTTGCTTTTCAGCACCTTGCCAGCAGCGTCCAGCTCCTGCACCGCGTAGACGTACAACTCTCCAGCATCAGTGCGGATCGGTAGCTTTGCGAAGCTCTTCGTCCACTCCTCACCAGCCGTCACGCTAAACTTCTGCACCACCTGCGGGTTCGGGAGCTCAGCGGACGTATCGGAGACCAGCTGCATAGGCACACTCGAGGAGGCAATATCCGAAGGACGTGCCGGCACAGGACTGGGCTTACCGCCAGCTGGCGGCGTCGTCGTTTCATAGAACCACTGCTTCGTGACCGTTGCCTGCGCGTAACCCCACGTGCCGAAAATAACCGAGCCATTCGTGCCGATACCCGCACCGCGCGGCGCGGTGTTGCCCGTAATGACCAGGCGCGCGGCCCCGCGAGCCGCACCCTGAGCCGGATCGGAAACCACGGCGGCAAATCCCTCGTTCGAAATCTCGCGCCCCTTGATGACTTCGGGGCGCGGGCGCTCCTTCTCGGGCAGGCTCAGCTGCGCCGGGTCGAAGCGGACACCTTCGTTATCCTGGTAGTAATCCACCAGGCCACCGCCCAGAATCGCATCCGAGGTCCACACCGGCGCGGAGCTGACCGAACCGAGGTTATCGTGCGCGAGGTCCGCGCCGTAGCGAGTCGCGGCGTTCCCGAAAATCGCCGCGCCGTTATCCACGTGGACCTCCACGCTGCCGGTGGGGCAGGTCCAGATCCCGCCGCCAATCCTGGAAGCGGAATTCGCCGTAACCAGAGTATTGCCGGCGTGCAGGGTGTAGGTGGCGGTGGAAACATAGACCCCGCCGCCCTGCTGGCCGGCACTATTACCGCTAATGGTCCCGGCGTTGAGCTGGACCTTATTGGAAACCACGTTCACGCCGGCACCGGTGCGCCAGCTGGAGTTATTCGAAATCGTGCCACCGTTCATGGTGAAGGCGCCGGGGGACAGCTCCGACCACTGCGCGGTGGTGAAGCCCCAGTTCTTACCATCGCCGGGAACCTCTTGCCAGGTGCCGTCCGCACCCCACACGTACAGGTCCAAGGTTCCCACGCCGCCACCGTTGGGTGCCGAATTGGAATCGATGGTGCCGCCGTTCATGGTGACCTCGGAGTTACCGAAAGAAAGAATCCCACCACCGGAGAAGGAAGCGCGGTTCTTGGAGATGGTGCCATCGTTGATCGTGATGAAACTGCGGGTGCGCGCGGATTTCTCCGGGGTGGCCTCAGTTTTGTCGGAGGTCCAGGTCCAGGCTTGGAGCCCGCCGGAGAAACCCTCATTCTCCGTGATGGTTCCGCCATTCACGGTGGCGGAACCGCCGTTGTACACGCCGATACCACCCGTTTCTCCAAACCCTCTGTCGTTGCTGGAATGGGCACGGCCCTTACTCACTTCGCCGCCGTTCATTTCAAAGGTGGCACCTTTGGTCACCGCGATATTTGCAGCGCCGTACTGCACGGAGGAAGGCGAACCGAGTTTGCGCTGGTTATCGGTCACCTTGCCGCCATTGAGAGTGAATCGTGCATCCGCACCGTACACCGTAATAGCGCCGGTGTTCTGCGCGCTGGCTTCGCGCACCCCGGAAAATTCCCCGCCGTTAATGGTGAGTTTCCCGCGCACATCCAGGAGGGTACCGCCGCCCGGGACCCATTCGCCGCGGCTGCGCATGCGGAAGGTACCACCGTCGTAATTATCGAAAGTGAGGGCGGCGCCTGCCGGCACCTGCACCATCACGCCGCTGAAGCCATCTTCGCGCACCAGCCCGGAATCGGTGGCGCCCCACGGGGCGCGCCCGCCGTTGACGAGCTCAATATCCGCACCGGCGGGAATTTTCAGGGTATTCGTGAGGAGAGTGTCGGTGGCGCCCAGAATAATACGGGTGGGCGTGGTTCCGGCCTCGCGGATGCGCTGGGTGAGGAGATCCTCGGGGCACGTGAGGTCGTTGGGATCTTGTGAACATTGCACGACGGCGCGCGGCGCCGCCGCATCGGCCGCGGGGCTACCGCCGGCAGGGTTGGTATCGGCAGCGCGGGCCGGCCCCGGAGTGGCCCACACCAGCGTGCCAAGAACAAGGAAGAGGACCGCCAGGAATATGAGGAGCGCGCGGGAGCGCGGCTGGCGGATGGAGGGCTGCGGCATGATCACTCCTTGGAATTGGCAGCTGCGGTGCTGGGGCGATACCTCTAGTAAAGGTTCGGCATTATTATTTTTATTCAGTCTAGTACTTGTATGTGGTGGAAAGGGTTGAACAAGGGAATACAGGCGGATATGTGCGCGAAACTATAGCGTTAATCGGATTGGAAACATAAATAAAACTACTGCGTGGTGGTGCACTGCAACAAATAGTTAGTTCCAGATTCGCGCGGGGCCGCATCAGTACCTGGGGAGGTGCCATGTGTTTTTAGAGATGTACTTCGTATGTACGACGTTCGCAGTACATCTCGGAAAACATATACCGGGTTCGAACTAGCAGCACGCCCGTCAATAGCAACTATTTTTGTCTATTACCCCAAAACGCAAAAAGGGGCCCGGTCGGGATGGAGATCCCGGCCGGGCCCCTGGCGTGCGGGTGGCCGCGTCGTGCTAATGGGCACCCGCACTGAAGGTGGGGTAGCGCTGGTTGCGCGCGGGGTGGCGGCGTGGTGCACCGCTCGCCGCCACCCGGCCTCCGTATTGCCTGCCGCGCCGCCTATTTAGCCGGCGACGAGCACGTGCAGCTGGCGCGGGCCGTGCACGCCTTCCACGCGACTCAGCTCGATATCCGAGGTGGCGGAGGGCCCGGCCACGAAGGTAATCGGTTGGCCATCGCGCACCGAATCCTGGAGCCGGGTCATCGCCTCGGGGGTATTGGAAACAACCTGATCGGCGCGCAGCACGCACACATGCGCATCAGGCACCAGGGTGAGCGCACGCCGGCCCTGGTCGGCGCGATGGTCCATGGCAAAAGTACCGGTATTGGCCACCCCGACAGCGGCGGCCGTCACCACCGCATCAATATCGTTCAGCTGGCGGGCGCTGAGGTTATCGTCGTCGTACACCTGGAAACCATCCCCCGCAATAGCCGCGCGCCAGGAAGAATCCAGCCCCGCGGGAAGCACCACGGAGCGCGCGCCGATGGCGTGCAGGTGGGCAACGATAGCCGCCGGGACCGCCTCCGGGGCGACCCGCTCCACGTCGGCCTTGTAATCGGCCACAAGCTCGAGGAAATAATCCACGAGGTCGCCCTCAATGGCGGTGGGCTGGTTGTATTCCCAGCTGACCGCGGATTCTTCCGGATCCTGGCTGGGCACATCACCGAGCGCGGAGCGAATCCGCGCGAAAATCTCATCGCGTGCCGAGGTCATGACAGCTCCTCCGTGGTTGGGCGGCCGAAAATATCAGGTGCGGGCGAAACCAGCCCCGCGGTGGGCGGCACTTGCCCCGCGGTGGGCGGTACTTGCCCGGCTCCGGGCGGTAGCTGCGCGGGCGGAGCGGCGGGGGCGCCGTCGATCAAACTCGGATCGCAACCGAGCTGATGCAACTGCCCCTTCTGCAACTCTTTCTGGAAACGCTTGAGCTGCCGTGCTTCGCGTTTCTTGCGCCGCGCGAACGTGGCGCGGGCGCTGCGCTTGGGCAGCATGGGAACATCGCGGGCCCGGGTCCAGCGGTGCACGCCGGGAATATGCCAATTCCCGATGTAATGCATGAACAGGCCCATCACGCGCCCGCCCACGCTGGCCAGCCGGGCTGCGGCTCCCAGGCGCCAGCCCTTGCCCATCACCCAGCCGCCTCCGGCCATAAGGATCGGTTCAACATGCGGGCGCAGGCCCGCTTCGGCCCGTTTCTTATCCACCGCTTTGCGCCGCAGGTGCACGAGGATATTCGAAATCGGGATTTTCACAGGGCATACTTCATTACACGCCCCGCACAGGGTGGAGGCGAAGGGCAGGGAGCGATCCACCACCGATTCCAGGCCGCGAATTTGCGGATTGAGAATCGCGCCGATAGGCCCGGGGTAGACCGACCCGTAGGCGTGCCCGCCCACTTTCTCGTAGACCGGGCAGATATTCAGGCAGGCCGAGCAGCGAATGCAGCGCAGCGCCGCGCGCCCCACCGGGTCGGAGAGCACCTTGGTGCGCCCGTTATCGAGCAAAATAATATGAACATCGCGCGGGCCATCACCTTCGCGCGCGCCGGTCCAAATAGTTCCGTAGGGCGCCATGCGCTCACCGGTGGACGAACGCGGCAGCAGCTGCAAGAACACTTCGAGATCCTGGAAAGTGGGGAGAATTTTCTCGATACCCACCACGGAAATGAGGGTTTCCGGCAGGGTGAGATTCATACGCCCATTACCTTCGGATTCCACCACCACCAGGGAACCCGTTTCCGCAATGGCGAAATTCGCGCCGGAGATCCCCACTTTGGTGCGCATGAACTTTTCGCGCAGGTGCACGCGCGCCGCGGCGGCCAGCTCGGCCGGCTCATCGGTCACATCGGGCGGGCAGGGAGTGCCGTACTGGCCCATTTCCCGCAGGAAAATCTCACGCACCTCGCTACGATTGCGGTGAATCGCGGGCACGAGGATATGGCTGGGGCGGTCATGCCCGAGCTGGACAATAAGCTCGGCCAGGTCCGTTTCCCACGCCGCGATCCGCGCTTCTTCCAGGTGTTCGTTCAGGTCAATTTCCTGGCTGACCATGGACTTCACCTTGGTGACTTCGCTTTCCCCGGTGGCGCGCACCAGGTCGATAACGATCTGGTTGGCTTCCTCCGCATCGCGCGCCCAGTGCACGTGCGCCCCGGCCGCGGTGGCGTTCTTTTCAAACTCTGCCAGGTAGTAATCGAGGTGGCGCCCCACCCGGTTCTTAATATCGGCGCCGGCCTGGCGGATATCCTGCCAATTATCCAGCTCGCTCACCACGGCCTGCCGCTTGGCGCGAATGGTGTGGGTGGCGTGATGCAGATTCTTCGCCTGCGTTTCGTTACCCAGCTCGCGTACCGCGGCCTTGGGGAAGGCCGGGGAATCAAGCAGATCCCCGTCGGGCGGGGCCGGGGTGAGGCGTTCCAATTTCAGTGTTTTCATGCGATCCTCCCGGTGGTGATTGTTGCGGCGCCCGGTACAGCCGCAGCGCCTACGGTTCCCGCTCCGGCGCTCGCACCAACGGGTGCGGTCTGCACCAGCAGATTGACCATGTGAATGGGGCGCACGGGTTTCTTCTCCCGGTGGAGAATCCCCCCGAAGTTCATGAGGCAAGCATTATCGAGGCTCGCCACGTATTCCGCCCCGGTTTCCAGCACGTGCCGGGCCTTATCGCGCCCCAGCGCAATAGACACGTCCGAGTTCTTCACGGAGAACGTGCCCCCGAAGCCGCAGCACTGGCGCATATCCTCCAGCGGGATATATTCCAGCCCGCGCACCGCCTGCAGCAGGCGAATGGGGCGATCACCCACCTCGGCCACGCGCAGCGAATGGCAGGAGGCGTGATAGGTCACGGTATGCGGGAAATACGCGCCCACATCCACGGTCCCGAGCACATCCACGATGAACTCGCTGATGTCGTAGACCCGTTTCTGCACTTCGTGGACGCGCCGCGCCAGCTCATCTTCACCGGCATCCAGCGCCAGCATCTCGTGCTGTTCGCGCACCGATCCCACGCAGGATCCGGAGGGCCCCACAATATAGTCGTAGTCCTCAAAAGCTTCGAGGAAAGCCCGCACGCTCGGCAGCGCCCGATCAAAATAACCGGTATTCGTGAACATCTGGCCGCAGCAGGTCTGGGCGCGTGGGAATTCCACCTCGCACCCGAGCCGCTCAAGCAGCACCGCGGTATTATTCACGGTATTCGGGAACATCACCTCGTTAATACAGGTGGCGAAAACCGCAACTTTCTTGCGAGGTTCCGGCCCGGGAATCAGGCTCATATCAACTCTTTTCTTTCGTTTTTGTTACGACGACGGCGCCGCTGCGCGGCGCTGTGCCCGGCCGCCCGCGGAACTGTGGCAGGGCAGGAATTCATTTAGGCGAGGAACCCAACCAGCAGGCAGAGCAGGATGAGCAGGCCGCAGGCCCAGGGCAGGGACCGGCGCAGCAGCACGGATTCCTCGCCGACCATATCCACCCCACCGGTGGCAATTGCCAGGGTTTGCGGGCTGATCATTTTGCCCACGGCCCCGCCCACGGTATTGCAGGCAACCAGCAGCCCCGGGTCCGCCCCGATCTGGGTGGCGGCGGTGTGCTGCAGATTGGCGAAGAGCGCCGTTGTGGAGGTTCCCGATCCGGTGACCGCGGTGCCGATCCACCCCAGAATCGGGGCGAGGAAGGGGAATACGGAACCGGCTCCGGCAATCCAGGTGCCGATCGTGAGGGTTTGCCCGGAAAGGTTCATCACGTAGGCGAGGGCGAGCACGGAACCGATGGTGAGGAAAGTCCAGCGCAGCTTATAGACCTGGGCGAACATCAGGCGTGCCACTGCGCCCGGCTTCATCCGGTAGCAGGCGGCCAGCACCAGGGCGGTCAGGAGCAGCAGGGTGCCCGGGGAGCTCAACCAGGCGAAAGTGTAGGTGGTGGAGGCGGCGGGCGTACCGTCGGCCCCGCGCACCAGATTCTCACCCCCGGCCCACAGGGCGGGCCAGTGGATCGTCACATTCGTGGCGGCCAGGGCACCGCGGATCGCCGGCACCATCTGGGTGGTGACGAAAACGGCCACGATGAGTACGTAGGGGAAGATCGCCCAGGCCAGGGCCGCGGGGCGGATCCGTTCGGCGGCCGGCCGGGGTGCGGCGCCGGTGAGGCGCTCGGCCGCGGCCCGGCTCCCGCGCGGTTGCCAGATGCGCAGCAGCGCGATGCCCACCGCCAGGCTCACCAGGGCGGGAACCATATTGACCAGGCCGGGTGCCAGGGTGCGGGCGGCGAGCCACGTGCTCAGCGCGTAGGAGGTTCCTACCGCCAGGGCCAGGGGCCATACCTGGGCCAGGCCGCGCCAGCCGTCCATAATGAGGAGCAGTGCGAAGGGGATGAGCCAGACGAGCACGCTGGTTTGTTCGCTGATCTGGGCGGAGAGAGTAGCGGCATCGATGCCGGTGAGGTTTGCGCCGGTGAGCACGGGCGTGGCCATTGCCCCGTAGGGCACCGCGAAGGTATTGCCCACCAGCACCGTGAGCGCCGCCTTCCAGGGCGCAAAGCCGAGGGCGAGGAGCATAACACCGCAGATTGCCACCGGCGCCCCGAAACCGGCCAGCGCTTCGAGGAGGGCACAGAAACTAAAAGCAATGAAAATACCCAGCGCGCGCGGATCGGGAGAGAGGCGCGCGAAAGCTTGCATGAGGGTGTCGTGGTGCCCGGAGGCCACCGTGAGTTCGAAAAGAATAATCGCGGTGAGAACGATCCAGGTGATGGGGAAGATCCCGAAGACGGCACCTTCCAGACCGGCGGAAAGCGCCATTCCGGCGGGCATGCGGAAGGCGAAAATTGCCACGGCAAGCGCAACGGCGACGCCGCATACCCCCGCCCAGTGCGCTTTCATATGGACAACGCCCAGCAGGAAGAACACCGTGAGGAGCGGGAGGAGGGCCACGAGGGCGGAGAGGGTGAGACTCCCCAGCGGTGCGGCGGTTTGTGTAAAGGCTTCCACGATGTTCTCCTATCCATCGCACGAGGTTGGGGCGGATACGGGTCGGTGAGCAGCGTTGGTCACGGCGGTCGAATCCGAATCCGGTTAAGTCTGATTAAGATCGTACGGACGTAGGTCACAAGATAAAAATTGAGAGCGCTGAAATGCGGGTGATATTGCGCACAAAAAGGCCGGTAAGGGACTCCTTACTCTGGTGGAAAATTGGTAAATGTGCTAAATGATCCGGCGTGCTGTGCGGGTGTCTAGAGGTGTAGCTGACGTGCTGTTCATTTTGTGCGGCCTGCGGGTGGCCCATGCGTGCTCGTGCGGACGGCCCGCGACCAACTCGCAGCCCACCCGCAGGACACGCCGAGCGGGGTGGTTACCAGCTTCACAAAGCGCGGGCCCAAAGTCCCAAAACCGCGGAAATGAGCGCAAAGCGGGAGTGGCGGCGTCGTCGTAACAACCACAAGTTCTAGTGGTCTTTTGTTCTAGGTGCCACTAGGTGTAGTGTTTAGCCTTGTAGTCGTTCCACCACGCACACAGCGTGACAATCCGAAACCGAGGAGACCTCATGAGCATTACCGTCTACACCAAGCCCGCGTGCGTGCAGTGCAATGCCACCAAGCGTGCGCTCGATAAGGCGGGGCTGGAGTATGAGCTCGTGGATCTCACTCAGGATGCGGAGGCCCTCGCGGCGGTTAAGGCCCTCGGGTACCAGTCGGCGCCCGTGGTTATCGCGAACGGTCATCACTGGTCCGGCTACCGCCCCGATGAAATCAAGGCGCTCAAAGCCGGCGCGCAGGCCACCGCGGAACCCACCCTGGTGACTGCCTAAGCTGGCGGTGCGGCCGCGTGCCGCCCGCTGAGGAAAGAACCGATGGCACGTATCGTCTATTTTTCTTCTCAAACAAATAACACGCACCGGTTCGTGGAAAAGCTCGGCTACGATGCCGTGCGCATCCCCATCCACGGCGAAACACCCGTGGTGGATGAACCCTACGTGCTTATTTGCCCCACCTACGGTGGCGGGAACCATCGCGGCGCCGTGCCGCGCCCCGTCATCAAATTCCTCAATAACGAACACAACCGTGCACTCATCCGCGGTGTGATCGCCGGAGGAAATACCAATTTTGGCGATGTTTACGGACTCGCCGGGGATGTTATCTCCGCGAAATGCGGCGTCCCCATGATGTATCGCTTTGAACTGCTCGGCACGCCCACGGACGTTGCCACGGTTAAGGAAGGTTTGGAACAGTTTTGGGCATCGCAACACTAACGGATACCGGTTCGGAAAACCTGGGTGATTCGCTCGTTGATTACCACTCGCTCAACGCCGAGCTCAATTTGTACGACGCCGAAGGCAAGATCCAATTCGAGAAGGATCACGAAGCCGTGCGGCAGTACTTCCTCCAGCACGTCAATAAGAACACCGTGTTCTTCCACGATCTAGAAGAAAAGCTCGAGTACCTCGTGCGCGAAGGGTACTACGAAAAACGCGTGCTCGAGGCCTACGATATGGCCTTTATCAAGGACCTCTACAAGAAGGCCTACGCGCATAAGTTCCGCTTCCCCACCTTCATGGGGGCCTTCAAGTACTACACGTCCTACACCCTGAAGACGTGGGACGGTACTCGCTACCTCGAACGTTTCGAGGATCGGGTGTGCATCGTGGCCCTCGCGCTGGCCGATGGCGATACCGAGCTGGCTACCAACCTCATGGAAGAAATGATTACCGGGCGTTTCCAGCCGGCCACCCCCACGTTCCTCAACGCCGGTAAGCAGGCGCGCGGGGAACTGGTATCCTGCTTCCTGCTGCGGGTGGAAGACAATATGGAATCCATCGCCCGTGCGATTAACTCCGCGCTTCAGCTCTCCAAGCGCGGGGGTGGGGTGGCGCTCAACCTCACCAATCTGCGTGAGCAGGGTGCCCCGATTAAGCGCATCCAAAATCAGTCCTCCGGGGTGAACCCGGTGATGAAGCTGCTCGAGGATTCTTTCTCCTACGCGAATCAGCTCGGGGCGCGCCAGGGTGCGGGGGCGGTGTACCTGCATGCCCACCACCCGGATATCATGCGGTTCCTGGATACCAAGCGCGAAAATGCGGATGAAAAAATCCGTATCAAGACTCTCTCGCTGGGCGTGGTGATTCCGGATATTACCTTCGAGCTGGCTAAGAACCGCGAGCCCATGTACCTCTTCTCCCCCTACGATGTGGAGCGGGTCTACGGCAAGCCGCTCACCGAGCTTTCGGTGAGCGAAAAGTACCGCGAGATGGTCGATGACAAGCGCATTAAGAAGACGAAGATTGATGCGCGTCAGTTCTTCCAGACCCTCGCCGAAATCCAGTTCGAATCCGGCTACCCCTACATCGTGTACGAGGACACCGTCAATAACACCAACCCGATTAAGGGCCGGATTACCATGTCTAATCTGTGCTCGGAGATCCTCCAGGTATCCGAGCCTTCCGAATACAATGCGGATCTCTCCTACAAGCATGTGGGCAAGGATATTTCCTGCAACCTCGGCTCCCTCAATATTGCCAAGGCGATGGATTCGGAGGACCTGGGTAAAACGGTGGAGATTGCGGTGCGTGCCCTCACGGCCGTGTCCGACCAGACCAGCATTGACTCGGTGCCCTCCATCAAGCGCGGGAATGAGATGTCCCACGCTATCGGGCTGGGGCAGATGAACCTGCACGGCTACCTGGGCCGCGAGCGGATCTTCTACGGGAGCGAAGAAGCGCTCGACTTCACCAATATGTACTTCTACACGGTGGCCTACCACGCGATCCGTTCCTCCATGCTGCTGGCGAAGGAACGCGGGGAGCGCTTCGAAGGTTTCGAGGATTCCACCTATGCAAACGGTGCTTACTTCACGAAGTACCTCGAGCAGGAGTGGGTCCCGCAAACCGAGCGGGTGCGCGAACTTTTCGCCGCGCATCACATCCCCACCCGGGAAGATTGGGCCCAGCTGGCCGCGGACGTGGCCGAATACGGGATGTACAACCAGAACCTCCAGGCGGTTCCGCCCACCGGTTCCATCTCCTATATCAACCACTCCACCTCCTCCATCCACCCGATCGTGTCCAAGATTGAGATCCGCAAGGAAGGCAAGATCGGGCGGGTGTACTACCCGGCGCCGTATATGACCAATGACAACCTGGAATACTTCCAGGATGCTTACGAAATCGGCCCGCAGAAGATCATCGACACCTACGCGGTAGCCACCCAGCACGTGGACCAGGGGCTTTCCCTCACGCTGTTCTACCCGGACACCGTGACCACGCGCGACGTGAACCGCAATTACATTTACGCCTGGCGTAAGGGCATCAAGACGCTCTACTACATGCGTATCCGCCAGGCCGCCCTCCAGGGCACCGAAGTGGAAGGCTGCGTCTCCTGCATGCTGTAGTAAGTATGCGGTGTTTACTTGCGCCGCGCGGGTAAACGGTGTTTACCTGTGGTGCGGGTGAGCGGTAGCGAGCATGCGGGCTGCGTGCCTGCGCGGAGCGGGCCGGTTGCGTGGAAACGTGACCGGCCCGCCCGGTTTAAGCGCGGGTACTTTTCGCGGTACGACGGCGCAGCTAGCGGGCCTCCGGCCCGGTGAGCTCGAGAAGGGAGCGGATATCCGCCCCTGAGATGGGCCCGCGGGCCGCCTCGTCCACCATGCCGGCGAGTTCGCGCTTGCGCGCTTGCAGGGCGATGACTTTTTCCTCGATGGTATCCGCCGAGGCAAGTCGGTAGACGGTGACCGGCTTATCCTGGCCAATGCGATGGGCCCGGTCAATGGCCTGCTCTTCGGCGGCCGGATTCCACCACGGATCCATGATGTAAACGTAATCGGCTTCCGTGAGGGTGAGCCCGGTACCGCCCGCCTTGAGGGAAATAAGGAAAACCGGGGTGCTGCCGTCGCGGAAAGCCGCAATCGCACCGGCGCGATCCCGGGTAGATCCATCCAGATAACTGTAGGTAATGCCCTCCCGGTCAAGTTGGTGGGCAATACGTTCTAGATAGGTGGTGAACTGGGAGAATACCAGGGCCCGGTGCCCCTCCGGGATAATCTGCTGGAGGTGCTCGAGGAGCAGCATGGTTTTCGCTGGCGGGGTAGTGATTCGCGCATCCACCAGACCCGGATCAATAGCCATGCGCCGCAGCCGGGTGAGGGAAGCGAGAATCGAAATGCGATTGGCATTCGGGTCATCGATAAGCCCGAGGATTTCCTGGCGTTCGCGTTCCAGTTGTTTTCGATAGCGCTGCGCGTGGGCCGGGGCGAGGGGAACACTGAGCTCGGTGACCGTGCGGGCGGGGAGGTCCTTGGCCACCTCGGCTTTGCGGCGTCGTAATATAAAGGGCCGCACCAGGCGCGTGAGCAGCGCGGCCGCCTCCTCATCATTGAATTTCTCAATGGGGTTCTGGAACTTTTCCGTGAAACGCGCGTGCCCCGGGAGCAGGCCGGGGCTGGTGAGGGCCAGCAGGGCCGCCAAATCCGAGAGGCTATTTTCCACCGGGGTGCCGGTAACCGCGAACGTCCAGGGGCGGGTGAGCGCGGCGACGGCGCGATAGCCCACCGTGCTGGGATTCTTCACCGCCTGGGCTTCGTCGAGGATAACCCCGCCCCACTCCACTTTCGCGTACTCCGCCCGCTCGAGGCGCAGCAGGGTATAGGAGGTCACCACAATATCCGCGCTCGCGGCAATACCCGCCACATCCTGTGAACGGCGTTTACCTGAGCCGGTGATGGTGTGCACGCGCAGCTCCGGGGTGAAGCGGGCCGCTTCGCTGCGCCAGACCGGCACCACGGAGGTGGGAGCCACCACGAGCACCGGGCCTTCCAACTTGCCCTCCGCGCGTTCGCCGCTGATCATGGCGAGCATTTGCGCGGTTTTACCCAGGCCCATATCGTCGGCCAAGATGCCGCCGTAGTGAGCCCGTGCCAGGTGGGTGAGCCAGGAATAGCCAGCCTCCTGGTAGCCGCGCAGGGTGCCCTGGAAAGTTTCGGGAACCGGCACCGCCTCGCCAAGGTGATCAAGCTGGCCCAGCGCATCGGTGAGCGCCTGCGGATTGGCCAGCGCCGATAGATCCAGGGCGTGCACCCGGGCCCGGGGCACGGAAATGCTTTCCGGGGTGACGGTGCCGAGCGCTGCGGCGTCGTACAAAAGCTGGCGCAACGCATCGAAATCGCTTCCCAGCGGGATGACCACATCTCCGAGCACCAGATGGTAGGTGCCGCTAGTGAGGGCATCGTAGAGGACGGGGAGGGGGACCTCGTGCTCCCCGACGGTGACGGTCACGCCCAGATCCAGCCAGTCGCGATCCTCGGTGACGGTGGTGGTGAGGACCGGGGCTTCGGTGAGGACGGTGAGATCCGCGCCCTCGTCGAATGTGACCGAGATTCCGGCTGCGCGCCAGGCGGGAACAATATCCTCGCGCAGGTGCTGGTAGGTGGTGATGTCGAGGTTGCGACTGCGGGGGAAGTGAAGTTCGGGCATATCAGCCGCGAGCCAGGCCCGTTGGGCTGCCTGGAGTTGCCCCTGCGGCAACTTCATGATGCCGCTTCCCCAAGTAAGCGGTGTATACAAAGCCGGCATTTCGGTTGGCTCCGCGCTGTCAGCGCCCAGCAGCTGGCGTTTCGCGTACCACTCCAGCAGGAAAGGTCCGGTGAGCTGCGAATTGAGCTCGTCGGGCGCGGGGCGGCGGATCAGGGCGTGCAGAACCGGGTCGGAGAAACGATGCGGAGTGAACGCGCCGTCGGGGGAGACCACCCTGATATCGGGCGGCAGGGCGGGAAGGAGGTTGAGTTCAAACATGGGGATTTCCGCGGCGGGGATGCGTAAGGGCTGCGCGGATCCCAAAGTTTCGGAGAGAGCCGCGGGAAGGCTCGGGTTGATGCGGCCGAGGACATAAGAATCGTTTTCGTAGCTCATGGCGAGGGCTGGCTCGGTGCCTTTGATAACGGCGGCCGGGGTGCCCTCCGGGGTTTCTGGTAGCACCCGCAAAAGCAGATCATCACTCCCGCGCTCGCGGGCGGACAAGCTGAGCTGGGCGCCCCAGGGTGTCTTATCGATGCGGAGCGGCTGATCAGTATCCCCGCAAAAAAGCTCCACCCCGGCATCGCGAGCATTTTCCAGGTAGGCCATCGCCGTAGTACCTAAGCTTTGCAAGGAAATACTTGGGTCAAAATACGAGGCGCGCTTCGCCACGTCATGTATTTCCCGCAGCGCCGCAAGTTGGAGGGGGTCCAAGCTTTCTGCGGCGGAGCTGTAGCCGTGCGCGGGAGCAATAGTGGACCAGGTAGTGGTGCGGTGTGACCACTCCCCGTTGAGATTCCGCTGGGCCGGGCGCAGCAATCCCGTCACTTCCCCGCTTTCCGCACTGCGGCTGAGAATAAGCCCGAGACCGCGGGTATCCGGGCGCTGCTCCGTTCCCACAAGGCTATCGGTAAGCAGTGTTCGCCAGGAGCGGTCTTTCATACGGTCGGCGTACACCAGCAAGGTGGCAACGGTGTGCTTACACCGCCGTGAGACCGGGCATGAGCAGGACGCGGTAAGGGGATGTACGGAGGTAATAAGAACCCGGTAGGTGTGGCCGTTACCGAGGACGCGGGCGACGATGCCGTAGGAATTCTCCTTTATCTCAAGAACGCGACCGGTTGCCGCGTAGCGTTTTCCGCGGGCGAGCATGGGAGGCGTGAAATAAAGCTCGTAGAAATCCGAGGTAAGTGCTGCAATAGCGGAGCGAAGTGTGCCGGCCATCCTTTAATTTTAAGACGCATCCGGGGATGAGGAAAGTTTGGGTTCCGGGTTCTTTGGGTTCCAGCTTCTTTGGGGGCGGGGTGCGGCAGGCGAACCGGGCGCGGCGCTTCCGGACCGGCGCGGTAGGATAGGTGCCACTTCCGCGGAGGCACCCCGCGGAGAAAGAAGGCGGAGCAGGTGAGGAATCGGTATCGTCACGCGGGCACTTTGGTGGTGCTTCTCGGCACCCTACTCGCGCTGGTTCTGGTAGCAGGAGCGCTGGGCGGCTGCGCGCTGCTCAAAGCCCCGGTACTCGCCGCTCCGATTCCCCGCCCGGTCACCTACGATAATTTTGGCGACGACGGCGTTGCTATCGTCTGGGACGACGACGCCACCTACCGCGATCTCGACGCCGAATTTGACGACTCTGGCATTGTGGACGGCCGGGTCCTGGCTGCCGCCTACCACCGCGGTGCCGGGCTCCCCGATTCTCTCAACGCCGCCCTCAACGAGGACCCGAAAGTCAGCGATGTTGGGCTGGGGGAGGGCCTACCCGGGGCGGGCTACAACTTCCCGGGAATCCCGCAGGTGGGGACCTTCTTTCACGTGGTTCCCGGTACAACCCAGGTGATCCGCGGCTGCACCGGCGTGGTCCTCGATACCCCGGGGCGTTCCCAGATTCTTTCCGCCGCGCACTGCTGGCCCGGAGATGCCTACGCCGCTACCGTTTTCGTACCGCAATTCGCCATTATTGCCGGTACCGCCTATATCCCCCACGGTATTTGGCGCATCGACCCGGACGCCGTGGTCATCAACGACGCGTATTACAGCGATGATGAGGATGCGGATCGGTACGACGCCGCCGTCCTTACCGCGGACCCGGACCGCTTCGGCAACCTCCTCGAAGATGTGACGGGCGGGCTGCCCATTGCCAATGTGAGCCCGGAGCAACCAGATATTGAGGTGATCGGCTACCCGGTGGCTGAATCTTTCGAGGCCGATAACTACACCTCCGCCTACCCGCGCCACTGCCGTAACTCCACCGAAACCTTCACGGAAAACGGCGTGGACTACTTCCATATTGAATGCGCTGGGATGCCCACCGGGGTATCCGGCGGGCCCTGGCTCCAGCAGAACGAGAGCGGGGAATGGGCCATCGTGGCAATTACGGGCGGGGCGCAGGACGGCGGCGGCTATACCGATGACGAATCCGTGGGCGTGCCCATGGATAACCTCATCGCTGACCTGCTGGAAGAAGCCCGCATCACCCTGGGGGATGCCACCCTTGAACCGGGTAACCCGGCCCACGAAGTCCTCGGTTACCTGGGCGGTCAGCCCGACCGTGCGGATGCCTTCACCGTGTGGTCCTCCGGGGCGGTCGCGCTCTACCTAGATGCCGGCAGCGGGGAAGAAACTCTGCCGCGGGCCGAGGAAGAAACCGGCGACCTCGCCCAGGTGGATGCCGCGCGTAGTTTCCGTTCTGTGCGGATCCTCGGCGGGCGTGACCGCCGTTTACGTAACCTCCGCACTCTCGCGGCCGGGGACCTGGACGGCTCGGGCATGGCTGATATTCTCACCCTCGACCGTGACGGCGCCCTCAGCCTCTGGCACGACCCGGGGCTTTTCGGCTTGCGCCACCCCGAGCACCTCAACCCGCATCTTCCCCTCGAATTCACCAACGTGACCAAGATGAGCATCGCCGATGACACCCTCACCGTCACCAATATCGATGGCACGACGACGCAGTATGCGGATATCTCCCAGCAAGGTATCCAGCCCAAGCCGCGCACCTCATGACCTGGCTCGCACCGCTTACCGATTCAACCGTCTAGAATGGGCGGGGTGTGGCGGCGCGAGCGGCGTCGTCGTTCTTAACCGTTATCTATCCCGCATCACCTGCGCTAACGAGGAGCTACTGTGATCCCCCCGAAGTTGAAACTTGTCAGTTCTGTGCAAGCCATTAACTGGAACCGCATCGAGGACGAAAAGGACCTCGAAGTGTGGGACCGCCTCACGGGGAATTTCTGGCTGCCCGAAAAGGTGCCGCTGTCCAACGATATTCAGTCGTGGAATACTCTCAAGCCGCATGAACAGCTCATGACCACCCGGGTGTTCACCGGCCTGACCTTGCTCGATACCATTCAGGGCACCGTGGGTGCGGTTTCGCTCATCCCGGACGCGGTCACCCCGCACGAAGAAGCGGTGTATACCAATATCGCTTTCATGGAATCCGTGCACGCGAAGTCGTATTCCTCGATTTTCTCCACGCTCATTTCCACCGATGAGATCGACGAAACTTTCGAGTGGTCGGAAAATAACGAATTCCTCCAGAAGAAGGCGCAGATCGTGCTGGATTACTACCGCGGGGATGATCCGGAAAAGCGCAAGGTCGCCTCCACGATGCTGGAATCCTTCCTCTTCTACTCCGGTTTCTACGCGCCCATGTACTGGTCCGCGCACGCCAAGCTCACCAATACCGCGGACCTCATCCGCCTCATTATTCGCGACGAAGCCGTGCACGGCTACTACATCGGCTACAAATACCAGCGCGCGGTGGAGAAGGCCAGCAAGGAACGCAAGGCCGAACTCAAGGAATACACCTTTGAGCTACTCCAAGACCTCTACGAGAACGAGGAAGAATACACCGCCAGCCTCTACGATGAGATGGGCCTGACGGAGGACGTCAAGGCATTCCTGCGCTACAACGCCAATAAGGCGCTCATGAACCTCGGTTACGAAGCGCTTTTCAACCCGGACCAGACGGCCGTCAATCCGGCGATCCTGGCGGCGCTCTCCCCGAACGCGGACGAGAACCACGATTTCTTCTCCGGTTCCGGCTCCTCCTACGTTATCGGCGAAGTGGAAGATACTACCGACGACGACTGGGATTTCTAGCGTGCTTGCGCGCTCGCGGTGGTGCGGCCCGCGGCGGCGCGTGTGGTACGACGCCGCAGCGCCGGCCTGGCGGTAATAGCGCCGGCCCGCCGCCACGCAATGCGGCGCGGCGCCGCGTGACCAATTCCGCCGCGAAAAAACTGGCACCACGCCCCGCTGAGCGTGTACGCTAGTAAGGCTTGCACGGGTGAGCTCAGGCTTTCCCGGTGAGCATGGAGACGTGACTGAGTGGCCGAAAGTGGCACCCTGCTAAGGTGTTAGTCGCAATAGCGGCTCGAGGGTTCGAATCCCTCCGTCTCCGCTCTGTGATGGCGCGTGCCATAGGTCCGCCTGTGGCGTCGTGGCCATCGTGCTTGTGTTGTAACTTGTATCGCTCGGGGAGCCAGCGCCCAGACTAATCCGAAGAGGGAATAGTAGTGAAACACACGCTTTTTATTGATGAGTCCTATGGCGAGGGACATTTTTACATCGCAGGTGTGCTTGCTACGGACGAGCAGTTGGCTGATCTGAATCGGCGGTTTGCTGCCCGTGCTAGTTACTACCAGAGCGTCAATAATTTGCCGCATATACCTGAATTTCACGGCCATTCCATTATGACGGGGCGCGACGATTGGACTGCTCTGAAAAGGAATTTCGGTTCGGCAATTGCACTCTTGAAACGGTTAACAACCGAAATATCGCGGTCTGGAGCCGCTATTTTCATTGAGGGAGTAGATACAAGGCGTCTCAATTCGCGTTACAAATACCCAGATGCGCCGTATGAAGTATGCCTTCGGAACCTCTTGGAAAGCGTTAACTTGTTTCTTAGCAATGCTGGGGATACCTGTCGAGTGATCGCTGATAGCGTGCCGGATTCTGATACTTACGCGCAACGCATGGATTATTACTGCTCTGTAACGAATCCGGGATATCGGCGGCGGCAACTCATGTGTATTGAAGGTCCGATGGAGTTTGTAGATTCTCGGCAACATTTTGGAATCCAAAGCGCTGATATCGTAGCGTATCTTCACCGTCGCCTGGTAGAGGGTGGTAGCTCCTCGAAAGAAACTCAGCGCGCGTGTGCACGTGCCTATAAGCCGCTACTAGAAAATATAAAAACAAGCAGAAAATGGCTTCCATAAAAAGCTCGGGCCCTCGGTGAGGACCCGGCGACAACGCTTCCGAGGTGGACTCGTCGTAGGTTCATTGTACGCCAGGCGCATACGATTATCAAGATAATGCCAGTATTTCTGGGGCTTCATTGCGATAACGGTAATGCCTAAATACGTACCGGTTAGATTATGTTTCCTCGCGTGTCCTTATCGAAGATATTGAATTGATTGGTTCGTCTTTGCGGGCCCCTCAAATCCCCCTGACGCCGAGAATGAGGATTTCGCTAGCTAACTTCCCCTAACTTCCCTTTTGTGGGCTCCGGCACTTATCAGCAGTTATCATAATAATAAGGTTCTCGGTGCTATCCCGGCGTTACGGTGGGATTATTGCGAGCCGGGGCCGGTGTGGGCTACGTACCTTGTGCAGGAGGGGGAGAGCGGTGATTACAGGAAAAGAAGCTGAGCGGATCGTGGCGGAAGTTTTGCATAACAAGCATCCGGACAGGAAAGTTTATTCTCGCGGGTGGGGGGAAGACGTCGAGTATTACGCCCCGATTGTCTTCACGAACCCTGTCCCCAAAGGGAAGCCGGTGTATCTTGTGAACAAACAGACCGGCGAGGTTGAGGCGTATTCGTATCGCCCTGATCGCCCTATTGCGGCACGGCTCGAAGCGATGAAAGTGACTAAATATTTGTTCCGTAGGGTGATTATTCGCCCGCGTAGAGGCGCGTGAGGGCAGGGGCTGCAGCCTCAGGTGCCGTCCGCATACCGGCACCTCCCACGCGCAGCGCCCCTACCGCGCCAGCAGCACCTCGAGGAGGGTGGCTACGCCGTCGTCCCATACCGGATCGGTCACGGCCCGCGCGTGCGCACGAACGTAATCGAGCGCCTGCCCCATCGCGACCCCCACGCCGGCCCACTCGAGCATCTGGATGTCGTTCCCGCCATCGCCCACGGCCACCGTTCCCCCGCGCGCGATTCCGAAATCGCGGCGGAGTACTTCAAGTGCGCTGGCCTTGGAGATCCCGGCCCGTCCGGCATCCACCCAGCCTGAGCCGGAAGAAGATGACGCCGCCCAATCCACCCCGGGCATATCGAGGCGGGAAAGGCGCGCCATGAGCTCGGCGGCTTCCATGCGGGGGACCACCATAATGAGGCGGAGGGCGTCCGGGACCACGAGGTCTTTGAATTTCACCCAGATGGCATTGGGTTCCAGGCGTTCGGTGGCGTACCCGTGCGCTACCCGCCGCGGGCCTTCCACCGGTTCCACCGCGAAATAGGCGCCCGGGAATTCGCGGCGCATGGCATCGAGGGCCCGGGCCAGGTCGGCTTCCTCCATGGTGAAAAGGTGGGCGAGGCGCACCGGCACCACGTCCCCGCGATCCGTCATGGAGCGGACCGTGCGCACCTCCACCCCGGGAAGCTGTGCGTTACCGAGCAGCACCGTTTCGTTGCCGTTCGAGCACACCATAATGGTTTCGCTCACCCGCAGCATATCGAGCACGGGAATGGCGGATTCGCGCCCGCGCCCGGTAGCCACCACCAGGTGGGTTCCCCGGCGCAGGTGCTCCTGGAAAGCGGCGTCCACCCGTTCGGCGATGATTCCGTCCGGGCGGAGCGTGGTGCCGTCCAAGTCCAGGCAGACCATGAGCTCCGGCCCAGCCGGCGGGGTCCCGGCGGCATCGAAAGCGGCTCGCAAGCGCGCCGCCGTCGATTCCTCCTGGATTTTCACATCGCCGCCTTCGTTACGCTGGTGGTTACTCCGTTCAGGGAGCCTAGTTCACCGGCTCGATGAATTCGCGTCCGGCCAGGCCGGCGCCCAGGTAGGGCCGCAGCGCCTCGGGGACGTACAGCGAGCCGTCCTTCTGCTGGTGGTTCTCGAAAAGCGCCACCAGCCAGCGGGTAGTGGCCAGGGTTCCGTTGAGGGTGGCCACCGCGCGGGTTTTCCCGTCCACGCGCTCGCGCACATTGAGCCGCCGCGCCTGGTAAGTGGTGCAATTGGAGGTTGAGGTGACTTCCATATAGCGGTGCTGGGTGGGCAGCCACGCCTCGCAATCGAATTTCTGTGCCGCGGAAGAACCCAGATCGCCGGCCGCCACATTAATAATGCGGTAGGGAAGTTCCATCTTCCCGATCATTTCGCGTTCCATCGCGAGCAGCGCGCGGTGTTCTTCCTCGGATTGCTCCACCGGGCAGTAGGAGAACATTTCCACCTTATTGAATTGGTGCACGCGAATAATCCCGCGGGTGTCCTTCCCGTAGGAGCCGGCCTCACGCCGGTAGCAGGCCGAATACCCGCAGTAGCGCCGCGGCTTACCGCCCAAGTCCAAAATCTCATCCTTGTGGTAGCCAGCCAGCGGCACTTCCGAGGTGCCCACCAGGTACTGGTCATCGGCACCCAGGTAGTAAATCTCATCGGAATGTTCCCCGAGGAACCCGGTGCCGGACATAATATCCGGGTTCACAATCGTGGGCGTGGTCATGAGCGTGAAGCCGTGTTCGGCAGCCTGATCGATGGCCATGCGGAACATCGCCATTTCCAGGTGCGCGCCCACTCCCTTGAGGTAGTAGAAGCGCGATCCGGAGACCTTCGCGCCGCGATCCATATCCAAGGCCCCCAGGCCCTCCGCAATATCGAGGTGATCCTTGGGGGTGAAGCCCTCCGCCTCAAAATCGCGCGGGGTGCCGATGACTTCCAGCACCTCGTAATCATCTTCCCCGCCCGCGGGCACCCCGGCGAGCACCGGGTTTTCAATCGCGCGATTGGCGGCCAGGTAGGTTTCTTCAGCTTCCGCCGCGGCCGCATCCAGCGCCTTGACCTTTTCAGCCAGCTCTTTGGCGTGGGCGAGCACGGCGGGGCGCTCCTCCGGGGATGCCTTCCCCACGGATCGCGACACCTCTTTTTGTTCGGCCCGGGCGGCTTCGAACTCTTGCAGGGTGGTGCGGCGCGCATCGTCGGCGGCGAGCAGGGCATCGACGGTGGCGGGATCATTCCCGCGGCGGCGCTGGGACTCACGGATAGCTTCCGGATTCTCGCGAACAGAACGCATATCAAGCATGGATCCAGCTTAGCGCGCGGCGGGCGCGCTCGCGATCCGGCGGGCCGTTGTGGTGCGATGCCACATATGGCCGACGGCGCGCGCCACTCTTAAAAGCTGCTCGGTATCACCCGCACCGCCATTCCCGCGCTCGCCGCTGCCAACTTCGCTCCCCGCGGGCCAGTCTCCTCCGGCTTCCCGATAGCCGCGTGCCGCGGCCTCGTCCAGTTCCGGATGTGTGTGCCAGAGATCGTGCAGCTCGAGGAAGTCCGCGGCGGCCGGCCGCCACCCGAAGCGCCCAAAATCAATGATCCGCAGCTGGCCGGCGGGCTCATCCCACAACCAATTGCGGGCCTGCCAATCCCCGTGCGTGGGATGTACGACGACGCTGCCCGGCCGGTAACTCGCCAGAAAATCCTCCGCTTCGGCGAGCTTCTCATCCACAGCAGCGGGCAGTGCGTCTTCCGGAGCGAGCGTGCGAATCTCCGTGATCCGCGCCCGGGTGCGGGTGAGGGCGCCCTTGGCGAAGCCGTGATCTAGGCGCGCCCCCGCCCGGTGGAGGAGCGCGAGGGCGGCGCCTGCCTGGTGATGCACCCGCGAGGATAATTCCCACGGGCTGCCCAGAACATCGCATCCGGGTAGATAGTTGAGGAGGGCGAGCGGGACTGCGTCGTCGTACCAGAGCAAGCGAGCCACGGTTCCGCGCGCCTCCAAAGGGCCGGTCCACGCGCGTGCGCGGGCTTCGCGCCCCACGCTGTAAGCAGTGTTCCCGGCAGTTTTGAGAATCCAGGACAACCCGGGGCCGCTGAGGTGGAGAACGGTGCTCTCGCGTTCCGGCCAGGAAAGATCCCGCACTCGCAGTGCGTCCGGGCCGGTCAGAGAGTCGCCGAGCACCGGGCCGGGGGAAGTACCGGGCAGTGATTCACCGCTGAGCGAGCCCCCGCGCAGCTCCGCCCACGCGTCCGTAAACGCCGCATACAGCCGCTCGGTAAGCAGTGCTCTCAACGTGAGCGGTGTTCGCAGCTGATCCATGGGCGACTCGATGATTCTTGATGAAGACCGTACCGTGTACCGGACCCCTAGCGCGTTACCCGGCTGAGCAGCGAGGCGACCCAGGTGCGTGCGGCACCGAAATCTTCGTCGGAAGTCCCGGCGTGCAGGCGAGTGGCGTGGCCGTCCGCGCGCGCGTAGCTACCCAGGAAGGTCACCTCCGGGCAGATGCGATGCAGTCCGACCAGCGCGGCCTGCACCCGCTCGTCGTGAATATGGCCTTCGGCATCCAGTGAGAAGGCGTAGCGACCCAGCTGATCGCCGGCCGGACGCGATTCAATCCGCGATAAATTGACACCGACCGCGGCGAATTGTTGCAGCATTTCCAGCAGCGCGCCGGGCTTTTCCGAGGCCAGCCGCACCATGAGCGTTGTTTTATCCGAACCCGTCGCCGGGGGAATCTCCCCGGGCTTACTCACTTTAATGAAGCGCGTGACGGCATTGCGGTTATCGGCGATTTCATCGGACAGCGAGACGAGCCCGTACACGCCGGTGGTGGGTACCGCGCAAATCGCGGCATCAAAATCTGCATCCGGGTTCTCGGCCAGTTCGCGCGCGGCGGCGGCGGTGGAGGTAGCCGGCACATGCACGGCGTCTGTCAGGTGCTCGGCGATCCAGGTGCGGCACTGTGCCCAGGCATGCGGATGGGTGGCGACCCGGCGAATATCCGCGGCGCGCGTGCCGGGCCGCACCGCCAGCGAGAATGCGATAGGAACCAGCATTTCCCCGCGAATTTCCAGCGGCGACCCGGCGGTGAGCGAATCGAGAGTGGCATTAACTCCGCCCTCCACCGAATTTTCGATGGGCACCACGGCGGCGTCGGTTTGCCCGGCGCGCACCATCCGCAGCGCTGAGGGAACGTCCACGGCGGGTACGAAGGTGGCGGTGTCCTCGCTGGCTACCTGCTGCAAAGCGGCAAAGCAAAACGTGCCGCGCGGGCCGAGGAAAGAATAGCGGACCGGTTCGGTAGCGGGCGAGGATTGCATGGTGTCCTTTCGTGCGTGGAGAAATAGTACGACGGCGCAGCTGGGCGGCGGTGCACCTGCCCGCGCTGTCGCCTGGTTATTGTATCCCGCCCCGGAGTGGGGCGTTCGGGGCGTCCGAAAGTGTCGTAAGCCCCGAGTAGGCTGTTCCCATGCGGAATTCTCACGGTGATAGCCCCGGCAAGCGCGTGATGCGGCTGGCCGGGCTCTGGGCTGCTGTGCTTGCTGTTGCAACGGTGGCTTTCGGGGCCATTTTAAGCGTGCCAACAGTCGCTCAGGCAGCGCCGGA
Source organism: Actinotignum schaalii (assembly GCF_028864145.1). GTDB lineage: Bacteria > Actinomycetota > Actinomycetes > Actinomycetales > Actinomycetaceae > Actinotignum > Actinotignum schaalii_B. The sequence goes on along the minus strand of NZ_JARBHJ010000023.1, from coordinate 6,910 downwards.
TCAAGCGCGCCCCACGGTGATGATCGGGGTGGCCGGGCTGCGCTGGGCAGATGTCGGTGAGGAAAGTACCCCGCGGCTCAGCGCGGCGTTGGCAGGTTCGGGCTATGGCGCGGCCCTCGCCAATATTTCCGTGCGCACGGCCGCGCCTACCACCTGCGCGGCGGATGGCTGGGTGAGCCTTGGGGCCGGTGCCCGTGCGGCTGTCACCCCTGCTGGCAGCAGCTGTGTGGCGCCGGAATCCCTGGTGACCCAGGATGGTGCGGTGCGCGATGCGGAGCGGATAAGTGAAGAAAGTAGTGCCGACCACTACCCCGTGGTGATGGGTGCGCTCGCGCAGGCCGCGGCTCCGGAGCGGGTGCTCGCGGTGGGGCCGGGCGCTGCCCTCGCCCTCAACCGTCAGGAGGAATCGCGCATCGCCTACCGTGATCTCGCGGATGCCCTAGCGGATGGATCGGTGCTCGCCGGGCGGGACCTCACCGTCATTGATGCGGGAGGCATTGATGTAGCGAACGCCGATTCGGGAACCTCTGATACGGGAAGCGCTAATGCGAAGAATGCCCCCGCCGGGAGCCTGGCCGGGCTCGATGAACGCCTCGGGGAAATCATCGCGCTCGTTACCGCCCACCAACCGCAGGCCCGCATCATCATCACCACTGTGGCCGACCGTGCCGAGCGGGCCGAACTTGGCTTCTTCGCACTGCTGGAGCCGGGCGAAACAACGGCGTTCGCTCGCTCCACAACTACCCGCACCACTGGCCTCGTTCAGCTCATTGACCTGGCGCCCAGCGTGCTCGCCTGGCATACCGGTGCCCCCGTGCCGCTCACGGTAGATAACGGAGGGAAAACCACGCTGGCCACGGCCAATGCCACCCTACACGGGCAAGCACTGCGCGCAGATCTCACTGCACAGTTGAGCCCGCAGTTCTACCTCCTCCTCGCCGGCCTCGGGCTGGTCTGCTTCGGCATCATTGCCGCCCACCTGGTCCGCTTTTCCCGCTTCCCACCCGCAACGGTGGCAGCGGCTGCTGGAAGTTCTGCCGGGACCTCAGTTTCGCAGGCTGCTACCGCACCTGCGCACCCTACCCGGGCCGCAGCCCGCCGTGCCCGCCCCACCGGTTTCGCCCAACTCCTGGCTTGGCTCGCAGCCTTGCCGGTCAGTGCGCTCCTCATCGGAATTATTCCGTGGTGGACCTTCTCCCGCCCGCTACTCGGGTGGTGGAGCAGCCTAGCTGTCCTCGCTGCGCTCCTCGCCACCTGGGCGCTAGCCGGGCCGCGCCGCCGTACCCCTGCAGGGGAGCGCTGGATCGCCGCTCCGCTGGCACGGCTGGGGACACTCAGCGCCGCCGTAATCGCGGCGGACGTACTCGTCAGCACCTTTGGTGGGGGATACTCCCTCGCCAACACCTCGGTTATGGGATCCCTCCCCACCGTTGCCGGGCGGTTCTTCGGTTTCAATAACTCGGTCTTCGCCATCTTCGCTGTCGGCGCGCTTGCCGCAGCCGCCGCCCTCGCTGCACGGGTACGTGGCGCCGGTGGCTTGGCCGCCCCCAATACCCGGGCCGCCCGTATAGCTGGCTTCGCTGTACTCGCGGTGGGTGCGTGCGCCATCGCCCTGGATGGGCTTCCCGTTTTCGGTGCCGATGCCGGCGGGCCACCGGCCCTCACCCTCGGCTTCGCCTACCTCACCTGGCACACCTGGGGAAAACGCTGGACCTGGTGGCATACCGCGCTCGCGGCCATAGCTGGGGTGGCTGTTTCGGCCGGCCTGGCTATGCTTGACCGCGCGGTGGGATCCACCACCCACCTGGGCAACTTCGTAGGCAGGGTGGAACACGGCGGGGCGGGCGCCGTCGTCGCCCGAAAACTATCCCAAGCATTCTTCGGCCTGCCGCCCCTGGTGGCCGGCGCGCTAGGCGCAACCCTTCTCGCGGGAGTATGTGTGGTGGTGTGGCTCGTGACCTCGGGGCGCTGGGATCTGCGGGCCCGGCCAGCAACCGCGCAGGTACACGCGCGCATTGCGGCCCATCCGCGCCTGGCCGCTGCGGCTGCCGCGGGCTTCCTCGCCCTCGGCTACGCCTCCCTTATTAACGACTCCGGTCTGGTCATTCTCGGAGTCGGGGTCGCGCTACTCGCCCCCACCTTTGCCCTCGGGCTCATGCGGGCCGGCGAAAGTTCCTTAGAGGAACGCGCAAGCACGCATGCCATCCAAAAACCACAAGAAAAACCGGCTGGCAGATAACAGCCAGCCGGAAAGAAAAATCGCGAGATTTATATTGCGGAGGACGGAGAGAAGAGCTCTCAGGAATGCTCCAACACCAGCGCGCGATAAGGAGCAAAATGCTCGGCGCCGCTGGAACCGACCGAAGCGCGAGACTCCGCGGGCACCTTAACACCGTGGAAGCGGCGTGACCACACCGCCCGGAAAACGTCACGGTACTGCCCGGCCCGATGCAACGTCCCAGCCACATCATTCCCGGTGGCACGATGGCGAATATTGCACGGAATCTCCTGGAGAGTCAGGCCAGCCACCAGCATATCGATGGTCATCCCCACCTCAACGCCCCAACCCTTCGCCAGGGGACGGGCCGCATCAAAAGCCGCCGCCGTCATACAGCGCTGCCCGGATAACGGCTGAAGCGGAGACCAGCCGGTAGCGCGCTCAATTGCGCGGCGCCCCAAACGAGTCACAAAACCGTGGCCGCCCGCACCTTCCTGCGGAGGTAAAGCAGCAATCGCACAATCAACCGTGCCGTCAACAACCGGTGCGATAAGAGGAGCGCACTCAATAGCCGAATCACCCAGGTCGGCGTCAAGGAAAAGTAAATGGCGAGGCGGGCGGCCCTCGACATCACGCATGCGGACCACCTTCGCCCCGGTCTCCATCGCGGACGCCTTTCCGCGATTCACGGAATGGCGCACCACCGTGGCCCCGGACGCGCGGGCAATAGCTTGGGTTTCGTCAGCCGACCCATCGTCAACCACCACCACGAGGTCCACGCCCGGAAGCGCGTACGCTGCGCGCACAGTACGCCCCACGTACTGCTCCTCGTCCTTCGCGGGCACGACCACCGCGACCTGACCGACTTTACTCACCCCATAAGTGTATAGGGAAAAGCGGGGGCTTTGCTTACTGTTTCTATAAACTAGTGGAAGTTCACTAAAGAAGGCCGGCTGAACGCAAGGCAGCTCAGCCGGAGTGCGCCCACGCCGCTTAGCGCAAGGTCACCTGGCGGGAAACCAGGCCGGAGCGCGCTCGCTTTTCTTCCGCGGTGAGCGGCTCGGTCGAAGCAATAGCCGCACTCAGCTTCTCCGCGAACTTCGCCAGCGGCTCTTCCAATTCCTCCGCTTCGGTGCCGCGCGCCAATTCCCACACCGGGACCGACAATCCGTAGGCGCGGAACGCCCCGATGAAGCGGGCGTCGTCGTCCCAACGCTCCTCGCCGGAGACGCGCAAGCGTGCCAAACCGTCCAGCACCGCATCGCGCGGCTCGGGGCGCACCCAGCGCAAAAACTCGCGCGACATCCGGCACCAATAAGCACCGTTTACGGATGCGATGCGCTCCGCGGGCACCATATCCGCGCGGGCATCACGCAAGGCCGCCTGCGATTCGGGAGTGGCGGCTTCCTCTTCCGTCATCCAGAAAGCCGGATCTTCTTGCAGTTCCAGTTCGGAGAACGAGGCCACAATATCCTGCAAGCGCGGGGAGCCGGCCTCCGGCTGCGTGCCGCCCGGGTAGCTTTCGCCCGGCTTGAGCTCCAGACCGGCGAGGACACGCGTGGCAATATCCAAAGAAGCGTCGCCGGAATTCATAACCGTCTGCATCGCTACCAGGAGCTGGCCGTCCGTACGCCGCAGCGCGCCAACCATATTCGGCAGCAGCGTGCCAAAAATAACCTTTTCGCTGCCGTATTCCTCCGTGAGGGTCACGGTCATGGTTGCCAGCGGCAGCAGATCACGCATCGCCACCAGCTCCGCCTCGGCATCCAGCCCCTCAAAAGGCCGCTCAACAAAAGGAATAATCGCGCGCTTCTTCTTCGGGGTTGCCGAATCCTTCTTGCGGTTCTTCTTAGCCATAAGTTCTCGTATCCTCGCTGCTGTGCGTGCCCTGCGGCATCGCCGCCGTTTGTACCCTCGAGATTCTACGTGAGATGCGGCCCGCGGGCGATGGTCACGTTAGAGTTGCGTTATGGATCTGCTCATAACGACGACGCCGCAGCTTGCCGGCTTCACCGCATCTCCGGCCCTCAACGCGCCCCTGGCGGGCGAGCTCCTCGCCGCACCCGCCGCGGATCCGACGGCCGTGTCCATCATCCGCTGGGTGGGAATCGCCGCGGTAGCGGTGGGTATTGCTGTCATCATCTGGCGCTGGTGGTCGAATCGCGACTAAGGGCGCTGCGATAGAGTGACGCTGTGCTTGCCTGTGGAGTTGGAATTGCTGTCGGTTTCGTTGTAGGCCTGCTCGGGGCTGGTGGCGGGATCCTGACCATCCCCATTCTCCTCACCGTTTTCGGGCATGGCGCACACCAAGCTTCTGCTGAATCCATCATTATCGTAGGGGTGACCTCGCTTGTTGGCATGATCTCCGCGGCGCTGGCCCGGCGCGTGCGCTGGGGAACCGGCCTCGTCTTCGCCCTGGTAGGCATCCCGGGAACCCTGGCGGGTGCTTTCTTAGCCGGCGCGGTATCCGGGCGCATTCTCGTGTGGTCGCTGAGCGTGCTCCTTGTGGTGGTGGCGCTGAGCATGTTCTGGAGGGCGGTGCGGTCAAGCGGCGAATCACGCTCGGGCACCGCGCCGGAGAATTCGGACGTGCCGGGAAAACCGACCGCATCGGAAAACCCGCCTGCCCCCACCCTGCGCGGGCGCACCTACCTCATCACCGTTGTGGGTGCCTTCGGCGCGGGAGCGCTCTCCGGCTTCTTCGGGGTGGGCGGCGGCTTCGTAGTGGTTCCCGCCCTCATCTTGCTGCTGCGCATGCCCGCCCGGTATGCCAGTGCCACATCACTCCTCGTCATGACCATCAATATGGTGGTGGCCGGGCTCGGCCGCATCCCGCAATTCACGGCCGGCCTCAGCGTGGACTGGGTGGTCGTCGCCCTCTTCACCGCAGGTTCGGCGCTGGGAAGCGTCGGCGGGGAAGCTGCCGGCCGGCGCATCCCCGATCGCATCGCCACCATCCTCTTTGGCGTGCTGCTTCTCGCGGTAGCGGCCGGCACCCTGGCCAGCGACCTCCTCTAAGTGGGGCGCGGGCCGGGAGGCGGCGTCGTCGTTCTTAAAACCGGAGCGGGTGAGCACTGTTCACCCGCGTAAACGGCGCTCACCCGCGTGGTTCTGGAGTTTTAGTCGACGACGCCGTACAGGCGATCGCCGGCATCGCCCAGACCCGGCACGATGTAGGCCTTCTCGTTGAGACCCTCATCAATGGAGGCAACGACGATCTTGACATCCGCATCCGCGGGCAGATGCGATTTCACTTCCTCCAGGCCCTGCGGAGTGGCCAGCAGGCACACGCAGGTAACATCACGCGCCCCGCGTTCCAGGAGGTAGTTGATGGATTCGTGGATGGTGTGGCCGGTGGCCAGCATCGGGTCAAGAACAAAACACTGCCTCCCGGTCAGATCATCCGGGAGGCGGTTAGCGTAAGTCACGGCCTCGAGAGTTTCCTCATCGCGGCGCAGGCCGAGGAAACCAACTTCAGCGGTGGGAAGGAGTTTCGTCATTCCTTCCAGCATGCCCAGGCCGGCCCGCAAAATCGGAACGACGATGGGTGCCGGGCGGGCCAGTTTCACACCGGTTGTGGTGGCCACCGGGGTGGTGACCGTTACTTCATGCACCGCCACATTCCGGGTGGCTTCATACGCGAGGAGAGTCACAAGCTCCTCGGTTAGCTGCCGGAAAATTGCCGACGGAGTGGTTTCATCACGGAGGACAGAGAGTTTATGCGCGACCAGAGGGTGGTCAATTTCGAGGATGTGCATGCTTTAAGGATAGCGGTACCCGGCGGGCGACGCGCGCGGGCGGCTCAGCTTGAGGCTCGTGACACAGACGGTGCGCTTTCAGGCTCGTGACACAATGGAGCCATGCGGGGAGACGAGCGGGGCGATATGCGCGCGGCGGAAAAGCTATTCATGCGCGAAGCGATGGAGCTCGCGGCGCGGGCCGCGGTGGGCGGGGATGTGCCGGTCGGTGCGCTCGTGGTGGTGGACGGCGCCGTGGTGGCGCGCGGCTGGAATACCCGCGAACGCGAACACGATCCGGCCGGGCACGCGGAAATCATGGCGCTGCGCGCGGCCGGTGCGGCGCTCGGGCGGTGGCGTTTGGACGACGCTGATATTTACGTCACGTTGGAACCGTGCACAATGTGTGCCGGGGCCATGGTCGGCGCCCGGATTCGGCGGCTTATCTTCGGTGCCTGGGATGAGAAAGCGGGGGCGGCTGGCTCGCTGCGCGACGTGGTGCGCGATCCGCGCCTCAATCACCGCATCGAGGTAATCGGGGGAATATTGGAAGAGGAGACCTCCGCGCAGCTACGGAAGTTCTTCCGCGGGTGAGCGTACGGGGCGGCGTTGCGCATATGCGGTGGCGGGTACCGCGAAACTGGTCCGGTGCTTAGGCCGCGTTATTTCAGCATTGACGCGGTGCCTCGAAGCTTTAACGTGATGTGCTCCGCATTGATTAGGTAAATTCGGGGTGTGCCGTGTAATCTATTCTGCGGTGGCGTGTCCGAGCGGCCGAAGGTGCATCACTCGAAATGATGTGTAGTTAATAGCTACCGCGGGTTCAAATCCCGCCGCCACCGCCATGTGATGTCCCGCGTCATAGGTCCGCCTGTGACGCGGGATTTTTCGTGTTTTCGGGCGGGATGTCCCACGTGATATGTCCGGGTATGTCCCGCGTCATGTGTCCGTTTTT
>NZ_JARBHJ010000022.1 GCF_028864145.1 Actinotignum schaalii | reverse complement strand
CCACCAAGCCGCCCGCCGGTTGGGCGTCCCCGCCCCGGGCGGGTACGGGGCGGGGGTTGTGTTGGGCGCGCCCCCCGCCGGGCCGGTTTGATGCGGGCGCGGCCGGGGCCAATCGGGCGGGCCGCCTCGTCTTCTTGGTTGGGGATGAGACGATCGCCGGTTACGAGCAGGGCACCGTGAGCATCCCCGGCGATCCCGCCGCTCCCGAACCGGGTGGTGCGGATCACCCCTCCGCGGATCCGAATCCGGATGGAAAGCCCAATCCGGGCGGGAATCCTGGCGGCACGCCGAATCCGGGTGGAAATCCCGGAGGTAACCCTGGTGGCAACCCGGGCGGCACCGTTAATCCGGGTGGTGCGCCCACGCCGGGCACCACTCCCGCACCGCAGCCGTCGACCACACCCGAAACCCCGGGACAAGATAGCACACAGAAACCGAATCGGCAGCCGGGTATACCCGGCACTGGAAATAATCCCGGGAATAAGCCGCTCACTCCCGCCGGGCCGCCCGCTCCCGCTCCGCTTCCGGAGAATCCCGGGGCGAAGGTGCTGCCACCGAGCGGCAACGCACCGCTCAGCCCCGGTGGCGGCGCGGCACCGCGCCCCATCTCCCCCGCACCCGCGAAGGCGGGCGGGCCGGCAGCCGGGAAAGCGGCTGCACCCTCCACTACTCCGTCGGCGAGTGCCACGCCCGGTGCCGGCACACCCTCCGGTTCCGCCTTCGTTGGCATGCCGAATAGCGCAGCAGGCCAGGGCAATCAGGCGACTGCCGGCGCAAATGCCGATGCTTCGGCAATCGGCTGGGATCGGAGCATTAAGCTGAGCACCCTGGCGAAGATCATGGGCGTGATCGCTTTGTGTGCCCTGTGCCTGGGCGGCGGCGTCGCCCTGGAACGCCACCGGCGCAAGTAACGCACCTATGAACGGACCGGGCCACTAAGGCCCGCCCCCCACACCCCGGCGCACCCGAGACCGGATGCGCCGGGGTGTAGTCTGTTTTTTGGCTGGGCAAAGGCGTCGGCCATATGTGAAGGAGATGATCTCAGGTGAGTGAGAAGATTACCCAAACCGCGGGCCGTGACCAGCTGGGAGATTTCGCCCCGCTTTTTGCCGAGCTCAATGACGACGTTCTTTTTGGGCGGGTGTGGAATCAGCCCGCGCTGTCTCTCAAAACGAAGTGCGTGGTGACGGTGGTGGCTCTCATGGCTTCCGGGATCACGGATTCTTCGCTGCGCTATCACCTGGATAACGCCAAGAATCACGGGGTGACTCGGGAGGAGATCACCGCGATTATTACGCATGCGGCCATGTACGTAGGCTGGCCGAAGGCTTGGGCAGTTTTCAATCTGGCGAAGGACGTGTGGAGTAGTGATGCCGAGACTGCGGGTGCGGATGGTAGCGCTGGCTCCAATCCTGGCACGGATGCACTGAGCGCCAAGGAACGCCACGTGCGCGAATGCCTCTTCCCCATCGGTGACCCCAATGACGGTTTTGCTCAGTATTTCATCGGGCAGAGCTACCTCGCGCCGGTTTCCACCAGCCAGGTTCCCATGTACAACGTGACGTTCGAGCCGGGCTGCCGCAATAACTGGCATATTCACCACGCCTCCAGCGGCGGCGGCCAAATCCTTATCTGCGTGGCCGGCCGCGGATTCCACCAGGTCTGGGGCCAGCCGGTGGAAGAAATGCTGCCCGGGGATGTGATCAATGTGCCAGCGGGCACCAAGCACTGGCACGGGGCCGCACCCGATAGCTGGTTCTCCCACCTCGCTGTGGAAGTTCCCGGCACGGATACCTCCAACGAGTGGCTTGAGCCGGTGAGCAATGCGGAGTATGCGCGGCTGTGATTCCTTCCGAAAGAGCTTTACTTCGGAAATAAATAACCAACCTAAGCTATTGAATGTATCCCAGGTCACGTTGTAGGCTCAAAGAGGACACGAAACTTTCAATAGCTTTGGCGGCAGGGGTGGAGACTATGCTGACTACTCGTCATCTAACCCAGGGGTACTCCGCGTCGAATCCCGTCTTTAGTGGACTTGACGCGGAGTTCCCCTCCGGGGTCACCGCTTTGCTGGGGCCAAACGGTGCCGGTAAAACCACCCTGCTACGTACCCTGGCCGGCCAATTGCGCCCGCGTGACGGCAGCGTTTACATTTCCGGGAAACCACTCCAGAAACTCAGCTGGCGCGAACTGGGGCAAAGCATCGGCTACCTGCCGCAGAAAATCACATTTGATCCCAGACTCACCGTTGCAGAATTCGCTTCGTATATCGGCTGGGTGCGCGGCGTAGCGCGCTCAAATATTGATACCTCGGTGCGCACAAACCTCTGTGATTTCGATATTGACGATCTCGCCAATAAGAAAATGGGAAGTCTATCCGGTGGGCAATTGCAACGAGCCGGATTGGCCGCCGCCAAAGTGGGCGACCCGCAGATATTACTTCTTGATGAACCAACGGCCGGCTTGGATCCGGTGCAGCGCGTAAAATTCCGAAAACTCCTCGGTGCACACCTGGCGGATACCGTTATTATCTCCACCCACCTCATTGAGGACATTGTTCATGTAGCCGAAACTGTTCTGGTCTTCGACCAGGGCGCTATCCGTTTTTCGGGAACGGTGGCGGAACTGGAAAGCCTTGGTAGCCACACTGGCACTGATACGCGAGATATGAGCCTGGCGGAGGCAGGCTTTATGGCGGTATTGGCCGGAGAAACTCCCCAGGGGAGCACGTCATGATTTTCTGGCCCTACCTCAAACGTCACCCCCATCTCATCAGCGCGCTCCTCACCCTGATAGTCGGAGCGATAGCGTTATGGCTCCTACGTGATTCCTGGGTGGGCTATACGAGTGCCACGGCAAATTACGCTCTCTGTGGTTTTATTTTCGCGATGCCGCTGGTTTCTGCGGTGCAGGCAATTCACTCCGAACGAATCCGTGCGGTAGATTTTCCCACGTGGGTGCCCTATTCTCCGCGTCGCGTGCTCATGCAGAACGCCAGCGCGCTTATGCCGGGGCTCCTTACCGTCCTCTTCACGGGAGCGGTTCTCAGTGGTGCCGCCCTAGGGGTAACTGCCATGGCACGCGGGGAGCTCGCGCCGGTCAATATTCATCCAATCATCGGGTATCTATGCCTCGGATTCCTGGGTGTACTTATTGGCCATATGATCGGGCGAATAGATGCATCTAGCGCCGTTATTGCGGTAGCTAGCTTCGGGGCAATGCTCGGCATTGCCATGTTCACTACTCAATATACGGTTCTAGAACCCTATATGGAGGTCTCACTCCCCCAGCTCTACGCCCTTATTGCAGTGACAGCACTAGCCTTCATCCCCGCACTTTTCCTTCCGCGGCGTACGGGATGGCATAAAAAGCAAAGTGTGGGCAGTTTGATATTTGTTTTTATTGCTGCTGCTACCCTCATCGCTACCAGCGCGCTCTTCCCGGAGCCGAGCCAACGCCGGGGCGGAGGTCAGGTATGCACCACGTCTCAACCTTTCCTGTGCGTATGGAAAGAACACGAGCCCGCTTTGCGAACATTCACGAATATCCGCGACCGTATCCTGCCGCTTATCCCCGAAGGAATGCCAGTTGCGGATACCTTTGAAGAATTTGCTCTCAACGGCAATCACTACGGCGGGCGAACTTTGAACTTTGCGAGCGCGGATATGGATGACGAAAGCATGCTCGTCACTGCGCTGGTATACCCCCTCACGAATCGGAGTTATGAAGGAGGAGCAAACAGTGATGCCGGGAATGCCGCACGTAATGATCTTGACCTATGGCTCATGATGCGAGGCGCCCCGAGTAAAACAGATAGTTCCTTTATTGCCGACGGTCATGATTCCGCGACAGTGGAACGCGCGCGAGCAATCACTGCACTACCAGAAGCGGAACAGCGCGCCTGGGCTCAGAAAACGTATGCAGCATCTATTGCTGATTTAGAGAGGTAGCACGATGACCGCACACCCGTGGCTCATCTACCTTCGCGCTCACCGAGCTTTGAAGGCCTTCGGTATCGCCCTTGCCGCCCTCATCGCTATCTATTTACTCGGGGAAGAGCACACTTTCCATTCGTGGGTCTCAGGTGGGACAACGCCGCTCGGCCGTATGCTCACCTTCTGCATACCCTTGGCCCTCCTCAGTATCATCGCCCCGCGTGAGGAAAAGGACTACTACGGCAAAGCTCCGGCGGGTATGTTGCTGACGGTAGGGTGCGGAATCGCCGCTGCTACTACAGTACTAACCGGAATTCTGGTACTACTCACTCACGACTCTACCGGGCTCGGCCTACTCCGCCTTCACGTTGCGTGGCTAGCACTTGGAATCGTGAGTGCCTACTGCTTCGGCGCGCGCCTCATGTGGGCGCTTCCCCTGGTGCTGGTGTTCCTGAGCGCAGCTTTTGCGCCCGATCGTGAGAGCACCTGGAATCTAGTGCAATCGCGGAGCAATAGCCCCTCGCTGTGGCTTATCGCTGCCGGCATGTGTGTAGCGGCAGGATTATGCGCGGCACTGTACTGCCAAGGCATCCGACCGCGGTACCTCCAGCGGTAGGTAAGTGCCCGACCGCTTCGAAAGCACATCAGCTTTAACGAGGTGTGGGTGCGTACCGCAGAAATCTGCAATACGCACCCACAACCATGTAGCTATCCCGCGTTGCCTACGCACCCATTCGCGAGCGCGCCGCGCGAAGAACTACGCCTTCTGCTTCTCCACCAGGGCCTGCAAAGCCTTGGTGTCCAAGCCGGAGAGTTCGTCCACGAGCAGCTGGCGCTCCAGGCGCTGGAGGTCACGCAGCGGGAGCTCGGACAGGCGCGCGATAATCTCCTGGCGCTCGTCGTCCGGGGCGAGCTGCGGGGCCGGAGCCGCGCTGGGAGCCGAAGCACCCGCGGTGGCAGAGCCCCCGCCCTTGGGTACCGTCGTCGTAATAGAAACAATGGCGAGCAGCAAGAACACCAAAGAAACACCCAAGGCGACCATCGCGGCCAGGCGAATCGAGGAGTTATCCGTACGCCCGGACATCGCGATCACGTCCGGCACCGGGGCACCTTGCAGCCCGTAGAAGACCGCCAGCGAAATCGCGGTGCCGATCGCCCCACCCAGCGAGGAGGCCATCTTGTAGATACCCGAACCGGAACCGGCCTGGGAAGCCGGCAGGTTCGAGAGCGCCGCGTCCGTGGACGGGGTGGCGTAGAAGGCCAAGCCCAGACCGAAGAGGCAGTAGGCGATTACCGCCATGAGCACGTACTGGCCGATAAGCAGGTGCGTGGTCATGAGCAGCCCGCAGGCCACGATGGTGATGAGGCAGCCCCAGATCATCGGCTTGCGCGGCCCGAAGCGCTGGAGCAGCTTTTCACCGATACGGATGAAGGCGATAATGCACACGCCGTAGCCCAGCGAAAGCAGGCCGGCATCGAACGCGGTGTAGAGCGAACCGTCCGCCTTGTGCCCGGCCAGCTGGATGACCTGCTGGCTAATAATGAGCATGCCGATGGTGCCGTTCACCAGGAAGTTGGAGATAGTGGCACCCGTGAAGGTGGTGTTCTTGAAAAGCGCGAAATCAATGAAGGGGTTCGCCTGCTTGCGTTCCCACCCGAAGAAGAGCGCGTAAGAAACCACCGCGAGCGCGGTGAGCAGAAGGGTTGCCGCACTGCCCCAGCCGAGTTTCGAGCCGTAGAGCAGCACGATCATGAGCCCGAGGGTGCCGGCGATGAAGAGCACCAGGCCGATGGCGTCGAAGCTCTTGCGCGGGCCGGTGCTTTCCACCCGGTTTTCCGGGGTGCCCAGGATCATGAGGAAGGCGAGCACGGAAATAATAATCGAGGCGATGAAGATTCCGCGCCAGCCCACGAATTGCACCACGGTGCCGCCGAAGATCGCGGCCAGGCCGGAGCCACCCCAGGAACCAATCGACCACATGGACACCGCGCGCTGGCGGGCCGGGCCATCCCAGTAGGCCTTCACGAGGGCCATCGAGGCCGGCATAATGCAGGCCGCGCCCAGGCCCTGGATCGCGCGCCCGGTCAGCAGCAGCGGCAGCGCCACGCCCCCGGCCGCGAAAATGAGCAGCAGCGAACCGGCGGCGTTGAGCACAATCCCGAGGAGGGTGATGCGTACGCGCCCGATCTTATCGGCCAGGCCGCCCATGAGCACCATGAAGAGGCCGGAGAACAGGCCGGTAATGGACACCGCGAGGTTCATCCCGGCCGCGTCCACGCTGCCGAGGTCCTCCATAATATTGGGTGCCACGGTGGCGGCAGTTCCGGCGAACAGCCAGAAGGTCACCACCGCGAGGACGATGCCCCACAGCAGTTTTTCGGTGCCGCGGTAGCCGGTTTCTTGCGGCGGGTTACCGGCCGGCGCCTTTGCGCCATTGGTGGTAGCCATAGTTTTATCCTTTGTCATCGTGGAAATGTGGTCCCGCTAGTCCCGCGCCAGCCAGGCGAGCGCGGCAACGGCCGCGGCTTCGGTGCCGGTGGCGAGGGTGGGTTGGAGAACCGGCCCGAAGGCGGGGTTGTGGTTGGGGTAGGTGGGCGCGCCTTCCGCGAAACCACCGAAGCCCCAGTAGGTGTAGGGAATCCCGAAGGCGTCCGGGATCACGCTGAAATCTTCGGAAGCCGATACTTCGCCGCAGTCCATCACGCGCTCTTCCCCGAAGTGTGCCAGGAATGCCTGGGTGACCTTGGCGGTAGTTGCGTCGTCGTTATTAGTAAGCGGGTAGGAATCGTAGATCTCAAATTCCGGTGCCTGCGGGGCGCGGGCCGCTTCGCATTCGGCCGTGACGGTGCGCTTAATGCCATCGAGGAGCTGTTCGCGCACGTCCATATCGTACGCGCGAATATTAATAAGCAGGGTGGCGGTGTCCGGAATAATATTTGATTTGCTTCCGGCGTGGATGGAGCCCACGGTGAGCACCGCCATCTTGAAGGGATTAATTTCGCGCGCCACCACGCTCTGGAGCCTGGTCACCACGGCGGCGGCCAGCACCACCGGGTCAATACTCAGATGCGGCATGGACCCGTGCGAGCCCTTCCCGTGCAGCGTCACCTTGACGGAAGCACCGGTGGAGAGAATCGCCCCGGCGTGGGTGCCGACCTGCCCCGCGCGCATCGGCCCGGCCAGCACGTGCTGCCCCAGAGCCACATCCGGCGCCGGAATCTTATCGACCAGGCCGTCGGCCACCATGGAGCGTGCCCCGGCCGCGGTTTCTTCCCCGGGCTGGAATAGCGCGATATAGGTGCCGGCCCACGCCTCGCGGTTTTCCGCGAAAATACGTGCCGCGCCCAGGGCGCAAGAAATATGGAAATCGTGGCCGCAGGCGTGCATGGCCGGGACTTCGTTGCCGTCCGTGTCCGTGCGCGTCTGCGTGGATGCGTACTCGAGCCCGGTCGCTTCCTTGACCGGGAGCCCGTCAATATCGGCGCGGAAGAGCACCGCGGGCCCCTCCCCGTTTTCCAGCACACCGACGACGCCGCCGCCGATCCGCTGCGTTGCGTACCCGAGGCGCGTTAGTTCCGCGTCGATAGTGTCACAGGTTTCTTTTTCCTGCATAGAGAGTTCGGGATGCTGATGCAGGTGGATATAAAGCTCTTCTTGCCAGGGGGTGAAATAATCCACCGCCTCTTTAATGTTGATCATGAATCACCTTTCCGCCAGGATAGGGCGGGACCGCCATCGTTGCGAATGCGTGGAAGTAGCGGCTGACCCTATCTGCGCCTTGTGCCCGGCTCACGCGCCGGGTCTACTTCAGATAGTAGCGGTAAAAGCACCTCGCGTGCCGCGCCGGTACGCTTAATGCATGGCTACTATTTTTGTGCGATGCGACGACGCAACCGCGCCCACGCTCACGTTCGATACTCAGGCCGGTGGAGCGAATGCAGCCCCGTTCGGGGAAGGCGATGTGCTCCTCGATATTTCCTGGTCTTCCCTCAACTACAAAGATGCGCTGTGCCTGAAAGGCGACCGGGGTGTGGCCCGCATCAGCCCGCTTATCCCCGGCATTGACGCGGTGGGGACGGTGCGGGAAGCCGGCCCGGATAGCCCGGTGCACCCGGGGCAGCTGGTGAGTGTAAACGGTGCGGGTCTGGGCGAATTCCGGCACGGAGGCTACACCCCGCAGCTGCGGGTGCCGGGAGATGCCTGCGTGCCGGTGCCGGAAGTGTTCAGCGCCGCGCAGGCGGCGGCCCTGGGAACGGCCGGGTATACGGCGGCGCTGTGTGTGCTGGCACTCAGCGATCACGCGGTGGCGCACGACGGCCCCGTTGTGGTGACCGGGGCGAGCGGCGGGGTGGGCAGTATCGCGCTCCATCTCCTCGCGCGGCTGGGCTACGAACCGGTGGCGCTGACCGGGCGGGCGGAGCGCTTCGGGGATTTCCTGCGCGGGCTCGGGGCAAGCGAGGTGCTTGAGCGCTCGAAATTCGAGGAGCCTTCCGCGCGGCCGCTCCAAAAGAGCCGCTTCGCGGGCGGCGTGGATACCGTGGGTGGGCAGGTGCTCGCGAATCTGCTGGCGCAAACCCGCTGGGGCGGGACGGTGGCCGCCTGCGGCCTGGCCGGCGGAACCGCGCTTCCCACCACGGTGCTGCCCTTTATTTTGCGGGGCATCACCCTGGCCGGGGTGGATTCAGTGCGGGCCCCGCGCGAGCTGCGCCTGCGCGCCTGGAAACTGCTGGCCGAGCACGTGGACACGAGCGTGCTCGATTCTCTCACCCACGTGATTGAGCTGGCTGATGTTCCCGCAGCTGGGCGCGAGCTGCTCGCCGGCCAGCGTTACGGGCGCACGGCGGTGCGGATCAACCTGTAGCGGGTAAAATAACTAAATATGATTGACCAGCGCACTGAAGGCTCAAAGGTTTCTATTATTGGCGCCGGGGCGGTGGGGACTTCCCTCGCCTACGCCATGCTCATCAAAGGCGTCGCCCGGCATGTTGTTCTCCAAGATATCAACGCACAGAAGGTGCATGCCGAAGCCCTCGATCTTATGCACGGCGGCCAGTTCATGCCGACCGCCAAAATTGAGGGCACCGATAACGTGGAGGCCACCGTGGATTCCGATGTCATCGTGATTACCGCCGGGGCGCGCCAGCGGCCGGGCCAGTCCCGCTTGGACCTGGCCGGGGCGAGTGTGGCGATGATGCGTTCCATTGTTCCCCCGCTGGTCGAGCTCTCCCCCAACGCGATTTTCGTCATCGTCGCCAATCCTGTGGACGTGATCACCCAAGCCGTCCTCAAAATCTCCGGGCTGCCGCCCGCACGCGTTTTCGGGACCGGTACCGTGCTGGATTCTTCGCGGCTGCGCCAGCTTATTTCGCAGAAGTTCCACGTGGCAACCTCGAATGTGCATGCTTATATGTGCGGCGAACACGGGGATTCCGAGACTCCCATGTGGTCGATGGCCTCGATTTCCACGGTACCGATCCGCGAATGGGAACTGCGTTCCGGCCCGGTCACCGATGAACTCCTCGACGGTATCGCCGACCGCGTCATCAACGCCGCCTACGAAGTGATCGAAGGGAAAGGCTCCACGAATTACGCCATCGGACTGGCGGCCTCCCGGATTATCCAGGCGGTGCTGCGCGACGAACGCGTGGTACTCTCTGTTTCCCGCCTCATGACCGGGTGGAACGGAATTTCCGGGGTGTGCATGTCCGTGCCCACCATCGTGGGGGCGCGCGGCGCGATCCGGCAGATCGATATGAAACCATCAGATGCGGAACTGGAATCCCTACGGGCCAGCGCCGCGCAGATCCGTGAAGCGCTCTCGAACCTCGAGGGTATGGGCGACGACGCCTGAGCCTAGCGGCAGGAGGGACTGTGGCGCGCACGGGTGCGGCGAGCATCGCGGATCTGAGCCGGCCGGCCGATGAGCTGGCCCCGCTGCTGCTGGGCGCGGTGGTGGGCGACGGCGCCGTGGCGGTGCGCCTGACCGAGGTGGAAGCCTACCTCGGGGCGAGCGATCCTGCCTCGCATGCTTTCGCCGGGCCCACCCCGCGCGCCCGCGTTATGTTCGGGCCACCCGCCCACCTTTATGTCTACCTCAGCTACGGCATCCATCGCATCGGCAATATCGTGTGCGGGGCGGATGGCCAGGCCAGCGCGGTGCTCTTGCGCGCCGGGGAGGTTGTGGCCGGGCTGGAGGAAGCCCTGCGGCGCCGAACCCGGCCAGGCGCCGCTCCGCCCGCGCGCCAGGCCCTGGCGCGCGGGCCGGGCAACGTGGGCCAGGTCCTCGGTTTGGATACTTCCATGAGCGGGCTGCCGCTTACGGTGCGGGATACGGATGGCGGGGTGCTCGATCCTGCCATCACTCCCGATCCCGCCGGATTATCGGAGCGGTGCCTGTGGCTGGAGTTGCCACCGGCGCCGCTACCCTACCGGGTGGGTCCCCGTATCGGGATTTCCCGAAATACAGATGCACCGTTGCGCTTCTGGTTGCCGGGGGATCCCACCGTGAGTGGGCGGCGTTGAGAAAGCACCCATCCTGAAGAGATCCCCCCCCCCCGCGGGTGCGCCGGATCCGGCGGGAGGCCCGGCGTGCGTACTAGGATCGCTGGGCCAGCAGAAAGACCGCGACGGAGCGCGCTGGCACAGTAACGGTGCCGCCAATAAGCGTGGCGCCGCGAACTGCGTCGTCGTACCCATGCCGCTGAATGGGCGACAGCGCGTAGGTTTCCGTGACGCCCTCGATTTTTTCCGTGATGGGGCGCGGGGAGGCGTTGAAGGCGATGATGATGCCGTCGAGCTGCGGGTCACTATCCGGGCCGGCGGTATCGTCGATGCGCATAATGATGAGGCCGGGGGTGGCGCCGGGCCCACCGTTGGGGAAAGTGACTTTCGCGCGGATGAGCTCCGCGCTTCCCAGGGTGATGAGCGGGCTGGAGTGGCGCAAGCGCAGCAGGTCGCGGGCGATGGCGGCCGCGCGGGCGATCTGTTCCGGGTTGGGGCGCAGTTCAGGGCGCGCTAGCAGCGGCCTCATGACCGGCCAGGATGCCTCGTTGCGGCTGGCGGGCGGCAGGCCCACCCCGAAATTATTGCTCTGCCCGGAGAAATCCAGGCGATTGAAATGGTCCCCGGAATTATAGGAATCTCGGTCCAGGGACTTCGAGCGGAGCAGCTCGGTGCCCGCGTGCCAGAAAGCCGGGGCCTGGCCGAGCGCCACCGTGGCCAGGGAGAGCAGCGCCATCCGGATACGATCATCGGTACTGAGGGAGAGCGGCAGTTTGTAGGCACCACTATCCCACAGGGTTTCGTTATCATGCGCGTCCACGTAATTGACGGCTTCCTGGGGCTGGGAGGCGAAACCGGCGGGCCGTCCGCCGTAATCCAGCTCGGCTCCGCTTTTCCATTCCCCGGTGTGGGTGAGGAAACTAAAATCGCGCAGGGCCCCGGCCAGGGAGAGTTTGACCAGGTCGGTGGCGTGCCCGAGGCGTTCGTGGTTCTCCTGCGGGGAGCACGGGCTGTGGCCATTCGGGTCGGTGAACAGGCCGGTGCCGTAGCCCTGGTGGTGGCGTTTATCGGAATCGAAAGGCCCGCCACCGTTGACGGCATCCCGCAGGCGATCATTGAAAGCCCCGATACCGGTATCGTTCATCTCCAGCTGGGTGGCCTGGCGGAAACGCGCGTTATCGGCCACCTCCCCGAAATTCCAGCCCTCCCCGTAGAGGTAGATACGCGCACCGTCAACGCCATCCCGCTCCACCGTCAGGGCATCGAGAGCGGCACGCACCGCCTCCATATTCGCGCGCGAATGGTGGCCCATGAGATCGAAACGAAACCCGTCCACGCGATAGTGCTTGGCCCACAGCACCACCGCATCCACCATGAGTTTCTCCGCCATAAGGTTTTCGGTCGCCACATTCGGGCAGCAGGTGGACGTAGCGATAGTGCCGCGCGCGTCCAGACGGTAATAATAACCGGGCACCACTTTATCGAGAACGGAGACGGCATCCCCGCCGGCTGCGGCCGTGTGGTTGTAGACCTGATCGAGTACGACGCCGAGGCCAGCCGCATGCAGCCCTCCCACCATGGCACGGAATTCTTTGATGCGTGCCCCGCCATTGAGCTCCACCGCGTAGCTACCTTCCGGTGCCAGGTAGTGGAACGGATCGTAGCCCCAGTTATAGGCGTCGGAATCCGCCACCGCGCTCACGGCCTGCTGCTGGGCCGGGGAATCCGGGCCGGCCGGCGGGATGCGCGGAGTCTTCTGGTTCTCGGGGCGTTCGGGAATGGTGGCGATATCGAAGGTGGGGAGGAGGTGAACGGTGGTCATTCCGGCCTCGGCCAGGGCGCGCAGGTGGCGCATCCCGGCCGAGTCCGGCAGCGTGAACGCACCGTATTTCCCGCGCAGGTGATCGGGAACGGTGGGATCCGACATTGAAAAATCGCGCACGTGCAACTCGTAAATGGTGTGGGCAGCCGGGTTGGCGAGGGTGCGCCGCGGGGCAGTGCGCCAGAGTTCTGGCTGGTAGGCCGGGTCGTCCAGATCCACGAAAACCGCGCGCTCGGAATCCACCGTGAGGGCCACCGCGTAGGGGTCGGTCACCCGGTAAGTCACCACGGTGCCCGCCCGGGGTTCCACAACCTCGACCTCGAAAAGATAGCTGGCGTTCTTCCAGGCCGGAGTACCGCTGGCGTGCCAGATACCCAGCTCATCGCGGGTCATGGCGTGCGTGGTGGGGCCAGCGGGCCCCACACCAGCGCCGTTGCCCGCACCCGTCACCTCAATACGAACCTGGCGGGCGGTGGGCGCCCACAGTGCCACCGCGGGCGCATCCCCGTTCCACGTGACACCGAGGCATGCCTGGCGGGCACCCGCGTAAAGATCATCAATCATCCCGGCGATCTGCACCCCGGTGAGAGCGCTGAGTTCCCCGGCACCGTTACGGCGCGCCACCAGAAGCTGCCCGCGCAGCGCCTCACGCAACTGGTGGGAGGGCACGCCGCTCAGGCGCAGCGCGGCATAGCCGGACAGGTGTGCGCGCGTGGAAATAGCCGCGGCCGGGATACCGTCCGGATCCACCGCGAGGGTGCAAAGCCGCTTGATGCCGAGCTGTTCTGCGCTCCTATCACCACGCTCCCGATCCCCGAGCGTGCCGGCTCCATCCGGGCAGGCCCACAGCTCAAAGCGGTCACCCTCCGCTATCTGCTCCGCGGGCCAGGCAAGCAAAGATCGGTTAACTGATGGAACGAGGAACTCCCCGGAGCCGAAAAACGCCTTAGAACTCCAGTGGTGGGTCATGGTGATCTCCTGTGATCGGCAAAAAGGGAGCGGTGCGGATACGCGCGGGGACGGTGCGTGAACGGCGCCCGTACGGTGAGGCAATGCGCGGCCAGTTTATCCGGTGGCAGATCTCACTCACAAGGTGAACGGACATCCCCGCCGCTCGCCTCAAGAATTAATATGGGCGGCGAGGAGGCATCCGATATGACATCTGAATCCGAATCCGCATCTCACCCAGCGCCGGTAGCTGAGCCGGCCCCGGCACCGGACTCCAGCACGGAACCCGCTCCCCACCTGGTGGTGGGCGCGGCCCTCGTTGCTGACCTCACTAATCCCAGCGGCGTGCTGGCCACCCAGCGCTCCTACCCCGAATGGGCGGACGGCCTGTGGGAATTCCCCGGCGGAAAAGTGGAACCCGGCGAAACCCCGCGCGAGGCCCTGCACCGGGAGATTTCCGAGGAGCTGGGCTGCGGTATTGATATCGGCCGGCAGCTGGCCAACCCCGATAGCCCGGACGGCTCCTGGGACCTGAGTTCCGGGGAACATAACGCCGGGTTGCGGATGATGGTGTGGCTGGCGCGGCCCTTCGGGGAAATCACGCTGGGCCCGGCGCACCGCGATGCCCGCGTCCTCACCGCCGCGGAGCTCGATAGCGTGGAGTGGCTGCCCGGCGATATCCAGATTCTGCCCGTGCTGCGCGCCGCCCTGGGTGGGCACTAGCCGAAAGCTACGGTGGGGGCCGCGGCGGGCAGGCGCCCTAGCTGCGCCGTCGTTCCTAAGATGACGCACGGCGCGCGGTGCCGTAACCTAGGAGGACAATCCCCAGCACAAGGAGTACGCATGAAACACGGCGCGCACGGCCCGGCGCGATGGCCGCTGTATTTCTTGCTCTTCGCGGCTGCCGTTCTTGCGGGCGTGCTCGCCCTCGTGGGGGTCTCGTATTTTTCTAGCGACGACGCCGCCGCACCGGCACCCACCACCGCGGGCCCCGAACCCGGGCGCAGCGCCTCCGCTGATCTCACCCAGCTGCGCAACCAGGTCCACGACTTGCGCTCGGGCGCCTGCCCAAATCCGGAGAACGCGGCGGCAACCCTGGCCGATTACGCGACCGCGGCGGCCGCGGGCGGCACCTATACCGCTGAGGCACCGCTCCTCACCGAGGCCCTGCGCACCCTCTCCTCCAGCTGCGGGGCCGAATACACCCTGAGCTTGAGCACGGCGCTCGGCGATATTGCCGCACCGGCGGATTTCCAATCTTTCGCGGCCTCGCGCCAGTGGTGGAAACTGGTGCGGCCCGCACCACCGGAGGCCACCCGGCTGGAATCTTTCACCACCCCGATGAATAACGTGCGCTGCTCCCTTGACGAAAAAGCCGTCAATTGCACGATTTTCACCTATGACTACGTGTCCCCGCCCGGCTGCGAAGGCGAACCTGCCAATTACACCGTGGGTCTGACGGGCACCACCACCGCCGGGTGTTCCACCCAGGTGAGCACCGCCAAAGAGGTGCCCTACGGCAGCGTGGTAGCCGCGCACGGCTTCGCCTGCACCGCCGACCAATACGCCGGCATTTCCTGCTGGTCGGAGCTGACCGGCCACGGGTTTACGGTGCGGCGGGCCGCCGAAGAATTGTTCTAGCTGGCCCCGTGCCAGCTGACCGTAACGGGTGCCTTGAAGCGGCAGCGTCGGGATCCTAGCTGCGGGCCAGCGCGCCCACGGCGGCAAGCACCCGGGTGCTACCTTCCGGTTCGGCCACGCTCACGCGCACCCCTTCGCCGAGCACCCGCACCAGTACCCCGGCATCCATGCACGCATCCTCGAAACGTGCGGCGCTCACCCCGTGGCGAGCCAGTTCAGCCGCGGACATCCACAGGAAATTCGCGTGGGAGGTAGGCGTGTGCCAGCCGGCCGCCGCGAGCTGGGCGGCCAGTTCATCGCGGGCGCCGGCGAGCTGCGCGGCGCGCTCCAGCACGATATCCGCTTCGCTGAGGGCAGCTTGGCCGGCCACCTGAGCGAGGCGATTCACACCGAAAGGCGTGGCGATACGGCGCAGCGGTTCGGCCAGCGCGGGGCTGGTGAGCAGGTAACCCAGCCGCAGCCCGGCCAGCGCAAAAGCCTTGGAAAAAGTGCGGGCCACCGCCACATTCGGGTACTGGCGCGCCAGTTCCTTACCGTTTTGTACGACGGCGCGGCTCGCCTGGCTCTCACCTACCGCGGGAGCGAAGTGGATATAGGCCTCGTCAAGGAGTATCGGAATGCGGGCGGGAACCCGGCTCAGGAAGCTAGCGAGCTCGGCGTGCGGAATGGTGGTTCCGGTGGGATTATTGGGCGAACACAGGAGGATAGCGCGGGTATTTTCCGTGATGGCGGCGGCCATGGCTTCCAGGTCATGGGTGCCATCCGCGCGCAGCGGCACGCCCACGAAGCGCCCGCCCGCGGCAATGGTGGCGATGGGGTAGGCCTCGAAAGAACGCCACGGGCTGACTACTTCGCCGCCCGGGGTGACCACGGCTTGCAGGAATTTTTCGATGAGGGCGGTGGAACCATTGCCCACCACGATGCCGGACGGATCCCAGTTCTCATGGGCCGCGAGCGCGGCGGTGAGCTGCGCGCAGGACATATCGGGATAGCGATTGAGCTCCCCACCCTGATCAACCGCGGCCGCGAGCGCGGCGGCCACCGCCGGGGTGGGTGGGAAAGGTACTTCGTTGCTGGAGAGCTTGACGCTATCGGCATTGCGGGGGCGTTTCCCGGCAACGTAGCTGGGCAGATCGGCTAATTCGGGGCGGAACCATTGCATTCTTCTATTGTGCACCATCACCGCGAGCCACCCCGGGGCCGTTCCGCGCCGCCTGCGCACCGGTGCCTCCATGCTGCGCACCGTGTCCGCCCGCACCGTGCTCCGTCCCCGCGCACCGTTATCCGGAACGGTGCGCCACTCCGCACGGGGCGCCGTAGGATGCGGGTATGGAGACCTTTGCGAAAACCGGCGATCCGGCCGAGATCTGGGGTGAGGCGCTTTCGCTGGCGGAGCTGGCCGAGGCCACGCCGAGTGGTGGGGCGCCCGTCGTGGCGCTGCTATCCACCGCCGCGGATCACGACCGCGGTATCTTGCGCGAGGAGCGCTTGCGCTCCGTGCGCCCCACCGCGGTGGCCGCCCGGGAATTCGGGGCGCGCCTGGCCCGTACCCACGCTTGGGATCCCACCGGGCACCGGATTTTCGGGCAGGCTCCCGGCGGCGCGGCGGATCCCTCCACCGCTCACCGCTCCCGCCCGATCCGGCTGGGCTCCTGGGATTTACCGGTGGTACCGGCGAATTCTCCCGCGCGCAGCTTCGGGGAGTTCTACGCCGCGGATCGCATCGAACCCTATCTGCGCCCCGCCCGCGATAACGGGGCGCTGGAGGCGAGCGGCTCCCGTGCCCTGGAACAGTTATGTGAACGCCTACGGACCGGCACTTTCGATAGTCCCCAACCGGCCCTGTTGCGTAGCCCGGCCGCTCTACTCCACGGTGATTTGTGGAGCGGCAATGTGATGTGGACGGAACGCGGCGGGGTGCTCATCGACCCGGTTTCCCACGGCGGGCACGCGGAAACCGACCTGGCCACCCTCACGGTCTTCCGCGCTCCTTTCGTGGAGGACATCTACGCCGGCTATAACGAGGTATCCCCGCTTGCCTCCGGGTGGCAGCACCGCATCGGCCTGCACAGCCTCCATATTCTTATCCTCCACGCCGCGCTGTTCGGCGGCTCCTACGGCGCGGAAACCCTGGCCGCCGCCCGGCCCTACCTCTAAGCTCGGCTAGCCGGACGTGCGTATCTCGCCGGCGCTGGGCGCAGCGGTACATGGCGTGCGGTTCTGCCAGCCGGGCGCGGATCTGCCAGAATAGAGCTATGAGTGAGCAGCGCGCGCCAGAATCAACTTCCGCATCCACCCCCGTCCTGAATATTTCCGGGCAGCTTTCCCCCCTAGATGGCCGCTACGCCAGCGCCACCGCCCCGCTGCAGCCCTACCTGTGCGAGGCCGCGCTCAACCGCTACCGAATTCACGTGGAAGTCGAATGGTTGATTTTCCTGTGCGAACGCGCGGTGATTCCCGGGGTGGGGGCGCTGCCCGACAGCGCCGTCGTATATTTGCGGTCGCTTCCTGAAAAGTTCGACGACGCCGCGGCACACGAGCTGGCTATCATCGAGGCGGAAACACGGCACGATGTCAAAGCTGTCGAATACTTCATCAAGAAGCGTATGGACGTAGGCGGGCTGGGTCACCTGCGCGAGATGGTCCATATTTTCTGCACCTCGGAAGATATTAATAGCCTGGCCTGGGCGCTGGGCGTGCGTGACGCGGTGCGCCGCTGCTGGTTGCCCCGCGCCTGGGGCCTGGTTTCAGATCTGAGCGAGCTGGCCCGCACCCACGCGGAGCTACCCATGCTGGCCCATACCCACGGGCAGCCGGCCTCGCCCACCACCGTTGGCAAAGAGCTCGCCGTTTTCGCGCACCGCCTGCACCGTTCCCTGCGCCGGGTGGAAACCGCCGAATATTATGGGAAATTCTCCGGGGCCACCGGGACTTTTTCCGCGCACGCCACCGCGATTCCAGAGGCAAACTGGCCGGGACTGGCCCGCGATTTTGTGGAATCCTTAGGGCTGACCTGGAATCCGCTCACCACCCAGATTGAATCCTATGATGCGCTCGCCGATCTTTTCGACGATATCGCGCACGTCAATCGCATCGCCCATAATCTCGCCACCGATATGTGGACCTATATTTCCCTGGATTATTTCCATCAGAACCTGGCGGCGCAGGGCTCGACCGGCTCCTCGACAATGCCGCATAAGGTCAATCCCATTCGCTTCGAAAATGCGGAAGCGAATCTGGAGATCAGCTCCGGGCTTTTCGGGGTGCTCAGCCAGACTCTGGTGACCTCCCGGATGCAGCGCGATCTCACCGATTCCTCCACGAAACGCAATATCGGGGTGGCGCTCGGGCATTCCTACCTGGCCCTCGATAATTTGCGGCGCGGGCTGGCCGGGGTGGATCCCAATCCCGCCAAGCTCGCAGCAGAACTGGACGCGAATTGGGAAGTGCTGGGCGAACCGATCCAGCAGGCCATGCGGGCCGCAGCCCTGGGTGGTGCTGAGCATTTGGAAGATCCTTACGAGCGCCTCAAGGCGCTGACCCGCGGGCGGAAGGTCACCGCGGCAGATATGCGGGAATTTATAGCGGGCTTGGGTTTGCCGGGGGATATAGAGGAACGTCTTCTTGCTCTCACTCCGGCCGGGTACACCGGCCTGGCTGCCCGCCTCGTGGATTTCCTGGAGGACACGCCCGGGACCGCAGCCAGCTAAGCCTGCTAAGGTAGCCGGCAGGCCGCGCGGCAGCGCGGCGGCGTCGTCGTAACAAATACGGCATATGTGCCGCACTTCGCGGCGTTCGCAACCGGAGGAGAAGCGTGAACGTAGCAGCATGGACGAGTGTCCTGGCGACCGCACCGGCGCCGGGCGGTGACCCGGGCGCGATGGGCGGGATCACCGGCTGGGTGGTCAGTGTGATGGACGCTATCGGCGGGTTCGGGGCGGCGCTTCTTATTGCGCTGGAAAATATTTTTCCGCCGCTGCCCTCCGAGGTGATTTTGCCGCTGGCCGGGTTCACGGCCTCCTCCCCCACCTCGAATATGACGCTTATCGGCGCGATTCTGTGGTGTACCGCCGGGTCGCTGGCGGGGGCCTGGCTGCTGTACGGGCTGGGCGCCTGGCTCGGGCGGGAACGCACCCGCAAAATTCTGCTGTGGTTCCCGCTCACCAAACAATCCGATGTGGATAAAACCGAGGCCTGGTTCGATAAGCACGGCAGTTGGACCGTGTTCTTCGGGCGCATGGTACCGATTTTCCGCTCCCTTATTTCGCTTCCCGCCGGCGTGACGAATATGGGGATGCTGAAATTTACCGCGCTGACGGCGGTGGGCTCGGCGATCTGGAATACGATTCTGATTTACGCCGGTTACCTGCTTGGTGCGAATTGGACCATCGTGGAAGATTACGTGGGGATTTTCGCGAAGATCGTGGCGGTGGTCTGCCTGGTGATCGCGGTGGGATGGATTATTCACCGCGTGGTTGTGAACCGGCGCGGACGTTAGAAAGTGGAACCCTCAAGCAATTTCGGCTCAAGGTAGTGTAGAAGTCCGGCTAAAAGTAGGATAGAAACCCGGCTAATGGTAGCGTAGGGCGCCTGCTAACGGTAGGATGGGGCTATGCGTTACCATAAGCGAGCGATCGATAAGCGGCTAGACGCATTACTTCCCGAAGTTCCCGCAATCGCGATTGACGGCGCGAAAGGCGTAGGGAAAACTGCCACCGCCTTGCAGCGCGCAAACACGATATGGCTGCTTGACCGCCCCGAAACTCAATATGTGGCGGCCGCGGATCCAGATTTCACCACCGTCCCGCCCGGCACCCTCTTATTGGACGAATGGCAGAAAGTCCCAGCGGTGTGGGATTCTGTGCGGCGCCAGGTAGATGGGGGTGCACCTGCGGGAAGATTCCTGCTGACCGGCTCAGCCACACCTTTCGATGCCAGCGGGCTGCACAGCGGGGCCGGACGAGTGCTCTCTTTACGGCTGCGCCCGATGGCATTATTCGAACGCGAACTTGTTGAACCTAGCGTGAGTTTCGGCGAACTGCTCAGGAACCCCAATCAAGGCATAGCCGGCCATACGGATTTCGCTTTGCCGGATTATTGCCGCGCCATAGCCCGGAGCGGCTTCCCTGGGATTATGACGAAATCGGCTGAAGTGACCCAAGAGTTACTGGATTCGTATCTGCGCTTGATTATCGACCGCGATTTACCCGATTACGGAGCAACGGTGCGCCGCCCGGAAGTATTGCACCGCTGGTTGGCCGCGTACGCGGCGGCAAGTTCCCTCACAACGTCGTACGCGAATTTATTAGATGCCACCACCGGTGGGGATGGCACGCAGCCCGCAAAAAGTACCACGATTACATACCGCGAACACCTGACCGCACTGTGGATTCTGGATCCCATCGCCGGTTGGGCACCCGCCAGCAATGCTTTGAAGCGGCTGCAGCTCGCCCCGAAACACCAGCTCGCTGATCCGGCACTGGCGCTGCGGCTACTCAATCTGAACGAAACCACATTGCTGGGTACACGCGGGCAGAAGTTCTTGGGGCAATTATTCGAGTCCCTAGCCGCGCTGAGCGTGCGAGTCGCAGCCGAAGCCAACCGGGCCCGCGTATTCCACTTACGAACCCGCAACGGAGACCACGAGGTGGACTTGATAGCAGAAGGCCCGAGCGGAGAAATCGCCGGAGTCGAGGTGAAACTCGCCAACGCGATTAGCGAGCATGACGTGCAGCACCTGCTGTGGTTACGCAAGCAAATCCCCGAACAGGACCCGCTGCTCATGGTCCTCAACACCGGCACCCAGGCATACCGCCGCCCCGACGGAATTTACGTTATCCCCCTCGCATTGTTGGGAGCGTAAATGCGGCGACGGCGCTCAGCCTAGGCGCGCTGCGATCGCGAATTCGAAGCAAGCGATTCCTCGGGCCATACAATGAAACACATGGATAAAAACTACTCGAGCAGAAAGATTCGCCACTGCTGGGCTTGCGGATAAGCGGGAATAGCACCGCGTAGATTCGTGTTAAACCGGGTGCACCCCACCTCGGGGCTGAAGAAGGAGGCGCACCATGGCAACAGAAGAATTTGATCGCACTATCGAGCTGAAAGTCACCGGGATGACCTGCGAAAACTGCGTCAAACACGTGAGCGCAGAACTCGATGCTCTCCCGGATGTCAACAGCGTGCTCGTCACCCTGAACCCGGAAGGCACCTCCTCGGTACTCGTCTACACCCCGCACGATTTTTCCGACGAAGACCTCAAAGCCGCGGTAGCCGAAGCCGGCGACTACACCGTGACCGAGATCATCCGCTAAACACCACCCACTCGCACAAATAATTTAGGCACCCGCTGCCTTGACAAACACGCTGCCGCGGACCACCACCCGCGGCAGCCCACCTAAGTGCGCCCACGTAAGGAGATTTTTCTGTGTCCGAGCCCCCACAGGCCGCAGCTGCGCCGTCGTACCCCATCGCACGCAACACCACAAGCAGCGCGAGCGAAAATCTTGACGTCGCCCCCGTTGCCGAAGTAAACCTCGCGATTTCCGGGATGACCTGCGCTTCCTGCGTGGCGCGCGTGGAAAAGAAACTCAATAAAATGCCCGGGGTGCGCGCCTCCGTCAACCTCGCCACCGACGAAGCCCGCCTCGAACTCAGCGAAACCGGGGCACAGCTGGACACCGCCGATTTCCTCGCCCAGGTGAGCGCAGCCGGCTACGAAGCCCGGCTCATTTCCCGCACGGAACTCACCCCGAGGGCCGGGAGCGGTACCACTACAAGCGCGGGCGCCCGCGCGGGCACTACCGATCCGCACGACGCCGCACACCCGGCCACCACCAACCCCAACACGCACGCCGAATCGGTTCGCGCAGCAGCCGCTACGCGTGAAGCAGCCGACGCCCAGGCAAGCGCCCGCATCGCCTCGCTGCGCCAGCGTTTCTGGATCTCGCTAGCCCTCTCCATCCCCGTGGTGGCGCTCTCCATGATCCCGGCCCTGCAATTCCCGTACTGGCAGTGGGTCATCGGCGCCCTCACCCTCCCCATCGCGCTCTGGTGCGGCTGGCCCTTCCACCTTTCGGCTGCCGCCGCGCTCCGCCACGGCTCCACCACCATGGACACGTTGATCTCACTAGGCACCCTGGCCTCGCTGGGCTGGTCCATCTGGGCGCTGCTGTGGGGCGGGGCAGGCGGCGCGGACTACCGCATGTCCATGACCGGGATTCACGCGCTCACCACCGGCGCCGCGCACGGCTCCCACGTGTATTTCGAAACCGCGGCCATGATCGTTACATTCCTGCTGCTGGGGCGTTGGCTCGAAACCCGCTCACGCCGCAGCGCGGGAGATGCGCTGCGATCCCTCCTCGCTTTAGGGGCCGACGACGCACGCCGGGTACGCACCGCTTCCGGCGCGGATGTTGATGAAATTATTCCTGCCAGCGACCTGGCCGTCGGGGACGAATTCCTCGTGGCCCCCGGCACGAAAATTGCAACCGACGGGGTGGTGGTCTCCGGGACTACCGCGGTGGATGCCAGCCTCCTCACCGGCGAATCCACCCCCAT
Organism: Actinotignum schaalii; assembly: GCF_028864145.1. Lineage (GTDB taxonomy): Bacteria > Actinomycetota > Actinomycetes > Actinomycetales > Actinomycetaceae > Actinotignum > Actinotignum schaalii_B. The sequence goes on along the minus strand of NZ_JARBHJ010000022.1, from coordinate 20,359 downwards.
TGACGTGGGCCCGGGCGATAAAGTCACCGGGGCAACCCTCACCACCGCGGGCGCGATCCGGGTACGGGCCACCCGGGTGGGCCGCGATACCACCCTGGCGCAGATGGGCCGCCTCCTCACCCGCGCCCAATCCGGGAGAGCCCCGGTGCAGGCGCTGGCGGACCGGGTTTCCGCGGTATTTGTGCCCGCCGTTATCCTCATTGCGCTCGCGACATTCGGGGTGCGCCTGGCGCTCGGTAACCCCCTGGACCTGGCCATCATGACCGCCATTACGGTGCTGGTGGTGGCCTGCCCTTGTGCTCTAGGCTTGGCCACTCCCACCGCGCTTATGGTGGGTTCCGGGCGGGCTAGCCAGCGCGGCATCCTTATCCACGGCCCGGAAACCCTGGAAAGCGCCCACAGCGTCAACACCATTATTTTGGACAAAACCGGAACCCTCACCACCGGAACCATGGCCGTGGACCGGGTGATTCTCCCGCCTGCCGGGGCACGTGGCGGTAGCGGCGCCGTCGCCGCTCGTAAAGAAGCTCTCACCCTGGCCGCGAGCGTGGAGAACTATTCCGAGCATCCCCTCGCCCGCGCCATCGTGGCCCGGGCCCGCAAGGAAGGCATGGAGCTTAGCCCTGCCACCGATTTTGAGAATCTGGCCGGGCGGGGCGTGCGCGCCACCATCGGTGGGCAGCACTGCTACGCGGCCTCGCCACGTGCCTTGCGCGAAGCCGGAGTGGATGTGTCCGGTTGGGAGAGCACGCTGGAAGAAGCCGCGAGCGGCGGGGCGTCCCTGGTGATGCTGGCGCGCGGCGATGAGGCGCTCGCCCTTATCACGGTGCGTGACCAGCTACGCCCCACCTCCGCTGCGGCCGTCGCCGAGCTCAAAAACCTGGGCCTCACTCCGATTCTGGCCTCCGGGGATAACGCTGCCACCACGCGGGCGGTGGCCCGGGCCGCCGGAATCGAGATCGTGCACGCCGAGGTTCTCCCCGCCGACAAGGTCCGGGTAGTGGAAGCGGCCCGCGCGGAGGGCCGGCGGGTTGCGATGGTCGGGGACGGTGTGAACGACGCCGCAGCTCTGGCCGCCGCGGACCTCTCCATCGCCATGGGCTCGGGCACGGACGTGGCCAAGGCCGCCTCCGATATCACCATCGTGAACTCCGATCTGCGCAATGTGGGAGCGGCGCTGCGCATCTCCGCCGCCACCTTGCGGGTTATCCGCCAGAATCTGGCCTGGGCTTTCGGCTACAACCTCATTGCTATTCCGGCGGCGGTGGCCGGGATTATCCTGCCGGGTTTGGCCGCCGCGGCGATGGCTGCCAGCTCGGTTATCGTGGTGCTCAATTCGCTGCGGCTGCGCCGGGCTGAGTAGCCCTGCCAGGTCACAGAAGAAAGTACTACCCATCTACTAGACTGGGCTGGTGCGCCACAACGAGGAAACGAGCCCGGTTCAGCCGGCGGAGGTACAACCCGCCCCGGCTGCGGTAAACGCGCCGGAAACGCAGGCCTCCGCTGCCGCACCTGCACTCGCGGTAAGCGCGCCCGAAGCGCGCGCCGAACCTGCCGTGCACACCGAACCTGCCGTGCACCGCGTCCTCCTCGTGGACGAAATTGCGCGCTGGACCCGCCGCCCCGCCAACCTGCTGCGCGGCATCCTCTTCACCCTGGCCATCGTCGGGATGCTCCTCATCTCCCGCTTCGGCTACACCACCACCGTGGCCGTCACGCACGACGTCGCCAACGCCGCCCCGGATACCCTCCGCACCATTTTCTCCATGCCCATTAACGTGCTCGAGGGCCTCGTCTCGCTCTTCCTCCCCCTCCTGCTTTTCTTCGATATCATCCGCTACCGGCACTGGCGCACCCTCGTGACCGCGCTGGTGGCCATGGGCGGCGCGCTCGCCATCTGCTACGGCTCCCTGTGGCTTTTCGAGCGCTTCATGCCCACCTCCCAAATCACCATCGACCTCTCGGATACCATCCAAGAACAAGCAGCCGTGGGCATGCTCCCCTACGTTTCGATTATCGCCACCATCCTGGTGGTGGCGGCCTCCGAACGTCAGGGCCGGCTGGTGCGCACCGGCTGGTGGGCCTTGGGAATAGTGCTGGTGCTTTCCGTGCTCCAGGGTGCCCAAACCCTGACCGGCGCGCTCACCACCGTGTTCGTGGGGATGGCCTGCGGCTATTTCGCTCTCTATGCTTTTGGGGATTCGCCCGACCGCGCCACCGGCGCCGCCGTCGTCACTCTCATTCGCCGCGCTGGCTTGGACGCGCACAGCATTATCCGCGTGGATGCGGGCGACGACGCCGATATGCACGCGTGGTCCGTTCCCGTGACCGGCCCGCTCGGATACGTGGATACCGCGATTCTCAAGGAGCTACGCGAGGCCCTCATCGGGCACATCGGGCAGGCTGATGCCGCGTTCACCACCGCGGCAAGCGCGGAACAGGAGGTCACGCTTCCCGCGAGCGCTACGGGTGCCGACCCGCTGGGCGAACCGGAGGACGATATTAACGTGCGCGCCCTCATTACCCGGGCCCGCCATGACGTCCACCCGCTTATCGGGGATGTCAATTCCCGCCACTACGTGGTTACCCTGGCCAACGGCGCCCATTACGTTGCCGCGCTTATTGACTCGGATCGCGCGGTCCTCGGGCGCCTGGCCAGTGCCTGGCAGCGGGCCACCCTCACCCAGGTCACCCAGCGGACCGGGGATAACGTGGAGGAAACCGCCGAGCGCACCCTCCTCATGGAAGCCCTGGCTGTCCACGCCGGGGTGGCCCCGCGGCGCGATGCACATTACGCGGCGGCTGGCGCGTCCGCCGTCGTCGCTTTTGCGGATATCGAGGCCGTTCCCCTCACGGATCTGGAGCCCGAAGAGATCTCCGACGCGGCGCTGGACTCCATGTGGGCCACGCTCGAACGCGCGCACGCACGCGGTCTCACCCACCACGATATTCGCGCCGGGGTGGTCGCGGTGCGCGGGGACGAAGCCCTCATCACCCATTGGCGTAACGGTAGTTTTTCTTCCAATGAGCTTTCCCGGCATATTGATTTGGCGCAGCTGTACCTACTCCAGGCGGTGGCGGTGGGCCCGGAGCGCGCCGTCGCTTCCGCGCTGCGCTGCATTTCCCGCGACCGGCTTTCCTCGGTGGCACCGACCGTGCAACGCACCATTATGCCGGCGCAAACCCTGGCCGAACTCGAGGATAAAAAAGGCGTGCAGCGCATGCGTGAAGTCCTGCTGGAAGCCCTCCCGCAGGATATTGGCACCGCCACCCAGACCATCCAGCTGCGCAAATTCTCCGCGAAGACGATTATCACCATCGTCATCGGCGTGCTTGCCATCTTTATTCTGCTCGGCTCCATTAATTTCACCGAGCTGCAAGAAACGATTCGCAGCGCCAACCCGTGGTGGATGCTCGCCGCATTTATCGCCAGTTTCGCGACCTACGTGGGCGCGGCACTGTGCCTGAAGGCCTACACGGCCGAACGCCTGCCGCTGTGGGAAACCAGCGAGGTGCAGATCGCCGCCTCGGTGCTGGGCTTGGTTATGCCGGCCGGTATCGGGCCGCTCGCCCTCAATTTGCGCTATCTGCAACGCAATCAGGTAGCCACTCCGGTGGCGGTAGCAACCGTGTCCCTGGTACAGATCGCGCAGTTTATTACCACGGTGCTTCTGCTTTTGGCCCTCGGGCTGCTCACCGGCGACTTCGGGAATCTTTCCATCCCGAGCACCTCCGTGATGCTCATTGTGGCGGCGGTGGCGGCCCTGGGCGCGGCCGTCTACTTTATTCGCCCGCTGCGCCGCAAGGTTATCGAGCTGGTGCGCCCCACCATCGAGCAGGTGTGGCCGCGCGTGGTGTGGCTCGCCACCCATCCCTCCCGGATTCTTGCCGGTTTCAGCGGTTCCCTCCTCATGACGGTGAGTTTCGTGGCGGCCTTCGGTTTCTCCCTGGCGGCCTTCGGGGAGACCCTGCCGGTGGTCACCCTGGCGATCACCTACCTGGTTTCTAATTCGGTGGGCTCCCTGGTGCCCTCCCCCGGCGGTATCGGCCCGGTGGAAGCGGCCCTCACCGGCGGGCTCACCATCGCGGGCCTGCCGTATTCGGTGGCCTTCTCCACCGCGATCCTGTACCGCCTGCTCACTTTCTGGGCGCGGGTGCCCATCGGTTGGTTCGCGCTGCGTCACCTCCAGAAGAAGGACATTATCTAATGCGCGGCGGGCCGGCGCGGGAGATAGAAGCGCGCGGGGCGCGGGCACCTTCGCGAACGGCCGTGGTGCGCGCGTGGGCATGCAACCACTGTGATACGACGGCGCTGCTGCTGGCCGCGGGTGCTTTCGCCGTATACATGTTCTTTTCCTGGTATACCTGGGTGAACTTCTCCTCCCCTTCGTGGGATCAGGGTATTTTCACCCAGCTGGCCGACCGGTACGCCCGCCGGCAATTCCCACCCATCGTGGATATTAAAGGCCCGGGCTTCAACCTGTGGGGCGATCATTTCCATCCCATTTTGCTGCTGACCGGGCCGCTGTTCTGGCTCTGGCCTTCCGGGTTGAGCCTGCTCACCCTCCAAGCGGTGCTCTTCGGGATGTCGGTGTATCCCATCGCGCGTTTCGCCCGGGCGCGGGTGGGGGCCGTGCCGGGTACCCTCATCGGGGTGGCTTACGCGGCCAGCTGGGGGCTCACCTCCGCGCTCGTGGTGCAATTCCACGAAATCGCCTTCGCGGTGCCCTTGCTTGCTTTCGGGCTGACCGCCTGGCTGGAGGGCCGCTACCGGCGCGCCGCCGTGCTCATCTCCCTGCTGGTTTTCGTCAAGGAGGACCTCGGCCTCACGGTGGCCTGCTTCGGGGTGCTGGTAGCGCTGCTCAGCTGGCGCGGAGCACGCGGGCGCGACGGTGCGTCCAGCACCGGTAGCGCGGCTGCGGCCGGCAGCGCCCGGCAGCGCGGCAGCCACGGAGCGCGCGACTGGCGCGAGTTGGCCGGCATTGGCGCTTTCCTGGCCGCCTGGGGCACCGCCTGGTTCCTGGCCGCCACCCAGGTCATCCTCCCGGCTTTCAATAATTCCGGGCAATGGGATTACGCCGGGCGGGTGCGCGAAGGCCTCGACCTGGCGAGCATGCTCCTCGAACCTAACCGCTGGGGCACCCTCTGCTATATTGTGGCCGCCCTGGGAATCGTGGGGCTGCGCAGCCCGTGGGCGGCGCTGCTGCTACCCACTCTCGCCTGGCGTTTCGTGGGGGATAATCCCTATTACTGGACTATTTTGTGGCATTATTCGGCGGTGCTCGCGCCGATGATCGCCGTCGCGCTGACCGATGGGCTCGCGCGGGCGGGTGCGCGCGGCGTCGTCGTACCACTACCGGAGGCGCAAGAATCTCAAGCTCCCTCGGCCGCAACCACGCAACGCGAAACTTTAGGTGTGCTGGCTCGCCGCCCGCGCCTGGCCGCGGCGGCCCTCGCCCTCGCGCTGAGCTCCAGTGTGCTCGGCACCGCCTCCAACGGCTTCGGGTCCTGGCTCACGGGGCGTTCCAATACCCAGCAATACGTGTATTTTTCCGATTACGGCGCCACCCAGACCGCCGAGCAACGCGAAGGTGCCCGGGCTGCGGTCGCGGCGGCCGGCACCGGGCGGCATATCCTCGCCGACGTGGTCATGATGGCCTACGTTGTCCCAGGTAATACCGTGTACTGGGAGCACAGCTACGGCGGCGCGTATATTGACACGGTGGTGTTCTCCAACCGGCTCAACCACGGCGACGGCGCCCAGGTGGTGGCCTGGATTACCGCGAAAGTTGGCGGACAGTGGCATATTGTCACGGAAGAAGCCGGCTATGTGGTGGTGGCTCGCGACGGCACGGACGGAAGGTGAAGAACGCATGATGATGGCTCGCCGCACGGCGCCGGCTCGCACCGCGACCTGGTACCGCCCGCTGCGCACCGACCCGGCTCCCTACCTGGTGGCGCTCGGCAGTTTCATTCTTTTCACCGCTTTTTCGCTGCACCAATGGGCTTCTTTGCAGACGTCCTCCTGGGACCTGGGTATTTTCACGCAGCTCGCCCAGCGTTACGCGCATCTCGAAGCCCCCATCGTGGATATTAAAGGCCCCGGCTTCAACCTGTGGGGCGATCATTTCCACCCCATCCTCGTGGTACTCGGCCCGATTTTCGCGCTGTGGCCCAGCGGTGCCACCCTGCTTATTGTGCAAAACGCGCTCTTCGCGATCTCCGCGATTCCGCTCACCCGCCTGGCGCGGGCGCGCTGCGGGGCCGGGGCGGGGACCGCTCTCGGCCTGCTCTACGCGGTGTCCTGGGGGCTTTCAGCCGCGGTAGCCGCGCAATTCCACGAGATCGCCTTCGCGGTGCCCCTCCTCGCCTACGGGCTGACGGCCTGGGTGGAAGGCCGCTACCGCCGCGCCGCGCTCCCGCTCGGAACGCTCGTTTTCGTCAAAGAAGACCTCGGCCTCACGCTCATCGCTTTCGGTGCGGCCGCGCTGCTGGCGGAGTTTTTCGCGCAAAGGCGGGCGGTCTGCGGCGTGGCGGAACAGAACGACGACGCCGCGCCGCAGCGGCGCGGGCCAGCACCGCGAGCGCGCTTATCCACCGCGTGGCGCACCCCCGCGGGGCGCTGGGCTGCGGGCCTGGCGGTATGGGGCGCGCTGTGGTTCGTACTCTCCGTGGCAGTGCTATTACCGGCTTTCAATCCGGACGGCGCCTGGGATTACACGGATCGCCTCACGGGCGATGCCGGGTTTTTCACCGGTGCGTCTACGAAGCTGATGACCCTGGCGGTACTGCTGGGCAGTGCCGGGGTGGTGGGCCTGGCCAGCCCGTGGATTCTGCTTATGCTCCCGACCCTGGCCTGGCGTTTCACGGGAAACGTGGATTACTACTGGGGCCTGGGATGGCATTATTCCGCCGTGCTCATGCCAATTGCCACCATTGCACTGCTCGATGGACTGGAGCGCTACGCGAAGCTGCGGGCCTTTGCGGGACGTGCCGAGCACGCGGAGCCTAGCGGGCGCACCCCGCGCGGCGAACGCGCCACGCGCAGCAGGCGCATCAAGTACAGCGGGCACGTCAAGCGCGGCTTGATCGCGCTCGCCCTGGCGGCCAGCGTGATTGCCACGGTGATCGGTACCCGCACCAACGCGGTGGGCTGGTGGATCCAAGGGCGTTATGACGGAGCAAGCGCAGAGGAGCGCGCCGGCGCGCGCGAAGCCCTGGCCGCGGTGCCGGATGGTTCCCACGTGGTTACCGATATTCATATGCTCGCCTACCTGGTGCCGAATAATACGGTGTACTGGGAGGGAACCCGCGGGAATGCCTGGGCAAACGCGGTGGTCTTCGCGCCCCAATCGAAGGCCAAGCACGGGGATGCGCAGCAGATTCTCGACTGGGCCAGCACCACCTTCGGGGGCACCTGGCATATTGCGAGCGACAAAGGCGGCTATGTGACCGTGCTGCCCGGCGAAGCCCCCGCGCGCGAGGAAGGAAAATAACACGGCTGCATCTAGATCTACCTCAACGTCTTCCGTGCGCCCGCTCTATCGCGACGCGACCGGGCTGCTCCTCGTTTTCCTCGGTGGCGGGGCCGGCACGGTAGCCCGCGCACTTGTCCCGAGCGTGGCGGCGCCGATTATCGTCAATCTTGCGGGGGCGTTCTTCCTTGGCCTCATCACCGGCTTCTTCACCACGGGCACGCATCGGTACGGGGCCCGACTGCGCCTACTGCTCGGCACCGGTTTCTGCGGTGGTTTCACCACCTATTCGAGTTTCGTGGCGCTCAGCGCCCACCTGGCCACCGGCGAAGTCCTCAGCGGGGCACCAAGCGAGCTGGCGCGCCTGGCCGGCCTGGCTGCGGGAGGCACTCTTTTCGGTGGTTTTCTGCTGGCTTTCGCCGGGATGGCCTGCGGGCGCGCGCTGGGCCGGCGCTTCCTCGCGACGCGCCGGCGCGCGGGTGGTGATGCAGCGTGACGCTCCTACTTCTTAGTCTAGCCGGTGGGCTGGGTGCCCTGTGCCGCGGGATTCTCGATTCTTTCCTCAGCGCGCGGCTCAAGCCGACGTGGCCGGCCGGGATTTTCACGGTGAATGTGATCGGCTGTTTCCTCTTCGGGCTCGTGACCGGCGGCGGGGCACTTTCCGCCTGGATCGGTCCGTACAGTCTTTACGTCACCACCGGTTTTTTGGGTGGTTTCACTACTTTTTCGACGGCGATGACCGATGCCCTCGGCCTCTTCGAAAAGCGCCGCTACTGGGCCTGCATCAGCCTCCTGCTCGGGAATTTCCTCCTCGGCATCGCGGCGTTCTTCGCCGGCCTGGCGCTCGGGTAGAGCCGGGTAGAGGACCACGAGCCGGCGGACTCCCGGTCCAGAACACTCAAGCCGTCAAGGATTATGCAGCCGCAAACCTCTGGTTAGCGCCCTGGCGTGTCATACCCAAAACATCACCAATGGCTTGCCATGTTTTACCGGCTGCGCGAGCCCGAGCGACCGCCGCGTCTAGCCGATTGTCCGCCGCGCGTAGCTCTATCTGAGCAACTGCAACTTGCGCGAGATACGGGTCATCAACGGTCGCAATAGGATCCGGCCCCTCGCCACCGTTCGCGTTTTCCACTTCATCAAGCATCTCTTCAATAGAGCGTTTCACGAGAAATCGCCTTTCACTCGCAGAAATTTTTACGGGCGGCATGCCGAATATCTTCGGCTTCAATGCCGTGCCGGTACGCGCTGCCCTCTATCTCCACGTTGTCAACAATAATTACCACAACCCCAAACGTCAATGAAAATTACCAGGCGCATGGAGAATCTCCGCAACCCACAACCCCGCGATTACATAAACCTCAGCTCCCCCAGAAAGCACATTATTTTCCACGGAGGCCCTGCGTGTTTTCACGCCTGTACTGCGCTCGTAACGCACGCGAAGTACAACTCAGAAAATACTCCCCCACCCGCCAACAGGCCCGGCTCGAACCGCGGCGGCAGCACGTGGTGTGTGAAGACCTGGCCCCCACCCACCCAATCTGATATATTCTTCAACGATCAGGGGTCATCAGCGACCGCTGTCCCGATCAACACCTAACACTCACCGACGCGCAGGGAGGCGAAATGACCATCGGAGCAACATTTACTCGCCGCGGCGAAGGCTACAGCCGCGACGCTCGCTACATCACCACGCGCGTGAGCCGCGACAGCGCCAGTTTCCCCGTGCAGCCGGGCCGTTACCGCCTCATCGCGGCGCGCGCCTGCCCGTGGGCGAATCGCACGCTGATTGTGCGCCGCTTGCTCGGGCTGGAAAATGCTATATCGCTGGGCATCCCCGGCCCCACCCACGATGAGCGGTCTTGGATTTTTGACCGCGATGAGGGAGGGGTGGATCCAGTGCTCGGAATTCATTTCCTGCGTGATGCCTACCTGGCCCGCGACCCGAATTTCTCCTTGGGAATTACGGTTCCAGCTCTGGTGGATCTTGCTAGCGGCGCCGTCGTCACAAATGATTTTGCGCAGATGACGCTCGATTTTTCTACCGAGTGGCGCGATTTCCACCGCGAAGGCGCCCCGGACCTCTACCCCGCGGAACTGCGCGAACCCATGGACGCGCTCATGCGCTATATCTACACCGAGATTAATAATGGCGTCTACCGCTGCGGGTTCGCCGGCAGCCAGGAGTCCTATAACCGCGCTTACCTGCGCCTTTTCACGGCGCTGCGCAATATTTCCGAGCTGCTGGCGGGGCGCCGCTACCTCATGGGCGATCACATGACCGAAGCGGATGTGCGCCTCTTTACCACCCTGGTGCGTTTCGATGCCGTCTACCACGGGCATTTTAAATGCAATGAAAAGAAACTGACCGAGATGCCGGTACTCTGGGCCTACGCACGCGATCTTTTCCAGACCCCCGGTTTCGGGGACACCGTGGATTTTGAGCACATCACCTCGCATTATTACCAAGTCCACCTGGATGTGAACCCCAACCAGATCGTGCCACTAGGCCCGGATACGTCCGGATGGCTCAGCCCGCACGGCCGCGAAGTCTTAGGCGGCTCGCCTTTCGGCGGGCCGGCCACCCGTGGGGAACGCTCCACCGCGCCCGGGCCGGTCGCCCCCGGCGAGGAAGTTCCACAGGCCGCGCGCGCCGGGCACTGGGGGAATTTCCACGAAGCACTCGCGCGCGCCACAGAAGCCGCGGACAGCCGCGCGCAGGGCACCGAACACAGCCGCACGCACGGCAGCAACGGCGATGTTATCCACCCGCGGAACAAGTCCCGCGATTGGAGCGCAATTCGTGGGATACTCAATGTATGAACGAACGCGCAGGAACCCCGGCCCGCCCCGAAGATCTCATCAATGTTGATGAGCTGGTGGCGGCATATTACGATATCGAACCCGATCCGACCAACCCCCTCCAGCAGGTGGTTTTCGGAACTTCCGGCCATCGCGGCTCCGCTTTCGATGGCGCCTTTAATGAAGCCCATATCGCGGCAACCACACAGGCGATCGTGGACTACCGTAACAAGCAAGGCTATGACGGCCCCATTTTCGTGGGCCGTGATACCCACGGGCTGTCCCTCCCGGCGGAAAAAACCGCTATCGAGGTGCTGGTAGCTAACGGCGCTGATGTGCGGGTGGATGCTCGCGGCTCGTGGACTCCCACCCCGGCGGTCTCGCTGGCCATCCTGGAGGCGAACGGCGCCCCGCACGCGCTGCGCCTGGACGGCCCGGGTCTGGCGGACGGCATTGTTATTACACCGTCTCACAACCCGCCGCGCGATGGCGGGTTCAAGTACAACCCGCCCAATGGCGGCCCGGCGGATACCGATGCCACGAAGTGGATCGCGGCGCGGGCCAATGAACTCATCGCCGCGGGATGGAAGAACATCGCCCGCGTGCCCTATGAGGATGCGGCCGCGAAGGTGGGTACTTATGATTTCCGCGATGCGTATGTCACCGCGCTGGATACCATCATTGATTTCGAGGCGATCCGCAAGGCGGGCGTGCGCATTGGCGCGGACCCGATGGGCGGCGCCTCGGCCGAATACTGGCAGGAAATTGCGGACCGCTACGGTATTGACCTGACCGTGGTCAACCCCGACGTGGATCCGGCCTGGCCCTTTATGACCCTGGATTGGGACGGCAAGATCCGCATGGATTGCTCCTCACCCTACGCGATGGCGGGCCTGCTCCACCGCATGGAGCCGGATGCAAGCGGCCACGCCCCCTACGATCTGGCCACCGGGAACGATGCCGATTCCGATCGGCACGGTATTGTCACCCCGGATGCCGGCCTCATGAACCCCAACCACTACCTCGCGGTGGCCATTGAATACCTCTTCACCCACCGCCCGCAGTGGTCCGAGCGGGTGAACGTCGGGAAAACCCTGGTGTCCTCCTCGCTTATCGACCGGGTGGTGGCCGGCATTGGCCGCACTCTCGTGGAGGTCCCGGTGGGCTTCAAGTGGTTTGTATCCGGCCTGGTGAGCGGGGAAATCGGCTTCGGCGGGGAAGAATCCGCCGGCGCTTCCTTCCTCCGCAAGGACGGTTCGGTGTGGACCACGGATAAGGACGGCCTTGTGCTCGACCTCCTCGCGGCGGAAATCACCGCGGTGACCGGCAAATCTCCCTCCCAGCTTCACAATGAGCAGGTGGAACGGTACGGTTCCTCGGCTTATGCCCGGATCGACGCCCCGGCCACGAAGGAAGAAAAGGCCAAGCTCGGCAAGCTTTCCCCGGCGGACGTCACGGCAACGGAACTGGCCGGCGAGCCGATCACCGCGAAGCTGGTGGAGGCCCCCGGGAACCACGCAGCGATTGGCGGCCTCAAGGTAACCACGGAAAACGCGTGGTTCGCGGCCCGACCTTCCGGCACGGAGGATGTCTACAAGATTTACGCGGAATCCTTCCGCGGCCCGGAGCACCTGGCCCAGGTCCAGGAGGAGGCACGCGCCGTGGTTGCGGCCGCGTTGGGTAACTAATAAGTACGTCACTACATAGGAACGACGACGACGCGGGGGGGGGGGGGGGGGGCCCCCCCCCCCCGGTTGATTCCCCGCTAGCGGATTTCGCTCAGCAGGTCGATATCATCATCCTGGCAGCCCGTGAGATTGACGGGTATGTCAATATCCTCCCCGCCATCCTCGATATCCACCTCAAGATGGGTGGCGGGCTTGGTGGGAGCACACCCGGGCACACTCGCGGCATCGGCCAGTGCCACAGTCCAGCTCACGCTGGCACCCGGAGCGATGCTGCCAGCCTGGGAGCTCAGTTCCAGATTCTCAGAGACGCCATCCCCGGCGGCGTCTTTCAGCTCGATCTCCACATCCGGATGCAGGGCGCAGGCCGCCTGCGAAGAATTCGTGAGGGTGAGGATATGGGTGCCAGCAGCGCTGCCGGCTTCGAAGGTGGCGGCCAGATGGGCTGCCCCGCAGGCTCCCACCGCGGCAGCGGCGGCGTCGTCGTTCTTTCCATTATGAGCATCGGAGCTCGGTGCCACGGCACTGGCCTGGGGCGTGGCGCTACTATTCGCGGTAGTGGCATCCGCGGTAGTGGCAGTGTCATTCGAGCAGGCGCTCAGGGTCAGCGCGGCGGCGGTAGCGGTGGCGGCGATCAGGGCCGCGAAACGTGTTCTTTTCATATTGCCACCCTAACAAGCACCCACGAAACCGGCCTTATTTCAAGGAAAAATGACAGGACTCTCATCCTGCTGTCATATTCCACACGGTCGCTATGAATCGAACGAAACACATATCCACCACGTCCACGCGGGACTCTAGAATAGACACGTTAGAAACCTCAATCAGGCGTTCGTAGAAATCTCAGAAGAAGGAACCGCATGTCTATTCCCACCCCGCCCGTTGGCGTTGCAGATATCGGAGTAACTGGAATGGCGGTGATGGGCTCGAATCTGGCCCGCAACCTCGCCAGCCGCGGCTACAAAGTCGCTATCCATAATCGCACCGCCGCGAAAACCGAGCGGGTGATGGCCGAGCACGGCAGCGAAGGGGAGTTCTACCCGAGCGAATCCATGGCGGATTTCGTGGCTTCGCTGGCCCGCCCCCGGGTGGCCATTATTATGGTCAAAGCCGGCAAGCCCACCGATGCTGTTATTGAGGAACTCGCCGATCTCATGGAACCGGGCGATATTATCGTGGACTGCGGGAATTCGCTCTTCACCGATACCATGCGCCGCGAAGCGGAGATCTCCGCGCGCGGGCTGCATTTTGTGGGCACGGGGGTGTCCGGCGGCGAAGAGGGCGCACTCAAGGGCCCCTCGATTATGCCCGGTGGCACCCGCGAATCCTACGATCGCCTCGGCCCCATGTTTGAGGCGATTGCCGCGCGTAAAAACGGTGAGCCGTGCTGCACCTACGTGGGCCCCAACGGCGCCGGCCATTTCGTAAAAATGGTGCATAACGGTATCGAATATGCGGATATGCAGCTCATCGCGGAAGCTTATGACCTCATGCGCACCGCCCTGGGCATGAGCGCCGCGGATATTGGCGACGTTTTCGAACGCTGGAATTCCACCGAGCTGGATTCCTACCTGATTGAGATCACCGCCGAGGTGCTGCGCCAGCGCGATACCGCCACCGGGGGCGCGCTCGTGGACGTGATTCAGGATGCCGCCGCACAGAAGGGCACCGGGGCCTGGACCGTGCAAAACGCCGCCGCTTTCGGGGTTCCTGCCACCGGTATTGCCGAAGCCACTTTCGCGCGCAGCCTGTCCGGGGATAGCTCGGAACGTGCTGCCGGCCGCAGCCTGCCCGGGCACACCACCGAGGTAGCGGTGGAGGATCGCGAGCGCTTTATCGAAGATATTCGCTTGGCTCTCTACGCCTCGAAGATGGTGGCCTACTCCCAAGGTTTCGAGCTCATCCGCAAGGGCTCCCTGGAGAATTCCTGGGGTATCGACCTGGGCGCGATGGCGCGGATTTGGAGGGCCGGGTGCATTATTCGCGCGGCTTTCCTCGACCGTATTACCGAGGCTTATACTCGCCAGCCCGATTTGCCGCTGCTCCTGGCTGATCCCTATTTCAGCTCGGAGATTTCCGGGGCCGTGGAGGCCTGGCGTCGGATTGTGGTGTTCGCCGCGCAGCGCGGGGTGCCGATCCCGGCCTTCGCGTCCTCGCTGGCCTATTACGATGGCGTGCGCGCCGAGCGCCTCCCGGCCAATCTTATTCAGGCCCAGCGTGATTATTTCGGGGCGCATACCTACCGCCGGCTCGATACCGAGGGCGTTTTCCACACCGTCTGGCAGGATCCCTCGCGCCCGGAAGAACGCTGGGACTAGGGCGGTGCTGAGACTAAGCGTCCCGAAACGGAAAGGGCCAGCACCGAGATTCGGGACCAGTCAAGGTTTGTTGAGATATCCACATTTGTGAGATATCCCAGAGCGCCCTTACCGCCGCGGTAACTTTCGGTAGCGTAACCTTGAAGAGTAGTACCGCGGCGCGGGGTCTCCCGGATTCTCAACGGAGCGCATAGGTATCCCGTACGCCAGTGGCTATACACCACAGCGACTGCACCTCGGTGGCAAGATCCGTTCCACATCTTGCTGCCGAGGTGCTTCTACCCCGGTGCCATGTAGGGTGACGACGCCGCCGCGCTGCCGCGCGGGCCGCTGGCCCGAGGTCCTATAGCACCAGCACCACACCCGCACAAAAACTCCACCTTCGTGACAGCGTCGCTAAAATCTGCCACATTAGTTAAGGCTTGTACACTGGGTTGAACTGGGAAATTACCGCACTATACGCACAGCCTTGAATTAAGGTGTCCCGTATAAGTACACTCATGGATGGGTTAGGACTTCCTTCCCTAACGTATTTTTACTCTACGCAAAGGTAAACAATGAAGAAGACAGTTCGCGGCTTTTTCGCGCTTGTGGCTGCCAGCACCCTCGCGCTGGGCGCTTGCTCCAATAACTCGGCCAAGGATACCTCCTCACCTTCCGCCGCCGCTTCGGAACCTGCCGCTGAGGCCACCACAGAGGCCGCCGGCACCGTTTCGATCACGGATTCGCATGGCACCCAGGAAGTTCCGGTCAACCCGGAGCGCGTGGTTTCCCTGGATAACCGCACTTTCGAAACTCTGCATGATTGGGGCGTCAAGCTCCTCGCGGCGCCCAAGGATGTGATGCCGAAGGATGACCCGTACGTCAAGGATGACTCGGTCGTGAATATCGGCAATCACCGCGAACCGAATTTTGAGGCCATCACCGCGGCCAACCCGGATCTGGTTATCGTGGGCCAGCGCTTCGCCCAGCATTATGACAAGATCAAGGCTGCCGCTCCGAATGCCGCGATTATCGATATGAATATCGTGCTACCCAAGGAAGAAAAGGATGCGGACGCCAATAAGTCCGGCGAACTCCTCATGGACGGCATGAAGAAGGACGTTGAGGATCTGGGCAAGATCTTCGGCAAGGAAAAGGAAGCCGCTAAGCTCAACGCGGATCTGGATGCGGCGATTGCGGCCGCGCGTGACGCCTACCCTGCCGGCCAGAAGGTCCTCTCCATCAATACCAACGGTGGTAAGATGGGCTACCTCGCCCCGGGCGTGGGCCGCACCCTCGGGCCGCTCTACCCGCTCCTCAACCTCACCCCGGCCTTCGATCTGGGTGAAGGAACCGCCAACCACAAGGGTGACGAAGTTTCCGACGAAGCCCTGGCCCAGGCCAACCCCGAGTGGATCCTCATTATGGATCGCGATGCCGCGGTCGGTAAAGGCAGTGAGGCCCACGGTGCGGATCTGGTGACCAACTCCCCGGCCATGGCCAATGTGCCGGCGGTGCAGAAGAAGCAGATCCTGACCATGCCCGCGGATACCTACGTCAATGAAGGTCCGCAAACCTACATCGAATTCCTCAACGACCTGGCCAAGGCCTTCAAGGCCGCCAAGTAGCTCAGGCTAACGGTTGACTAACCTGCGGGGGCCGGTAACCCGGCCCCCGCAGCATGTACGCTCATGACAACACCACCGCAGAGTTCTCTTTCCTCACGCAGGCCTACCGCGAGTAGACTGCTGCGAGCCCTACCGCTCACCCTCGGCGTCGTGATTCTGGCGGGCCTCGTCTACCTATCCATGACCACGGGGACCTACAATATCGCCGAACACGAAGGCGGCGAATTCATGTATTTCGCCACCCGTATTCCCCGTACCGCCTCCCTGGTGCTGGCCGGTGCCGCGATGGCGATGTGCGGGCTGGTCATGCAGCTGCTGACCCAGAATAAATTCGTGGAACCCACCACCACGGGCACCACCGAATGGGCCGGCCTCGGGCTGCTCGTGGTCATGTTCCTGGTCCCGCATACTTCACTTATTGAGCAGATGCTGGCAGCTATCCTTTTCGCTTTTATCGGCACCATTATTTTCTTCTTGTTCCTCCGCCGGGTGACGCTGCGTTCCTCGGTGATTGTGCCGATTGTGGGAATTATGCTCGGCGCGGTAGTATCCGCTATTTCCACCTTCTTCGCCCTCAAAACTGACACCCTGCAGACCCTGGGAGTCTGGTTCCAGGGCAGTTTCGCGAATGTGGTGGCCGGGCGTTACGAACCACTGTGGATTGTCCTTATCGCCACCGTGCTTATTTTCATTCTGGCCGACCGCCTCACCGTGGCAGGCCTAGGTGAGGATGTGGCTACCGGGCTGGGCGTGAATTACAACCTCATCGTGCTGCTCGGCACCGGGGTGATCGCCCTGACCACCGGCGTGGTCACCGTGGTGATTGGCCGTATTCCCTTCCTCGGGCTTATCGTCCCTAATATTATTTCGCTGCTGCGCGGGGACGATCTGCGTTCTAATCTCCCCTGGGTCTGCGTTTTCGGAGCCGGAATCCTCACGGTCTGTGATCTGGTGTCCCGCACTCTCATTGCTCCCTTCGAAATCCCGGTGTCCCTGATCCTCGGCACCCTGGGAGCGGCCGTGTTCATCTTCCTTATTCTGCGGCAGCGTCGGAGGCTCTCATGAGCGTCGTCGTACCACAATCTCCCGAAAAATCATGCGTTCCTGGACAAGCTCCCCGCCACGCGGACGCTTTCGCAACCCCGCGGGCGCGGCGGCGCTACTGGTTGCTGCTCATCGGCACCGCGCTGCTCGGCTTAGCCTGCACCGCGCTCTACTTTGTGTGGAATATTCCGGTGGCGGTGGGCTCCGAAGGTTTCTGGATTATCACCCGGATGCGCGCCGAGGCGGTGTTTTCCATTCTACTGGTGGCCTTCTGTCAGTCGCTGGCCACCCTCGCGTTCCAGACGGTCACCACTAACCGGATTCTCACGCCGTCGATTATGGGCTTTGAGTCGCTGTATTCAGTGATTCATACCTCCACGATTTTCTTCTTCGGGGTGGCCGGGTTCGTGGCTTTCACCGGGGTACGGGCTTTCCTTATCCAGGTGGCGATTATGGTGGCCTGCGCGCTGGCACTGTACGGGTGGCTGCTGCGCGGCAAACTCGGCAGCCTTCATATTATGCTGCTGATCGGCATTATTATCGGCACCGGGTTGGGCTCACTTTCCGCTTTTATGCAACGCATGCTTACTCCTTCCGAATTCGATGTGCTTTCTGCGCGCATGTTCGGCACTATCGCGAATGCTCGCTCGGATGTGTTCGTGGCGGCGCTCCCGCTGGCGCTGGGCGCGGGGGTGGCACTCCTCCTCATTTCACGTTCCCTCAATGCGATTGCGCTGGGGCGGGATGTGGCGGTGTCGCTGGGCGTCAACCACCTGCGGATGCTCCTTATTTCACTCACGCTTATCGCGGTGCTTATCTCGGTATCCACGGCGCTGGTGGGGCCCATGACCTTCTTCGGTTTCCTGGTTGCTACCCTCACCTACCAAGCTGCGGATACTTACGACCACCGTTTCCTCTTCCCCATGGCCGCCGTGATCGGCTACGCGGTACTCATGGGTGGCTTCTTCGTGATGAAAAATATTTTCTCGGCGGAAGGCGTGGTCTCCATCATTATTGAACTGGTGGGCGGCCTGATGTTCCTCGTCGTCGTTCTGAGAAAGGGGCGGTTGTAATGCGCCACCGCAAGAAAACAGCAGGCACACATATCGAGGTTCCCGCACCGGTACCGCCGGTGGTTTCCCCGCATCTGCGTGCGGCCGACCTTAGTTGCGCGGATCCGATGATCCGCATGGAGGGCACCCGCCGCGACTACAGTTCGGAGGTGCGGATCGGCCCGGTGACTTTGGATATTCCGCACGGTGGGGTCACGGCGCTGGTGGGCCCGAATGGTGCGGGTAAGTCCACACTGCTCACAATGATCGGGCGGCTCATGCGTATGGACTCGGGCGCGATTGCGGTGGCGGGTCTTGATGTGACGACGACGAAATCCGCCGATCTTGCCAAGATTCTCGCGATCCTACGCCAGGAAAATCACTTCGTTACTCGCCTGACGGTGCGCCAGCTGGTTGGCTTCGGGAGGTTCCCGTATTCCAATGGGCGCCTGACCGCCGAAGATGAGGAGATTATCTCCCGCTATATTGATTTCCTGGGGCTCACGGAGTTGGAAGGGCGCTACCTGGATGAGCTGTCCGGTGGGCAGCGCCAGCGTGCCTACGTGGCGATGGTTCTCACCCAGGAAACCGATTGCGTGCTGTTGGATGAGCCTCTCAATAATCTGGATATTTCGCATTCGGTGCAGATGATGCGCCACCTACGCCAGGCGGCGGATGAGCTCCACCGCACCATCGTGCTGGTTATCCATGATATTAATTTCGCGGCACGCTACTCGGATCGCATTATTGCCATGCGGGAGGGCATCGTCATGGACGCGGGCACCCCGACGGATATTATGACCCCGGAACGCCTTTCCGCGATTTTCGACGCGGAGATTGATGTGATTCCCGGCCCCTGCGGCCCGGTCGCGATTTACTAAGCATTTGAGCCAGCATCTCCGGAGCCGCCCGAGCCGGAAGAATTCGCTTGGCTCTTCTTGCTCAGTGCCCGCGCGCGAAGCGATTGGCGGGATTGGTTGCGCCGTCGTACCGCACGTTCCTGGCGTTCCGCGCGCGCAAGCCGACGGTGCTCTTCGTCCCGCAACCTACGCATCCGCCGGCTCAGCGAAGAACTGACGTGCTGGAGAGTATCGTTCACGGAATAGTCCCGATTCACGGGCAGCGACCACTCGAAAACGCGAGCCAGGATCACCAGCAGCGAAGCGAGCAGGGTAGAAACCGCCATCGCCAGCATCGGCGCGTGGTTGTACCAGAGAACCACCGCGGGGAACGCCGCGATAAGCGATGCCGTGGCATAAAGAGTATTACCGCCGAAAATCACCGGGGTGCGGCCCACCGTGATATCGCGGATAAGCCCGCCACCCACCGCGGTAATCATGCCCATCATGACCGCCGGCATCACGCCCAATCCGGCATTGAGAGTTTTGATAACACCGGTGGCGGTCCAGGCACCCATAACGGCAGCGTCCATGACCGTCATAAACCGCCGCACCCATTTCCCGCGCAAGCGCAGCAGATAAGCAACCAGCGCCCCGAGCAGAGCACAGCTGAGATAGTAGGGATTGGTAAGCGCCACCGGCGGTTCCTTGAGAAGCGGCGCCTGCTGGATGAGGACATCGCGCAGCATACCGCCACCCAGGGCGCTAATAATCGCCACGATAACGAAACCAACGATGTCGAAGGACTTTTCGCGGGCCACCATGCCGCCAAGGATGGCCGCCACGAACACCCCGAAAATATCTAAGAGGTCAAAAACAACCGGAGACCATTCCGAGAGCGTATCCAAATCCACGTCTCCCATTCTAGGTGACGGAAGTTTTCAAGGAGTGGGATTGGGGGTAGATGGTGAAGGGATATGACAGCAACGGGTCCGGAGTTATCCGCAGAATTACTCCGCGTTTTTCCACAGGTTGTGGATCGGTCTTTTTTGCGCTTGCATACCATGCAAGAATGACGGAAAAGCACACGTAACTACTTCGCCATAAGGTGATTGAAGGAGTGAGACATATGGATATTGCTGAGGATCGGTTGTGCTTTCCAGACCGTGTTTACAACTCGCTGGAAGAGATTCTCGAGCGCAAAGAAGAAATCTTGCGTGAGGTCAGAATGACCCGGGAAGAATTCGACCAGCGCGCTGATGACTACCAGCTCGGACCGAAGGAGACTAACGCCTACTTCGAAATGGAAATCCTGGATCGCTTCGAGGAGTACTACCGTGGTGAACGCACGATTGGATGAGCTCGCTAACGAGTTTGCGGCACATTTACAGTTGCTTGGGGAGCTGATTGACTCCGGATTTTCGGGGCTTGTCAAGTTTTTTGTGTAAATGGTTTTATTTAGTTGGTTGGGAATCGGTCCGGGTAGTGAAGGGATAACTCGCCCAGTACTTTCTGCCAGCCCTGCACGCCTTGT
>NZ_JARBHJ010000021.1 GCF_028864145.1 Actinotignum schaalii | reverse complement strand
TCTCAGTCCCAATGTGGCCGGTCACCCTCTCAGGCCGGCTACCCGTCACCGCCTTGGTAGGCCATCACCCCACCAACAAGCTGATAGGCCGCGAGCCCATCCCCCTTCACAAAAGCTTTCCCAAACAATCCATGCGAATCATCCAGAATATTCGGTATTAGACCCCGTTTCCAAGGCTTATCCCAAAAAGGAGGGCAGGTTACTCACGTATTACTCACCCGTTCGCCACTAATCCACCCACAACAAGTTGCAGGCTTCATCGTTCGACTTGCATGTGTTAAGCACGCCGCCAGCGTTCGTCCTGAGCCAGGATCAAACTCTCCACAAAAAAACTGTAAAGAGCAAGAAAAATAACTAGCTCAAAAAATATATATAAATAACAAGAACAACACACCACCAACAAACAAACCAAACACCACATAAAAACACGGCATCTAGTCACTATCTATTGGAGTGCTAACTGTCCTCGCACACACCCACACAACCAACCAGGAAACCAACAACAACATCAGTCAACCCAGCAAAGGTCATGTGAACAAAAAAATTTCACGTAAAAAATAATAGTCAGACACGCTATTAAGCATCCAAACACCACACCCACACCCCACACCAACCACCAAAACCATTGACTGGTCAGCCCAGGAAGAATCATCCACGCTCAAGAAGAGCAACCCCGTAAGCCTACCACCACCACTCGATTCTTTCAAAGCGGGAAGCTAGTGAACTAGGCTACTCACGAGGAGTTTCCGTGCCACCTCGAGGCGTTTCCGGCTCTCGGCGACGGATAACAAGCTTACAAGCCCAACCCGCCCAACGCAAACCAAACCAACGAGACACCCACCACACCTGGCTAAATGAACGGAAAACACTTGGAAAACACCCAAAAACCCGATAAAAGCCGCAGCACGCCCGGCAAAAATCGTCAATTACGCCGATATCCCGTACTGATCTATTCGTGCACCGTGGTTCATAGATAGTGGCGGCGCTACCGTCACCGGTAACGCCGCCTACCCATCACAGCTCACGTGCGAAAGCTGTTTTGACTTCGCTATTTAGTCCGTAACGCGGATAACCGCGAGGTTTTTCTTGCCCTTGCGTAACACCACAACACCCCCGGGAAGCACATCGCTGCTAGTCAGCACGTCAGACTCTCCGACTTTGCGATTGTTGATATTCAGGCCGCCGGATTTCGCGGTTCGCCGCGCGGCGCCCAGACCCCGTTCTTGACCCGTGGCCACGAAGAGCTCGGGAATGGAAGCTCCCAGACTCGCGTTCGCCTGCGGCAGTTCTGCCACGGCATCACGCAGGGTATCCGCATCCAAAGCGGCCAAACCGTCACCGCCGAAGAGCGCGCGCGAGGCATTGTCCACTCGTTCTGCCACGTCCGCGCCATGCACCCAGGCCGTCACATCTTGAGCAAGCACGCGTTGTGCCCGCCTTTCCTGGGGGCGCTCCGCCACCGCGGTAGCCAGCTCCTCGATCTCTTCCCGAGTCCGGAAAGTAAAGACCTTGAGCATATGCACCACATCTTCGTCGGCGGTATTGAGCCAGAACTGGAAGAACTTGTAGGGACTGAGCATCTCGGGGTTGAGCCATACGGCCCCACCCTCAGATTTCCCAAACTTCGTGCCATCCGACTTGGTGATCAGCGGATTCGTGAGCACGTGCACCGACTCCCCTGTCACCTTGCGGATGAGGTCCATGCCGCCTACGAGGTTGCCCCACTGGTCGTTCCCGCCAACCTCCAAGGTGCAGCCGTAACGAGTGAACAGCTCAAGGTAATCATTGGCCTGGAGAACCTGGTAAGAAAATTCGGCGTAGGAAATGCCCTCGTCCGATTCCAGGCGCCGCGCCACAATGTCTTTGGAAAGCATCGTCCCGAGCCGGAAATGCTTACCCAAGTCGCGCAGGAAATCAATCGCGGAAAGCTGCCCGGTCCAATCCAAGTTATTGACGAGCCGAGCCGGGTTATCTCCCTCGAAATCCAACAGGCCGCGCAACTGCCCGGCCAGAGATTCCACCCATTGAGCAACGGTGTCCCGTGAATTAAGCGTGCGTTCGGTTGAGGGGCGCGGATCCCCAATGAGCCCGGTTGCCCCACCTACCAGCACCAGGGGATGGTGTCCGGCCAGTTGGAGATGCCGCATGAGCTTCACCGCGACAAGGTGACCGTGGTGCAGAGAAGCCGCCGTCGGATCAAAACCGCAATAGAAGGTGACCGGACCGGAGTTCAGCGCGCTACGCAGCGCGTCAATATCCGTATGCTGGGCGATCAGCCCCCGCCATTCCAGTTCCTCAAGAACGTCCTTCACGTCTCGTGTCCTTCCGTTGTGATTCGCGCGTCACGGGCCTTTCCGTAACGTCACGTCCGGACGTTATCACGCCCGGTTTTTTCTTGCCACTATATTTTTACGACGACGCATCGGTCGCGCTGCGGGCAAAGCCCTCCGCGCGCCCGATGAATTCCCGCGCACTGGCCAGCTGCTCCGCGACCCGCTCCGGAGCGGTGCCGCCCGCCCCGCGCCGGGCCCCTACAGAGGCGGCCACCGTGAGTACTTCCCGGACATCCGGAGTGAGCCGCGCGTCGATGGAGCGCAGCTCGTCGTCGTCCATATCCCATAACTCAATGCCGCGCTCTTCGCAGAAGGCGACCGCGCGACCCGAAATTTCATGCGCGTCACGGAAAGGAACCCCGCCACGCACCAACCACTCGGCGATATCGGTGGCGAGGGAGAATCCCTGGGGCGCCAGCTCGGCCATGCGCGCGTAATTGAGCTCCATGGTTTCCACCATGCCCGCTACCGCGGGGAGGAGGAGGTCGAGGGTATCGATGGCGTCGAAAACCGGTTCTTTATCCTCTTGCAGATCTCGGTTATAGGCGAGCGGGAGTCCCTTGAGGGTAGCTAACAATCCGGCCAGATCACCGATGAGTCGTCCGCTCTTGCCGCGGGTTAATTCGGCCACGTCCGGGTTCTTTTTCTGCGGCATAATCGAGGATCCGGTCGCGTATGCATCATCAAGAGTGACGAAGCGGAATTCGCGGGTATTCCACAGGATAATTTCTTCGGAAAGCCGCGAAAGATCCACCCCGATCTGAGCGCAAATATAGCTGAATTCGGCAACCACGTCCCGTGCGGCGGTGGCGTCGATGGAATTGTGTTCCGGGGCATTAAAGCCCAGTTCTGTAGCGATTGCCGCAGCATCCAGCCCCAGGGTATTCCCCGCCAGAGCCCCGGCACCGTAGGGTGAATACGCAGCCCGCTTATCCCAGTCCTGCCAGCGCCCGATATCGCGCAATAACGGCCAGACATGGGCGAGCAAATGATGGGCCACCAACACCGGCTGGGCGTGCTGGAGGTGGGTGCGCCCGGGCATCACCGCGTTGCCGGCACGTTCGGCCTGCGAAACGAGGGCCTGAACCACCGTCAGCAGTTTTTCACTCAGGTACCGCGCCGCGTCGCGCAGGTACATGCGGATGAGAGTAGCGATTTGATCATTGCGCGAACGCCCAGCGCGAAGCTTTCCTCCCAGCTCCACCCCGGCTTCGGCCAGCAGGGCACGTTCTAGAGCCGTATGCACATCTTCATCATCGGGGGAAGGCGTGAGTTCCCCGCTAGCCACCCGCTGTCCGAGCGTATCTAAAGCAGCGAGCATCGCGGCAAGCTCGGAGTGGTCCAAGAGGCCTGCCTTGGCCAACGCCCGGGCGTGGGCGTGGCTCCCGGCAAGATCGTAGGGTGCCAAGCGCCAATCAATATGAGTCGAGCGTGAAAGTTCGGTCAGGGCGTCAGCGCTGGAACCGCTGAAGCGCCCACCCCATAGGGCGAGATGTTCAGTCATTACACTATTCTAAACACGGTCACTTTCATGCGGGAAGTTCAGCCGCTCCCCCGCGGAAAATTCCGTGCACCCGCCGGTATCCCACTACTCTGCTACATCTTCCACTGGAAGTGCCACGTCAAAGCCCTGCGCTCCAATGGCTGCCAGGAGTCGCCCACGGCGTGCCACCGACCCGCTCAGGCGGGTGGGTACGTACTCGGTGAAAGGCCCGACCGGCTTTCCGTAACGGATATCCACCCAGGGCGCGATAGCGGCGTCGTATTCACGCAGCGATTCCACCGCGGATTCCGGTTCCTGATAATGATCGGTAAAAACGCGCAGCCCGGCATCCATGCGCGGTTTGAGCTCGGGAATACGCTGCGAATCGGGGTAGCCCATAATGAGGCCGATAACCGGGAACGTGAGTTCGGGCAGGTCCAGCACCTGGCACATGCGTTCGGCGTCGTTCAAAATAGAACCGAGGTAGGTGGTACCCAAACCGTGACCTTCCGCAGCCACCACGGTGTTCTGGGCCGCGATCATGCAATCCGCAACCGCGGCGTTAAAGGCGTCATAGCTACGGGCACCGGCGCCCTCGACCCCCTGCTCCTGGCATACGCGCCAGACGCGGCGCGTATCCGCCACGAAAATCCACAATTCAGGTGCCTGCGCCACATAAGCCTGGGTGCAGATTTCCGCAATCGCCTGGCGGCGGTCCGGATCCTGCACCCGGATAATACTTGCGTATTGCATGCCCTGCGAGGTCGCGGCGTGCAGGGCTGCCTGGATCAGGGCGCCAGTAAGTTCCTCTCCGAGCGGCCGGCCATCAAAATCACGAATGGTGCGGTGGTTAAGCTGAGTGCGCAGAATCTCTTCCGCGCCGCTGTTGGCAGGACGCGTACCTTCTGAAGTCTTATGTGAAGTATCCATACGGGTATTCTCCCACGCTTGGGCCGCGGCGCAAGATTCGTCACAACTGGCATTGGCGGGGAATGCTGCTATGCTGGCACCCGTACCGGGACTGCTGTCTCTGCTCGCTCGCCTCCGCGCGGGCTCTTTTTGTGCATGCGCCGGGTGTTCGGCTATTCCGCCGCCCCGTCGCTCACCTTTGTACACCACAGCATCGCAGAGTTACCGGAGCTAGGGTGCGTTCGTCTCACGGCTATATCTATGCCGCCAGCGTGCGCGTTGTTGTGAAGGATGGAATGGAAAATACGCGTTATTTCACGATTCCGGGTTCGGACCGAACGTATGACCGCAATAAGCTCCTCGTGGTGCTCATCGTTGCGCTCGTCATGTCGCTTATTCAGGTCAGCTCGGTTAATAATCTGCTTCCCATTATCGAAACGGGCCTGAATGCCGGGCGCGGTGATATTCAGTGGGTGCTCTCCGGCTATTCCCTAGCTTTCGGGCTGCTCCTGGTACCCGCGGGGCGCCTGGGTGATATCTTCGGACGTTCCTCGCTGTGGATGATCGGGATGGCGGTGTTCACACTCGGCTCGCTACTGTGCGGGGTTGCCAGCGACGCGTTGATCCTCAATATCGCGCGCGCCCTCCAGGGCATCGGTTCGGGGATTTTCTCTCCCCAGGTCACCGGCATGATTATGCAGTATTTCGACGGTCACGCCCGCGCGAAAGCCTTCGCCTATATGGGCCTGGCCATTTCTGCCTCGGTTGCCGTGGGACCGCTGCTCTCGGGGAGCCTCGTCCAGATCTTCGGGCCCGTGGGCTGGCGATGGTCCTTTATTCTCAACGTCCCGCTCGGCTTGCTCGGTTTGGGGCTGGGTATTTTCTTGCTGCCGTTCCTGAAGGAACGGCGTGCTATTGGCGACGACGCCGCCAAGATTGACGCCGCCTACCGGGCAGAAATGGAACGTCGGGGCCAACCGGTCGGTCGCCGACGCGGGCATCACCTCGACCTCGACCCGGTGGGAATGACCCTGTTGGCTCTCGCCGTGCTCTGCCTCATGCTGCCCTTCATGTCGCACTTCGCCTGGCGTTGGGCACTGCTGGGCGGTGGGGCCCTTCTCGGGCTCGCCTGGGTGCTCTGGGAGCATTCTTACGCGAAGCGGGGCCGGATTCCCATGGTCAACCTACGCCTCTTCCGCATCGAATCCTTCAGTTTCTGCACCTCCATTACCGCCATCCAGTTCCTTGGGACAACATCTGTTTTCGTGGTGCTGGCCATGTATCTCCAGCAGGGCATGGGATTCAATGCACTGCAGGCCGGCATGCTCGGCCTGCCCAATGCGATTGCCTCGGCCTACGCCTCGGTGTGGGCGGGGCGCTACGCGGTGGCTTGGGGCCGGCATATCCAGGCTGGCGCTTTCGCGCTCGCACTGGTATCGCTCGCCTCAAGTATTCCGTTGGCCGCTGGAATTGCCTATTCGGGGTGGAGCCCGTGGTGGCTTTCCCTTCCCATTTGCGTTTTCGGCTTCGGAATTGGCGTCATTGGTTCGGCCAATCAGACCCAGGCGATGATTGATGTTCCGCGAGCCCACGGCGGTACCGCGGGCGGGGTGCAGCAAACCAGTCAGCGTATTACCACCGCTATCGGCAATGCCATGGTAACCGCCATCCTCTTCGCTTTCGTCAACGAAGGTACCCCGCGCGGAGACGGTGCCTGGTTCACCGGTTACGCGGCTTCCATGGGGACCATCTGTTTTATTGTGGCACTCGCTCTGACTGTCTCGATTATTTTCATGCGCCGGCCCGCTTCGCCGGCGATGCTGCGCGCCCGCGAAGCGAAGTAACGCATTGTCAAGCACCGAATAAAAACGGGGCCGGGGTTATGACGACCTCGGCCCCGTTCTCGATACGGCTAAGTTGGCGTGCATCCTAAATACCTGTAGCTGCTCGCCGGGAACCTCGCCGCGCGAGCAAAACTTAGTTCGGTCGAGCTCACGCGCCTCACTAGTTCAGCCGCGCGGGCGGGATAGCCACCCCGCGCCCGAAGGTAACATCGCGAGCGGCTGCAAGTTTCGCGGGCAGCCCGGTCAATTCGATGAAGCCCTTCGCGTGGGACTGGTCGAAGGAGTCACCGGCATCGTAAGTAGCCAAATTGAAATCGTAAAGCGAAGCCTCCGAGCGTCGCCCGGTGACGGTAGCGCGCCCGCCATGCATAACCATACGAATATCACCGGAGACATAACGCTGGGTATCTTCGATATAAGCATCGAGGGAGCGCTTAAGTGGGGAGAACCACTGGCCTTCGTATACGATATCCGCCCAGCGATCTGCGACCGTACGCTTGAAACGAGCTTGCTCGCGATCCATCGTCACGTTCTCGAGTTCCTTATGCGCGGTGAGCAGCGCCATGGCACCCGGTGCCTCGTAAATCTCACGGGATTTAATACCGACATAGCGGTCTTCAACCACATCAATCCGGCCAATCCCCTGCTTTCCAGCCCGCTTATTGAGCTGCTCAATAGCTTGCAGCGGAGTGACTGCTTCGCCGTCGATCTTAACCGGAATACCGCCCTCAAAGGTGATAATCACTTCATCAGGCAATGGCGGGTAGGTCGGATCATCCGTGTAGGTATACACATCCTTCGTGGGTGCATTCCATAGATCTTCGAGGTACCCGGTTTCAATAGCCCGGCCCCACACATTCTGGTCAATGGAGAAGGGATTATGGTGGGTGGTTTCGATGGGCAAATTGTGCTTATTGGCGTAATCAATAGCGAATTCGCGGGTGAGCGCGAGGTCACGCACCGGGGATAGGCAGGCCAGATCCGGTCCCAACTGGGTAATGCCGTTTTCGAAACGTACCTGGTCATTGCCTTTTCCGGTGCATCCGTGCGCTACCGTACTCGCCCCGAATTGCCGGGCCGCTGCCACCAGGTGCTTCACGATGACCGGACGGGAAATCGCGGAAATAAGCGGGTAGGCGTCCATATAGAGCGCCCCGGCCTTGAGGGCCGGCATGCAGTATTCGCTGGCGAATTCATCGCGGGCATCGGCGATATAGGCTTCCACGGCCCCGCAATCGAGGGCGCGTTGGCGAATGGTCTCCAGATCCTCGCCCCCCTGGCCTACATCCACGGCGACCGTGATGACTTCGGCTCCGGTTCGTTCCCCGATCCAGCCGATCGCCACCGAGGTATCCAGTCCGCCCGAATAGGCGAGAACTACCCGCTCCTTCGCCATTATTACTCCTTTTTCTCCCCCATTGAGAGGAGGTGTTGCCTGATCTCTACCGCGCGTTCTTCGCTACGGGCAATGACCAGCACGGTGTCGTCTCCGGCAACGCACCCGAGCACGCCATCCAAGCGCGCCCGGTCAATCCCGGCGGCGAGTAGCTGCGCGGCCCCGGGCGGGGTGCGCAACACGATCTGGTTGAGAGCACATTCGGCGCTGAGCAGTATTTCACGAGCCCACCGCGCCAGGCGCTCCCCGGTATCCATCGTCTGGTCAGCGATGCGATATGCCATCGATCCGTCCACCCGGATCTTAACGGCCCCCAAATCGTCTAAATCACGGGAGAGCGTAGCCTGGGTGACATCCACCCCGGCACGTATGAGATACTCCCGCAGTTCATTTTGGGAACCGATGAGATGAGCATCCAGAATCGAGGCGATAAGCCCTTGGCGGGCGGTGCGACTCGAAGGAATTCCGGCGGTCACAATGATCCTTTCGCATCACCGGGAGCGCGAACCGGCGGCCCGCACTCCCTTGCATTATAATCATACACGCGCATGCAAGTTCTTGCATTACACGCGGCGGGTGTCGGCCCGAGTCAGGCAGACACCCGCATTAATGATGCCACGGCGCGCGCAAAGTCTCGGTAGCGTTCCATTTCCGTGCGGAACGGCACCAGCACGTTTTCGCGAACTTCGGTTTCGATAGCGGCGCGCGCCCGGGTGCTCACCTGCCGTTCCAGGCGCTGCGCCCCGCGCGTGCGTGCGGCCCTCGCGCTCATACTTACGACGACGCCGCATACGGAACCGGCCACCAAGCAGATCAGGCTCGCCCGACGCAGCCCCAGCGGAAGGGTCACTCCCCCGACCTCGGTGATGATTCCGGCGGCTAGTCCTAGCGCTCCCAGCATCAGAGCGGCGAAAGCGAGCCATTGGAGGGCCGCGGCGCAGCCCCACCAGCGCGGCCGGTGCCAGGCCTGGCTTTCCCGCGCGATTATCCGGGCGATGTTATCGGCGAGCCGCGCAGCTTGCCGGGAACTCTCATCGCGTACCGCCCCGCGCCAGGAACGCGGGAGAAAACGGGTAACTTGGGTGGTGAATTCGGCCAAAGTTACCCGAGTGTTTTCCACGGCTCCGGAGCTAGCCACTGCCGCAACGCTGCCCGCCACATATGGCCTGGCACCCGTATCGGTAGTGGCGGCCGAATGAGACGTAACTCCCGCTGCGGAACTACGCATAATATCTGCGCCGCTTCCGTTTCTGCCACCGGGAAGGGCTCGCCTACCCCGCCCGCGCAGCGGCGGCCAGGCGGTGGCACGCCGTGCCGCCCTCCGGTAATGTCCTGCCGCTTCGCGTGCTGCGGAGCTGAGCCCGCCGGCCCGAGCCAGCCCGCTAACGAGCTCATCCACCCCGGCAATATCGGTGAGGTCACGCGGATAGCCGCCCTGGTAAATGAGGTTCTCCGTGAGCGCGGCTCCCGCGGTCCGCACATCCGCGGCGAGTTTTTCTGCCGCAGCTCTCTTCCCCGCCGCGATTTCTACCAGCGCCCCGCGAATCTCTTCGATGCCGCGCCCGGTGAGTGCCGAGGCCGCCACAATATCCGCGCTCACGCCTTCGGTGACGAGAATACGCCCCAGATCCGCGACAATAGCTTCTTCATCACCAGCACCGAGACGATCAACTTGATTGATGACGATGAGGAGAGACGAATGATATTCGCTCATCGCGGCCAAGAAGTCTTCGTGAACCACGGCATCCGCGTATTTTTGGGGGTCGAGTACCCAGATAACCACATCGGCTCGGGCAATAATACGCTCGGCCTGGACGCGATGGGTATCCGCCGTGGAATCAATATCCGGCAGGTCCACAAGCACCAGATTGGCGGTGGTATCGGGAGCTAGCTGGAGCAGCACTTTACGTTCGCGCACCCCGAGCCAATCGAGGACATCAGAGGCATGGCGCCCCGATACTCCTAGAGGTGCGCGGGTGGCTGGACGGGTGGCGGCCACCCCGGCCACCTCCTGTCCCACAATGGCGTTAAGCAGGGATGACTTACCCGAGCCGGTGGCGCCTGCCAGAGCCACCACGGTGCGTTCGGTTCCTATCAGACCGCGCTGGCGCGCGCGGGTTAGCACATCGCGCGCCTGGGCACGCACCGACTCATCAAGGTAGGCACCACCCAGGTCGAGGGCCTGCTCCAGGTTCTTTAATCCAGTGGGGAGATCCATCCGCGCCTCCCTTCCGCGCTACGCATCGCCTCATCTAGCTCATTCAGAGCATCTGTGCTGACTCCCAAGCGCGCGATTTCCTCTCGATAGGGTGCGGCCGTGGCCGCGAAGAACTCTTCTGCGCGCCCGAGGAGATCCTCGGTAGCGGAAGCGGCCATGCGGCGAACAGCGTCGTCGCCGAAAATAGCTTCCAAAACGCGCTGCGCTACCACGGCCGTTCCCCCGGCGATAGCTACTTCTCCACCGGTAAGACCGGCGGAGTGAGCAAAAACAACCAGCATGAGCGCGACGCCCACCGCATTAATACCGAGGGAAACGACGCGTGCGGTGAGCTGCTTGCCGTGTCCCTGCTCGCCGAGCATATCCATGAGAGAGCGGCGCCAATCACGGACCAGGGCTCCGGCAGCGTCCCGGCGAGCCGCGCGATCCCTGCCGGCTTCGATAGCCCCGCCTACCGCGGCATCATGCCCGGCATCTCCCGCCGCGGTATCGCGCTCGGAACCGGCCTCCGCGCCCCGGGACTCAACAGCGAGAACTATTCCCGCACCCGCTGCGCTGCGCTCCAATTCGGTGGTAAGGCAAGTAGCCAGGCCGGCGTCCGCGGTGAGGAGCATATCGGTGAGGGAGTCTTCGATGGCCTCTCCCACGGCTTCTTCGCTTGCGTTCCGGCTAGCGGTACGCCGCGAGCTCAGCCGATCACGCCAACGCGTGACACCTGCCTGCACAGCGCGAGCCCACTGCCCGCTGCCGAGCATCTCATGCCAGCGACGCAGCACCTCGCCGCGCAACACGGTACCATCCGCGATACCGGATTCTATTCGGGCACGTGCCTCTTTCAGCGCAGCACTGACCTCTGTGTCTAAGCGTTCGGCTTCCTCGATCTGTTCGAGATAAGAGTCGCGGGCCTGGGCGCAGGTATCGGCCAGGCTAGCGAGCGCCCCGGTGAGAGTTTGGCGCGCTACCGAGGCACGCGAACGTTCATCACGGGCGAGCCCGGCGAGCCACTCACGCAGCGGAGCCACATCGGCCTCCGGAATGCCCGGCGCCCCCGGGTACTCGGTTATCACAAAGAGCGGGGCGCTTCCCAAACCGCGTTCCTCAAGCCTGCGGATCAAATCGGGGCGAATCGCCGCGGCATCCCCAACAGGAACCCTATTGAGGACAACGGCAATGACAATATTGCGCTCGGCTGCTTCATCGAGGAGGGCCCATGGAATCGCATCCGAATAACGCGCGGCGGTGGTAACAAAAACCCACAAGTCAGCCGCTTGGAGAAGCTGGCCGGCCAATCTACGGTTATCCCCCTCGACTGAGTCAATATCCGGAGAATCCACCAGTGCCAGGCCCCGCGGGATACGAGGTGATTCCACCAAGCGGATGTCACCGCTCGCTTTCGCCGCCCGCGCGCTACCAACCGCTGCTGCGCCGTCGCTCACAACCACCGCTGCGCCCTTGCCGGAACGTTCTGGCGCAAGCGCTGCGCCGTCGCCATTCAAACGAGCCAGCCCGGGGAAAATACGGTCGCCGGAAAACCATGCTCCCTCCCCGGGAGCGTGGGCGAGCACCGGGATCCGGGTAGTGGGGCGCAGCGCGGAAGATGGTGTCACCGGTGCACCCACGAGGGCGTTCACCAGGGCCGATTTACCCGAGCCCGTAGATCCGCCCACCACGGCCACCAGCGGCGCATCCAGGGAGCGCAGGCGCGGGAGCACGTAGTCATCAAGCTGGTGGAGACCGTCGGTGCGAGCATCGCGCCCGTCTGCCGCCCCCGGGGTGGGCAGTGGGAACCTCAGGTCTTCCAGCGCCTGGCGCACCCGCTCAAGGGAAAGCAGGCGACTCACGGCATAATCACCCGCGGGTAGCGATCTTCTTCCGGCGGAGTCCAGGTGTCCGGGTCAGCGGGGACCTGGGTGCCCGAGCGCACATCACGAACCTGCTCGCCTTCCGCCGTTGTAAACCACACAAAGGGAATACCGCGCTTATCAGCCGCTTTAATCTGCTTACCGAATTTCGTGGCGTTATGCGAGACGTCCGCCGGAATACCGCGGGCACGCAAACGTGCCGCGATGGTGGAGGCATGGTGACGTTCGGATTCATCGTTGACCGCCACGTACACGGCCGTGGGAACCTTGCGGCTAGCACGCAGCAGATCCTGGTGCAGGAAACGTGCGAGCAGGCGCGATACCCCGATGGACAGGCCCACGCCCGGATAGCTGCGGTTACCGGCCGTTGCCAGGTTATCGTAGCGCCCACCCGAGCATACCGAGCCAAGATCTGCGTGACCTTCCACCGTCGATTCGAAAACAGAACCGGTGTAGTAGTCCAGACCGCGTGCAATAGACAGATCCGCGCTGACCGAACCGGGTATGAGAGAGTTCGCTTCGGTGACGAGTGTTGCTAGTTCTTCCAGGCCTTCGTCCAAGAGCGACGACGACGCACCAAGCGCGCGGACTCTGTCTACGAAGGAGGCATCCTCGGTGATGATACCCGCCAAGCTCAAGGCAAGTTGCGCCTGCTCCGCGCTTGCACCCACGTGTTCGGAGAGTAACTCGGTCACCACGTGCGGGCCGACCTTGTCGAGCTTATCTAGGATTCGCAGGGTTTCCTCGGTATTTTCCAGCCCGATCGCTTCGTAGAAGCCCTGGGCGAGTTTACGGTTCGAGGCACGCACCCGCACCCTTGGGATGGGAAGCTTGCTCAACGCATCAACCATGACGAGCGGCAACTCAATATCGTGGTGGAAGGCGAGGGAGTCCTGGCCAACCACATCAACATCAGCCTGGTAAAACTCCCGGAAGCGCCCGTCCTGGGGGCGTTCGCCGCGCCAGACCTTCTGGATTTGGTAGCGCTTGAAGGGGAAATCGAGTTTTCCGGCGTTTTCCAGCACGTAACGGGCCAGCGGCACGGTGAGATCGAAATGAAGACCGAGGCCGGAATCCTGGCCTTCCTCCCCCTGGAGGCGGCGCAGCACATACACTTCTTTGGAAGTTTCGCCCTTGCGCAGCAGCTGATCCATAGGTTCGACGGCGCGAGTTTCCACCCCCGAAAAACCGTGGAGTTCAAAGGTGGAACGCAGGGTGTCAAGAACTTTCTGTTCCACGATACGGGCTTGCGGAAGCCATTCGGGGAAACCGGAAATCGGCGCAATTTTCATAGGTACTATTCTTTCACTTCATCGCGATATAGGCGCGCAGGTACGGTGAGGCTTTGAGCTCGCGCGCCAGGGTGGAGGGTTTGCCGTGGCCGGGGAAGAAAATCGTGGAGCCGTCCACCTCGGCAACGATGGTGCGCAAGGAAGCGCGCATCTGCGCATCGTTCCCGCCCGCGAGGTCGGTGCGGCCCACTCCGTCCCGGAAGAGCACATCTCCGGTGATCATGAAATTCTCCCCGAAACCCCAATCGGGAAGCTGCGGAGTTTCTGGATCCGCTTCGAAGCGCCCCGAGAAGAGAAAAACTGTCGAGCCCTCGGTATGCCCCGGGGTAGCGATGGCGCGCAGGTGCACACCGGGAACCAGCTCCATTCCCTCCGCGTATATTTCTTCGGGAAGAGGCACGATCTTTTCCGGTTTCACCCAGGAACGCCCCCCGGTGGCGGCCAGGACGAGCGGCGCGTAAAAAGCATTGGCGATCGGATTATCCAGCCGGTATGCGTCAGGCTCAGCGATAAAGCACGGCACGCTTGAGCCGGCCACCACCCCGGCATCCCACACATGATCCCCGTGCCCGTGCGTGGCCAGTACGGCGCCCAGGCGCAAATGACGGGCTGCCAGGGTGCGTTCTACCCACGCGGCGCTGCCAGCTCCCGCATCAACAACCAGGGCAACCCGATGAGTAGGGTCGGCCATGATATAACAATTCGCCTCCAGGGCAGTATTGGAATACCGCAAGAAAATCATGCATTAACCGTATCCTTTCTCCCGATTTTTTCCTACTGGCACCCGGAATCCCTTTCTCCGTGGCACAATTGTGGTATACCGTAAGAATTAAAGTTGTCCCGCGGCGTGTACCTCACGCCTCTTTCTCCACAAGGAGTAACAATGTCCACAGCTCATCCCGCTCAGCCCGCTCCCGCGCCGCTGGATCCGGCCGCCGTCGCCAAAGCCCGTCCTTTCGGACGCGTGGACGACGAAGGGAAGGTGTGGCTTAAGGATGGCGATACCGAACGGGTCGTTGGCCATTACGCGGCTTCCGGCACCGAAGATGATGCCCTGGAATTCTATATTCGCCGCTATATTGACCTGGATACCCAGGTAAGTCTGGCAGAAACGCGTGCCCACCACGTATCCCCCGAAGAAAGCCGCAAGTCAATTGCATCCCTACGCAAGGAACTGGCCGAACCGGCCGCGGTGGGTGATATCGCGGCGCTGCGCACTCGCTTGGATAAGCTCGAAGAAGTCGTGGCGCTGCGCGCCAAGGAATACGCGGCTCAGCGCGCCGCCGCCAAGGAAGCTGCTCTCCAGGAGCGAACCCAGATTGTGGAACGCGCTGAGGAACTCGCCAACGCGAATCCGCACACCATCCACTGGCAGAATACCCGCGCTGAGCTCAATGATCTTTTCGAAAGTTGGAAACGGGCCCAGCGCCAGGGTGCGCGCATTGATCGTCCCACCGAAGAAGCACTGTGGCGGCGCTTTGCTACTGCCCGCTCCACCTTTGATCGCGCCCGGCGCAACCACTATAAGGAACTGGATGTACGCCGCAGCCAGGTGAAGGCCACCAAGGAAAAGCTCATTGCGGAGGCCGCCACGCTCTCCTCCTCCACCGATTGGCGGGAAACCGGGGATCGCTACCGCGAACTCATGGATGAATGGAAGCGGGCAGGGCGGGCCGGGCGCCGCGATGACGATAAGCTCTGGGAGCGTTTCATGGCCGCTCGCCAACCTTTCTACGACGCTCGGGATGCGCATTTCAGCCAGGTGGATAGCCAGTACGCGGAAAATTTGGCCGCGAAGCTCGAATTGGTGGCGGAAGCTGAAGCTCTCCTTCCCATTACCAATGTTGATGAAGCCCGCGAAAAGCTCCGTGAGATCGGGGAACGCTGGGATGAGATCGGCTTTGTGGCCCGCGGTGATATCGCCCGGACCGAGGGCCGGATGCGGGAAATTGAGGAAAAGATTCGCGCGGCGGAAAACGACCGCTGGAACCGTACCGACCCGGAAAAGCAGCAGCGTTCTTCCGGTATGGCCGCACAGCTCGAAGCGCTTATCGCCGAACTCGATGAGGAAATCGCCCAGGCCCGACAGGCCGGTGATGAAAAGAAGCTCACCGAGCTAAACGAGGCGCGGGCCGCCCGCGTGGCCTGGCTCGAGCAGGTAAATAAGGATCTGTAACTTTTTCCTACCTGTGGATAAATGCAAGCCGCTCTCCCCGCCTGGGGAGAGCGGCTTGCATTATTTTATTCACCACCACACACTCTCGGTATGTATGTGGACGGGGTGCAGCGCCTGGATATTAACGCTGGCTTGCTGGTGGAATACGCTCCCGGGTTAGTGTGCGCGGCTGATTGTGCCGCCTATGCGCCGCTGCGGGCTTCTCTTCTTGCGCAGGTACTGGGGCGGGATAGCATTGCCACCACACTGAGCGCAATGTGGGTTTATACCGGTTACTGGCCCGCGGACCGGCTGATTCGGATCTGTAGCGTGCGAGCTAAGTCACGGACTATCCGCAAGCCGGCACCCGAGGAGCGCCAATCGATAGCCGGCTTGTGCTTAACCACGCTGCCACGTACCATCACGGATATTTTTCGCCAGGAAGAGCTGGACGTAGCAATTACCTGTGCTCTGGAGGTGGCGCGGCAGCGCCTTCTAGAAGCTGATGGGTGGGAAGCGGCGGCAGAAAACCTGACCGGCCGGCACCTCGCCGCAGCGCGTGCGGCTGTGCATGCTATTGCCCAGCGCTAAGCACGGGAGCGACCAGGAGCTTCCGGCGTTCAGCTCCGTGCCGTAACCGCGGCGAATCCGCGCTATGCACGCGGAGATTCCACCCGGCGCTGATTAGCGGGCTTGGAATTAGTCACCCGGTACGCATCGTACACGCCTTCAATCTTGCGTAGATCTGCCAGCACCCGAGCTAGGTGATGCGGATCGGCCATCTCAAAGGTGAAGGTGTTACGCACCATGCGTTCTTTCGTGGTCATCATATTGCCGGCCAGAAGATTCACCCCGTTATCCAGGAGCGCTCGGGAAATATCGGAGAGTAAGCCCTGCCGGTCGAGTGCGTCCACCTGGACCTGGATAACGTACACCGCTTCGGAATCATCAGCCCAGTGCACCTCGAGGAATCGTTCCGGTTGCTTTTGCAACTGCTCCACATTCGGGCAATCCGCGCGGTGGATGGACACACCCGAGCCGCGAGTCACGAAACCAACGATGGAATCGGGGGGAACCGGGGTGCAGCAGCGGGCTAGCTTGACCATAACATCCCCGGCTTCCATACCTTGGACCACCACAGCGTTATCGGTGCTGGCCGTGCTCCGCCGCCGTGAAATACGGTTCGGAGTCACTGCCTCCGCGAGAGTTTCCTCCACCCCGGCCTGCCCGCCCTGGGAGGTAATGAGGTTACGCACCACCGTTTCGGGGGAGATATCCCCTTCCCCAATACCCGCGTACAGGTCATCGACGGAACTGCGTCCGGCCTCCCGCGCTACTTCCGCGAGTGTGTCATGGCTCATGAGGCGCTGGACGGGTTGGTTACGTTTACGGATGGCGCGGGCAAGCTTATCCTTGCCCTCTTCTACCGCTTCATCCCGGCGACTCTTCTTGAACCACACCCGGATCTTGGCGCGGGCACGCGGACTTGCCACGAAATCAAGCCAGCCGAGGGAAGGTCCGGCATCCGGGCTTTTCGCGGTAATAATCTCAACCGTATCCCCGGATTCCAGCTTGTGATCGAGGGTGACGAGACGATCATTCACCCGCGCCCCCACCGTACGATGCCCCACTTCCGTGTGGACAGCATAGGCGAAATCGACCGGGGTGGCTCCGGTGGGGAGCTCCATAACTTCCCCGGCCGGAGTGAACACGTACACCTTATTACCGGAGATCTCATAGGAGAGCGACTCGAGGAATTCTGCCGGGTCCGCGGTTTCCCGCTGCCAATCAACTAGCTGGCGTAGCCAGTTGAGCTGGGTTGTTTCTTCGTCGACTTTCGCGGTCCCGCCCCCGCGCTTGGTGGCATTCGGGTTTTCCTTATACCGCCAGTGCGCTGCCACTCCGTATTCCGCGCGCCTATGCATATCGTAGGTACGGATCTGAATTTCAAGAGAGCGGTTATCCGGGCCGATAACCGTGGTGTGAATCGACTGGTAGAGGTTGAATTTAGGGGTGGTGATATAGTCCTTGATCCGCCCCTGAATGGGCGTGAAAATAGTATTGGCAACACCCAGCACCGCGTAGCAGTCCGGGATAGTTTCCACGAGTACCCGCACTCCCACGAGGTCATAAATATCTTCGAAGTCCTTACCCCGCAAAATCATCTTCTGGTAGATGGAGTAATAGTGCTTA
This sequence comes from Actinotignum schaalii, assembly GCF_028864145.1. GTDB lineage: Bacteria > Actinomycetota > Actinomycetes > Actinomycetales > Actinomycetaceae > Actinotignum > Actinotignum schaalii_B. Next base: position 26,018 of record NZ_JARBHJ010000021.1, on the reverse strand, counting down.
GGGCGACCGGTAATCGTGCATTTAATATGGGAACTCTTGAGCTCCCGCTCCAAAATGGCCTTGATTTTCGCGATATACGCTTCGCGTTCCGGGGTGCGTTCTTGCACCAGGGATTCAATTTCGGCGTAGACCTCCGGGTACATGGTTTTAAAAGAGAGGTCCTCGAGTTCCCATTTAATGGAATTCATGCCGAGGCGGTGCGCGAGGGGCGCGTAGATCTCCAGGGTTTCATGTGCCTTGGATCGTGCCTTTTCCTGCGGCATGAAACGCCAGGTGCGGGCATTATGGAGCCGGTCGGCAAGTTTAATGAGAAGCACGCGGATGTCTTTGGACATCGCGATCACCATTTTGCGCACCGTTTCCGCCTGCGCTGCTTCTCCGTATTCGACCTTATCGAGCTTCGTGACTCCGTCCACGAGCAGTTCCACGGTGGAGCCGAAATTATCCCGGACCTGCTCGAGGGTATATCCGGTATCTTCCACGGTGTCGTGGAGGAGAGCACCCACGAGGGTATCCTCGTCCATTCCGAGTTCGGCGAGGATGGTTGCCACCGCGACCGGATGCGTAATATACGGCTCTCCCGAGCGCCGCTTCTGGCCACGGTGGCATTCCTCCGCCACGTTATACGCCCGGATAATGCGTTCCTTATCAACATTACCCAGGGCGCGCATAAGGGGTTCCAGGGCATCAGGAACCTGGCTGGCCGTGCGTCCGGTCAACCACGATAGCCGCGATAGTACCCGCGGACCCTGCGATTCCGACATGCCCCACTCCCCTCTTGCGTTAATCGAAGGTTAGCACCGCTTCGACCTGCCTACCGGCCAGACGCTCCCGACCGCCCATACCCGCCAGCTCAATGAGCATGCACAGGCCGGCCACAATCCCGCCCGAGCTTTCCACCAGCTCACAGGCTGCATTCGCGGTTCCACCGGTGGCGAGAACGTCATCGATGATAAGAACGCGCTGTCCATCTTCAATATTAAAGGGCTGAACCTCCATGCGGGCCGAACCGTATTCCAGTTCATAATCAACCCCGATAACCGGCCCGGGCAACCGCCCGGCTTTGCGGATGGTGACCATTCCCAGCCCCATGGCGTACGCCAGCGGCGCGGACAAAATAAATCCGCGTGATTCCAGCCCGGCAACGGCGTCGATCTTACCTTCGTAATGGCGGGCCAGCTCATCAATAAAGAGGTGGAATGCTTCACCGTCTGCTATCAGCGGGGTGATATCACGAAAGATAACCCCGGGCGCCGGGAAGTTTTCACGTTCTCGCACCCGACTGGCCGCTAGTTCCACGAGTTGCGAAGAAAACGCAGTGCTCACTTCTTGCTCCTCTTCTTGCGGCGCGGCTGCGCGGTATTACCAAGATGGTGGCCAGGTTCGAGCACCGCGGAGACGACGTCCTCTTCCGCAACACCGGCCTCAACACGTTCGGCGCGCGCAGCAGCCACTTCCGCGTTATGGGCCTTGATGCGCGGATCGGCATTCGTCAGGGTGACGGCGAGCGGCGCCGCCAAGAAAATGGACGAGTACGCCGAGAGCAGCAGACCGACGAAGAGCACCAGCGCAAGATCGCGCAAGGTACCCGCGCCCATAAGGTACACCCCGATGAACAGAATGGATGCCACCGGCATAATCGAGGTGACCGAGGTGTTGATGGAGCGGATGAGAGTCTGGTTGACGGCGTGGTTCGTGGACTCCCCGAAGGTCACACGGTGCTGACGCAGCACGTGCTCGGTATTTTCACGGACCTTATCGAAAACCACCACGGTGTCGTACAGGGAGTAGCCGAGGATCGTCAGCAGACCAATCACGGTGGACGGCGTGAATTCGAATCCAAAGAGACAGTAAATACCCACCGTCACCACAAGGTCGTGGAAGAGCGCAACAATTGCGCCCAGGGCATTGCGCCAGGATCGCATATAAGCCCACAGCGCGAGGAGCACCAGCACGATAAAGACCACGAAACCCTGGAGGGCCTTCGTGGAAATATCCTGGCCCCACACCGGGCCGATATAGGTGGAGGTGACATCCTGAACGGAGGTTCCGTATGCTTCAGCCAATTCCGTGCGGATCGCTTCTGTTTCCGCATTGCCCACGCCGGTACCATCAGCATTCGCCGAGGTTTGGATGCGCAGGGAGTTCTCACCTACCTGGGCTACGCGAGCGGCTGCATCCCCGCCGTGGCGGGCCATGATATCCGAGGCGAGGCGCTGATCGGTGGTTTGTGCCCCCGAGACCGTGAACTGGGATCCACCGGTGAACTCAATACCCATATTGAGCCCGCGGGTGAAGAGCGCGATAAACGAGGCGATAACGCAAATAATCGCGATGGTGTACCAGGTCTTGCGCCGCTGCACAATTTTGAAGCTGCGCCGCCCAGAGTAGAGATCATTACCTAAGCTGTACATCGACATTAGGCGTTCTCCTTTCCCTCGCTGCTCGCGGGGAGAGCGGCCCGACGCTCGCGGGTGCGACGCTCAGCAAGCGAGCCTTCCCCGGGAACCTTACGGCCGCGGTACGCCGGGGTATGCGCCAAATGCTTGGCGGACATACCCGATGCCGGGTGCCCCCCGCCGAAGAACTTAGTGCGCACCAGCAGCGTCATAAGCGGATAGGTAAACATAAAGACGACAACGAGGTCGAGGATCGTGGTGAGCCCCAAAGTGAAGGCGAAACCGCGCACCGAGCCCACTGCAATGAAGTAGAGAACCCCGGCGGCAATAAGGTTGACGGAATCAGAGGCGATAATCGTGCGGGTTGCGCGCTTCCATCCGCGCTGCACCGCGGTACGTACCGCGTGCCCGTCACGAATCTCATCCCGAATACGTTCGAAGAACACAATGAAGGAATCGACCGTGATACCGATAGAAATAACCAGACCGACGACGCCGGCCATTGACAAGCGGTAACCCATCACCCAGGACAGTAAACAAATAACCCCGTATGACAAGCCCGTGGCAAGCACCACCGAGCCGATAGCCACAATAGCGAGGGCATGGTACTGCCAAATCAGGTAAAGAACAATAAGCACAAGACCGATCAGCCCGGCCACCAGGCCCGCGCGCAGCGATTCAGAACCGAGGGTGGCCGAAATTTGCTGTTCGGATTGCACCTCAAATTCCAGGGGTAGCGAACCGAATTGCAGCTGGTTGGCCAGCACCCGCGACGTCGTCGCGTTAATGCCGGAACCGTTAATAACGGCCTGCCCGCCTGAAATCTGGGTTTGCGGAACCGCGGAGGAAATAACGCGCCCGTCTAGAACGATAGCGAATTGGTTTTGTGGACTCTTCAGGCCCACCAGCCGCCCGGTCACTTCAGAGAACTTCTGCGCGCCCTCGTTATCGAATTCCAACTGTACAATCCACTGGCCCTGCTGCTGATCGAAACCTGACGTGGCCCGGGTCAGGTTCGTTCCGGCAATCTCGGCCGGGCCGAGCACGTACTTAAACGGCGTGACCTCGCCCGTTTTAGAATCCTTGCTTTGCCCGCAGGCCACCAGCGCGGTATCCGGGTTTTCTTCCGGGGCGGTAGCCGGGTTCTCTGCGGTGCAATCCAAGGTCAGCGCATCGTAGGTGACCCGCTCGGTTTTCGCCCAAGCTGGATCCGAGGCGTTGCTCGGCTGGCTGGGCGGAGTGGTGGAGAGCTTGCCGTCTCCATCTGCGTCGGCAGCCTTCATGGCCGCTTCTTCCAGCGCGGTGCCGGTCAGGGGTGCGGCATTCTCCCCCTCGCCCTTCATGGTTCCCGGATTCGCCATGGCGAGCACCGGGCGCATCCGCAACACCGCGGAATTACGCACGAGGTCGAGGGTTTCCTGACTGGGATGCCCGGGCAGACCCACCACAATATTTGAGCCACCCTGAGAGGTAATTTCCGCTTCCGCCACACCCGAAGCGTCCACGCGCTGGCGAATAATTTCAATCGCCTGGTTGACATCTTCGGCAGTGATCTCGGAATTATCCGTGGTCTTCGGGGTGAGAATAAGCTCCGTGCCCCCTTCGAGGTCAAGAGCAAAATTCGGGGTCCACCGGGATTCCGATCCGGAGCCCGTTGCCGACCCCACCCCCAGGGAGACAAAGAGCGCGATCGCCAAGATCGCAAGGGTAATGATCCGGCGCCAGGATAACCGGACGCCGGAATTTTTAGATTGAGACATAGTGTTTACTTCCAGGCCGAGCCCGACTCATCTTTCTTTTCACCAAAAGCCGAGTCCGTGCTCCGAGGAGTCACGTGACCGGTCACTTCCGGGGCCGCCGCACTAGCGGAAGCAGCAGTTCCCGCGGCACTATCCGCATCGCTCGCGCCGGCTCCGGATAGCTCCGAAGCGCTCAGGCGAGCGGCTTCCGCAGCATCTTCCGCCGCCGCTTCTTCTTCAGTGACCGGCGCGAAGGGAATGGAGGCCTGCTCCCGAATAGCCAGGCGCGACCACACAGTTTCATCCCCGGAGGGACTTTCGAGCGTCACCGCATCCCCGTCAATAGCAACAATGCGCCCGTAAAAACCCGCGGTGGTCATGACATCTGTGCCGACCACCAGAATGCTATTGCGGTGTTCTTCAGCACGTGCCCGGGCCTTCTTATTGGACTGGGACATGAACAGAACCATCCCCACCAGGATGGCGCCCATGATGACGAATTCCACGCGAAAGCTCCTTGGAAAAGACAATAATTACCGTGCCAGTTTACCGTGCATAACTGAAAACACCTGCGGCCGTGACGAAACTAATCTGTAGGCGGAGTTAAACCCAGATGTGTCCAGGCCCGCGGGGCCGCCATTCGCCCCCGCGGAGTGCGCACTAGATAGCCTTCGCGCACCAGGTAGGGTTCCACCACCGTCTCTACCGTTTCCGGTTCTTCTCCCACCGAAACTGCCAGGGTAGTCAGGCCCACCGGCCCACCGCCAAAGCGGGTACACACCGCGTCGAGTACCGCACGGTCAAGCCGATCCAACCCGGCTGGATCCACCTGGAAAAGGTCGAGGGCGGCCCGCGCGGCCCTCAGGTCCAGCTCCCCGGTGCCGCGCACCTGCGCCCAGTCCTGGACGCGGCGCAACAGCCGGTTGGCGATACGCGGGGTGCCGCGCGAACGCCCGGCGATTTCCTGAGCGGCATCCTCGGTAATGCTATGGCCGAGCTTAACGGCATTACGCCGCACAATACGGGCTAGGTCGCGCTGTTCGTAATATTCCAGGTGCGCCGTAAAGCCAAAGCGATCACGCAAGGGAGCGGGCAGCAAGCCGGCGCGCGTCGTCGCCCCTACCACCGTGAAGAAAGGCAGCGGCAACGGGATCGAGGTGGCGCCCGGTCCCTTCCCCACCATCACGTCCACCCGAAAATCTTCCATGGCCAGGTAGAGCATTTCTTCGGCATTGCGGGCCAGGCGGTGGATTTCATCGATGAAGAGGACGTCGTTTTCCTGCACGGAGGAAAGAATCGCAGCCAGGTCTCCCGAATGCTGGATCGCCGGACCGGAGGTCAGGCGCAGCGCCCCGCCCACTTCCGCCGCAATAATCATGGCGAGGGTGGTTTTCCCCAGACCCGGCGGCCCGGAAAGGAGCACGTGATCGGGAGTGCGCCCGCGCTGCACCGCCGCCTGGAGCACAAGAGAAAGTTGGTCACGCACGGTATCCTGGCCCACGAATTCGGAGAGCTGGCGCGGGCGCAGGGCCGCTTCGGCGGCACGCTCCGTTTCGTTGGCTTCCGGGGAGACCAGGCCGGCGTCGAAGGACATATCTTCGCTCATCGGCGGGCCCCTAGTATTTGGAGACTTGCGCGCAGCAGCTGGGCCACGGTGCCCTGCGGTACTTGCGCGCGCGCTTCTTCATAGGCGGCGACGGCGTCGCTTTCTTTCCACCCCAGTCCCACCAGACCGGCAACCACGGCATCGGGATCCGCCCCGGCGGTGGCCGTCTCACCCGCCGCCACCGGCGCCGGACCAAGCTTATTGCCCAGCTCCAAAATAATGCGCTGGGCGCTCTTCTTGCCAATACCGGGAACCCGGGTGAGAGCCGCTTCGTCCTTGGATTGCACGGCGGCGCGCAGAGCATTCGGGGTGTGGACAGAGAGAAGAGCGAGCGCAACTTTGGCGCCGATCCCGGACACCGTTTGCATAATGTCGTAAACGTCGCGCTCGTCCGCTTCGCTAAAACCGTAGAGGGAGGGAAGATCATCGCGGCTGGCAACCAGCGAGGTGTAGAGAAAAGCTTCCGCGCCTTCGCGAAGGCGCGCGAGAGTATCCGGCGTCGCAAAAACTTTGACGCCCCACCCGCCGACCTCCATCACCGCGAAAGTGGTGGTAACACGGCTCACAGTTCCGCGAATACTTGCAATCACTCAGGGCTCCTTCCTCATGACTCTAGCCGGTAGCGGAGCGGTGCGGGGAGACCGCGCCGGCGCGCCGACTCATGCGCTCAGCTCCCGCCCACATGCGCTGCGCGGCGGTTAAATCCGCTCCTTCGGCACGTGGGAGGGTACCGGCCCCACCGTGCTGACCGTTATCCACCGTGGCATCCAGGGCGTGGGCGCCCCCGCGCCAAGCGTGGGTGATGGCAATGGCGAGGGCGTCCGCGGCATCCTTGGGACGCGGGAGCTCGGCCAGATCTAAAATCCGCTGAACCATATTCTGCACCTGGAGTTTCCCGGCGCGCCCCGAACCGGTGACCGCTGCCTTCACTTCGGAGGGCGAATGCAAGCCGAGGGGAAGCTGGGCGCGGGCAGCAGCCAGCATAGCGATGCCGGCCACCTGCGCGGTTGAGGTCACCGAGCGCACATTTTCCTGCGCGAAAACGCGTTCCACCGCCACGACCTCGGGGGAAAATTCCGCGATCACCGCCTCGATTTCATCCGCGATGAGGAGAAGACGCCGATGCGGAGCCAGGTCCACCGGGGAGCGCGCCACGCGCATATCCACCAGACGCACCCGCCGCGTCACATCGGCGTCAATGGTTCCCAGCCCGCAGCGCGTCAGTCCCGGGTCAATCCCCAGAATGCGCACTACTCACCCTCGAGCTCAGCGAGGATCTCATCGGCGATATCCGCGTTGGTGTAGACCTCTTGAATATCATCGACATCGTCGAGCGCATCGGTGAGTTTGAGGAGCTTTTCCGCGCCGGCGCGATCCAGGGGAACATTGGTAGATGGAACAAAGCGTGATTCTGCGGAATTGTAGTCAATTCCGGCTTCCTGAAGCGCGGTGCGCACAGCTACCACATCGCTAGAAGCACAGTAAATGGTGAACGTTTCGCCGTCGTCCTCAATTTCTTCGGCGCCGGCGTCAAGAACCGCCATGAGAACGTCATCCTCGGAGTTCTCCCCTTTAACCGCTTCCACCACACCGCGACGGTTGAAGAGATAGGAAACCGAACCCGGATCCGCCAGGGTCCCCCCATTGCGCGTGAGTGCGGTACGCACATCCGAGGCGGCACGATTGCGGTTATCGGTCAGGCATTCGATGAGGATAGCCACCCCACCCGGGCCGTAACCTTCGTAAGTAATGGCTTCATACTGGATGGAATCATCAGTTTCACCCGAGCCACGCTTAACCGCGCGATCAATATTATCGGCCGGCACCGAGTTCTGCTTGGCTTTGCGGATCGCGTCAAAGAGCGTGGGATTGCCCGCGGGATCTCCACCACCGGTTGCCGCTGCCACTTCGATATTCTTGACCAGACGCGCGAAAAGCTTGCCGCGCTTGGCGTCATTAGCGGCTTTCTTATGCTTAGTGGTTGCCCACTTGGAGTGTCCTGACACGTGTCCTCCCGAGTAGATAAAAACTTCCGGAGCCATTGTACGCGGTTCGAGGCCCGGGAACTATTACCTGGGCCGCAGCGCGCCTAAGCTGTACCGTTCAGGGAGGTTAGTTCTCCCAAAGCTCGCGGCAAATCCCATCCCATCCGGCGTGCACCTGGGCCGCCAGCTCCGCGAGACCCGCCGGATACACCCGTTCCCTCGGGGAACCAGCGAGTTGCGCGCCGGCACGCCAGTCGATAACGTCGAGGAGTTCTTCTTCCGCCGCGGTCCAGGCCCGCCCGCTTCCGGTCACCGCCGCGCGGGCGCGCACCGCGTCCAGCCGCACCGCGAAAAATTCTTCGTCTTGGCTGAGGGTGGTACGGGCAAAACGAAAAGTTGCGTGCCGGCGCAGAACCGGCCCGATAAGTTCCGTTTCAGTTACGACGACGCCGGTCTCCTCCCGAAATTCCCGCACCGCCGCCTGCTGGGGGCTTTCCGTATCTTCCAGTCCCCCACCGGGCGTGAACCACCACCGGTGGGAAGGATCGTCCCGGTCATGGCCGCGGATGAGGAGGACGCGGCCGGCTTCATCCAGGGCGATAATGCGGGCAGCACGCCGGGGAGTGGTGGTCATCGGGAACTCTTACTCATCGTCAATATCGATGGTTTGTGGGACCGGGGCGTGCCCGGCGATGGGAAAAATGGAGAGAATCCGGGAATTGCGTACCCGGCGAGCCTGGTCCACATGCGAATTATGGAAGGAGCGTGTCATGCGCACATCGAGGCGGGCACGTTCGAGGCGCCGGTAAAATTCACGGGCGGCTGCATCGGTGATATCGTTCGGGTCCAGCTCATCCACGGTGAGTCGCAGGGCGCGGGAAAGCTCGGATTCCACCGCGCGCCGTTCGCGGGCTGCCACGGCCGGATCGGGAAGATCATCGCGCATATCACCGGGTAAGGCTTCCAATCCGTCCGCCACCACCGGAAGCATGGAGGCGGAGAGCACCCGCTGGGCACTATCGGTGAGGATAAGAGCCCCGGCCATATCCAATTCCCCGGACATAGCCATATCGTAGGCGGTGCGGGCGCGGGCGGCGAGCGCCTGTTCCACCGCGCGGCGCGATTTCAGGAGGGTGGTATGGAGGCGATCAAGGCGACGGGCCGCCACCACCGCGCTCAGACCGAGAAGGAGAAGCACCACGCCGGCGACGAGGGCAAGCCACCACCATATATTCACTGCTCTACCTCCATCTGGGCGGTGCGGACCGCAGTTTCATAGACGGCAAAAACTTGAGAGGCAACAGTGGACCAGTCGTAACGCTGGGCTTCGGCCTGGCCGGCCTGCGCCACCCGAGCCCGGCGTTGCGGATCACGCAAAGCCGCCACGGCCACCCGGGCCAGATCCTCCGGGTCTTCATTGGCGAAGTGGTCCCCGAAGGTTCCCCCGCCCAACACCGCGCGAAAAGCGGGAATATCCGAGGCGAGCACAAAACCACCCGCGCTCATTGCTTCGATAAGAATAATTCCGAAGGATTCACCCCCGGTATTGGGGGCTACGTAAAGGTCCACACTGGCGAGCATGGCGGCTTTATCGGGATCGCTGACGGGACCGAGGAACGTCACCCGTGCGGCCGCCTCCCCGAAGAGTTCCCGCGCTGCCCCCTCATCGCCTTTTCCGGCCACGAAGAAGCGCGCCTGCGGGTAGTCGCGCAGGATGAGCGGGGCGGCAGCGGCCAGCACCGGCAGACCCTTGCGAGGCTCATCCAGACGGCCGAGGAATCCGAAAGTGGGCGAGTCGGGCGTGCCGGTGAAGCGGGCATCACGCGGTACTTCGAAATCGGCGGTATATACGCCATTGGGAATAATAAAAGCGTCTCCACCTAAATACTGCACCGTGGTACGGCGTGCTTCTTGGGAAACCGCGATACGCGCCTGGATCTTTTCCAGGATGGGGCGCAGCACCGGAGAAAAGAGGTCGAAGGCCCGGGAACGGTCCATGGCGGTGTGGTGGGTGGAGACGACCGGGCATTCCGCACTCATGAGGGCAAGCATAGAAACGGAAGGAACGAAAGGTTCGTGCACGTGGAGCACATCGAAATTCCCTTCCCGCAGCCAGCGGCGTACCGCCCGATTGACTCGCGGACCGAAGGAGAGGCGCGCTACCGAACCGTTATAGGGAATCGCCACGGAGGCTCCCACCGGTACCACGTAATCGGGCAGCGCCTCGTTTTCTTCACTCGGGGCGATCACCGAAACACTGTGTCCGCGGGCGATGAGCTCCTCGGCTAGATCCCGGATGTGGAATCCCACTCCCCCGGGCACGTCCCACGAATAAGGGCAGGCAATCCCGATGTTCACGGCGTTCCTTCCTTCGCGTCGTACTCTGCTTGGCGGCACGCAAGTTCCCGGGCGGCTTTCTCACGGTTGGTGCGATAGCGTTCACCGTCCAAATCGGCGACAAAAACAGGCTGGAGCATATGCCAGTCCTCAGGGTGCTCAGCCAGCACGCCTTCAAAAGCTGTGATCCATTCCTGGGTGATTCGCTCGATTTCTGCGTGGCGTTCGCGCGGGGAAGCCGCGGCGTCCACTCGCGCGCGGATGGGTGCGCCGCTGCGCAACACCATCCGCCATCGGGTGGGCACTTCCCGGGTACGTTCCCTTTTCACGTAGTAGGAGAAAATAGGAACGACGGCGCAGCCGGTATCTATGGCAAGGATCGCCGGTCCGGCAGCGGCGAGCATACTCTCCCCAAAGAATTCCACTTCCACACCGGAGGCGGTGAGATCACGATCAGCCAGAACCGGGGCGAGAATGGGTGCCTGGCGGGTATCCTCCGCGAGACGGTGAATCGCCCCACCGCCTTTGACCACGGGATAGATAACCATCCCAATATTTTCACGCAGGCGCACGAAGCGCTCGAAAACCTCGGCGGGTTCTAATTTTTCTACCAGGGTGTGCACAGGTGCGAGGAAATAGCGCGACCACGCCCCGGCCATATCCCAATTGCCCATGTGCATGAGCGCCCCGATGAGGGCATGGCCGCGGGCAAATTCCGCGCGAGCGGAATCGAGACCGTCCTCGATGACCCGCGCCGCTAAGTCGTCGGCTTCCCAATTTCCCAGCCGCAGGGCTTCGTAATAGTAGCGCATATAGGAACGCATGGCGGCGCGATTGAGCCGGCGGGCATCCCTGCCGCGCACATCTGGGCGTATCCGCGCGAGGTTGCGGCGCAATTGCTGGGCTCCGCGCAGCGGCAGAGCTCCGGCGACCGTCCCGACCGCGGCAAAGAGACCGCGGCCCACCGGTTCGGGGAGCCGGGCCACCGCCCCGGTGGCACGGAAAAGAAGATTGCCGAGATTCACTGGCCGCTCCCCTGGCCGACCCGCTCACCAGCACCGTGCTCCGCGCGGGACTGCCGGTAGACCGTTACCATGCGCTGGGCCACCGTGATCCACCCGGCTACCGCGAGATAACCGAGAGCCACCAGCAGCACCCATGCACTGGCCCCGTAGCCGGTAATCAGCGCCCCGAGCAGCACGATAACCAGCCGGTCCGCGCGTTCACTGATCCCCACATTCGCGGTGAATCCCACTGCTTCGGCGCGGGCGCGCGCGTAGGAGGTGCACAGCGCGGCCGGGAGGGCCGCCAGGCAGGCCAGAGCCAGCCAGTCGGTGAGCCCGGCCGTCGCCCCGATGCTCCAACGCGTGATCCACAGGAGAATACCGCAGAATATCGCGGAATCTGCCAGGCGGTCCAGGGTGGAGTCCAGGAAGGCACCCCAGCGGGACGCGGTTCCGGTCAACCTCGCAATTTGGCCGTCAAGACTGTCGAAAATCACGGTGATACCGATAATCCAGGAGGCCCACACGGGGTGCCCGAGGGGATAGAGGATGAGCGCGCAGGCCACCACCGCCACGGTTCCGGTGATCGTCACCGCGTCGGCGCTGATCCCCGCGCGCACGCACAGGCGCGCAATGGGACCGAAAATTGCCTGGGCCAGAGGCCGCCCGCTCCGGGAGAGCATTAGAACTTCTCCGCTTCCGGCTCATTAGCGCGCCGTCGTACCACATCCACGATATGCGCGATCGCTTCGTCAATAGCAACCCCGTTATGCTGCTCGCCGTCGCGGAAACGGAAGGACACGGCACCGGCATCGACGTCGTCCCCACCGGCAATGAGGGTGAAGGGGATCTTCTCCTTCGCGGCGTTCCGAATCTTCTTGCCGAAGCGATCATCGGACGTATCAACTTCGGCGCGAATATGCTGTTCACGCAGGCGCCGGGCGATATCTTCGCAGTAGTCGTTGAAGGTTTCGGCCACCGGCACCAGGCGCACCTGCACGGGAGCGAGCCAGGCGGGAAAAGCCCCGGCGTAGTGCTCGACCAACACACCCAGGAAGCGTTCGATGGAACCGAAGAGGGCCCGGTGGATCATGACCGGGCGCTGGCGAGAGCCGTCCGGCGCGGTGTATTCCAGGCCGAAACGCTCCGGGAGGTTGAAGTCAAGCTGGATCGTGGACATCTGCCAGGTACGTCCGATGGCATCACGTGCCTGCACCGAAATCTTGGGGCCGTAGAAGGCCGCTCCTTCCGGATCGGGCACCAGCTCGAGACCGGAGGATAGCGCCACTTCTTCCAGGGTGCGGGTGGCTTCTTCCCAGAGGTCGTCATCCCCGATGAACTTCTTGGGGTCCTTCGTGGATAGCTCCAGGTAGAAATCGTTGAGACCGTAGTCCTTGAGGAGGGACAGCACAAAGGTGAGCAGTGAGGAGAGCTCCTCGCGCATCTGCTCGCGGGTGGTGTAAATATGGGCATCGTCCTGGGTGAAACCGCGGGCGCGGGTGAGACCGTGGATAACGCCGGACTTTTCGTAACGATACACCGTTCCGAATTCGAAGAGCCGCAGCGGGAGATCGCGGTAGGAACGCCCCCGCGCCTTATAAATAAGGGAGTGCATGGGGCAGTTCATCGGCTTGAGGTAGTAATCCTGATCCTCATCCACCCGCATGGCCGGGAACATACCATCCTTGTACCAGGACAGATGCCCGGAGGTCTGGAAGAGCTGGCCTTTGGTGATATGCGGAGTATTGACGAAATCGTAACCGGCTTCGATATGGCGCTGGCGAGAATAGTTTTCCATTTCCATGCGGATAATGCCGCCCTTGGGGTGGAAGACCGGGAGCCCGGAGCCAATTTCATCGGGGAAGGAGAAAAGATCTAATTCGGTTCCCAGCCGGCGGTGGTCCCGGCGTTGGGCTTCCGCAATACGGGTCTGGTAGGCATCCAGTTCTTCTTTACTCGGCCACGCGGTGCCGTAGATGCGCTGGAGATGATCGTTATTCTGATCCCCCTTCCAGTAGGCGGCCGAAGCGCGGGTGAGCGCAAAACCATTGCCGATAAACTTGGTGGAAGGCAGGTGGGGCCCGCGGCATAGATCGGTCCACACCACATCGCCGTGGCGATTGACATTGTCGTACATGGTGAGCCCGCCATGGCCCACTTCTACGCTGGCGCCATCCGCATCGTGACCCTTGGTGGTGATGAGCTCAAGTTTATAGGGCTGGGAGGCTTCTTCCTGGCGCGCCTCTTCTTCGGTGACTTCGCGCCGCACGAAACGCTGATTTTCCTTAACGATGCGCTTCATGCGCTTTTCGAGTTCTTTCAGCATCTCCGGAGTAACCGGGTCAATATTGCCGAAATCGTAGTAGAAGCCATCCTCAATAAAAGGACCGATACCCAGATTGGCATCCGGGTAGATCTGCTGGACAGCCTGGGCCAGCACGTGGGTGGCGGAATGGCGGAGAATATTGAGCCCGTCCGGGGAATCAATGCGCACCGGTTCCACTTCGGCGCCGTCCAGCGTGGTCAAATCCGTGGCCAAATCCTTGAGTTCCCCGTTGACTTTCAGGGCGATAATCGCGCGATCCGCGGCGAAATAGGCGGTTCCCGGGCACGGTTCGTCAAGGGTGACGAGGGTGCCGTCCACGGATAGACGTGCGGGCATAGTTTTCTCCTTAGTTCTATTTTTCACGGCATCCAGACCGGGGATGCCCGCCCACCAGGATACCTGTTTCACTCCGGCCACGCCCGCGGGGCATCACCACCGGGGCCCGGAAGGGGATACAGCTCACGCATACCGCGGGTAGAGTGCTGGGACGCTCACGCACCCGTTATAAACACAACGGAGGGGACACACCCCACATATCAGTGGGATGGTCCCCTTCGCTCAGAGTCACAAATGTGAGCGTCAGTATGACGCAGGTGACTTAGTTTTCGACCGCGGAGGCCTTCATGAACCAGCCCTGCAGCTCCAGGTTGCGAGCGACCCCGATGAGTAGGTCACCGCTGAGCGGATCGGCTTCGTCCACCTTGGACAGGTCATTCTGAATACGCCGGGACGCTCCGTAGAGCTTTTCTGCCATCACGGTATAAACATCGTCCACATTGAAGGGACCGGTACCCGCATCATCGAGACCGCTTTCCTTGGCCACGGTCACGGCCCGGCCATCCGGGAAACCACCGATGGTTGCGATACGTTCGGCAACCTCATCAAGGTCAGTGCGGGTGACGGATACGACTTCATCAAGAGCAAGGTGCAGAGCACGGAAACGCGCACCCTGAATATTCCAGTGGTACTGCTTAGCCTGCAGGGAGAGGTCAATAAGATCGGTCAGCGTGCGCTGAAGAGCATCGATAACAACTTTTTCGGCCATTGATCCATCCTTTCGTTTACGTATATAGGTCTACCCGCTCTATAGCGGAAAATATAGTCAGGAAGACCTAACACACCGCCGCGCGCGGCACTTTTTTCACCCGCTTTTTCCGCACGACGACGCCATTTTCCCGCGTGGTTGCGCGCTTTTACGCTCATGGCATGATTGCTTCCAGCTTGAGGCGGCCACCCGGGACTTTGGTCATTTACTTCCCTGTCTATTCTGTTACCCGGCTCTGTAGCGATCACCCGCTCGACATGGACAAGCGTGGATGATATGAGCGGTGGCACCAATAAAAAGCAACCTGACGACAACGGGCCCCACATGATGCAACTCCACGACATCAAAACAATTTCTTAACGTAGTTGCCGTTGCGCTTTGATTTCGGGTGGATCCCGCGGCTTCCCTCGAGAACCTCATGGGCCTCACAAGCTTCAATAGTCACACCGGCATCTGCAGGGGTGGTATGTGTTTTCAGAGCTGTACTGCGTTTGTCGTACATGCGAAGTACATCCCGGAAAAACATACCTTCCTCGCCGGCGCGGTACTCCAGATCTGCGGGGCAACCGAGCGGTCCGGCGAGGCAGAGTGTAAGTTCGGGACATCACCCCTCACAGAGTGTGCGTAAGGGACACGAAACCGCCCTGAAACGGCGCTCTCCCGCACGCTTTGTTTCCAGGACACAGTTCACGGCAGTTCCGGGCAGGATCCAAGAACGGTACGCCGTCATTAGCAACCATTTTGTCTAGATAACCCGGTGAATAAATATAGTGGGCGATACTGGGATCGAACCAGTGACCTCTTCCGTGTCAGGGAAGCGCGCTCCCGCTGCGCCAATCGCCCGAGCGGATGACGGGGCTCGAACCCGCGACCTCAACCTTGGCAAGGTTGCGCTCTACCAACTGAGCTACATCCGCACTGTTTCACAGCGAGCCACTAGCTTACCCAACCGTGAGAGCCGGGTCAAAATGGCGCTGCAAGGAAATAGTGGTGGGCGATACTGGGATCGAACCAGTGACCTCTTCCGTGTCAGGGAAGCGCGCTCCCGCTGCGCCAATCGCCCCGCGAGGTGGGTACGGGATTCGAACCCGTGTACACGGCTTTGCAGGCCGTTGCCTCGCCTCTCGGCCAACCCACCGTCTGGATACGTGAGAGGAGTATGGGCACGTGTGCCGCTTTGCCTTTCTTCACATCCGAGCGGATGACGGGGCTCGAACCCGCGACCTCAACCTTGGCAAGGTTGCGCTCTACCAACTGAGCTACATCCGCATGCCCATCAACAATCACTAACCAAACCTGCCGGCCAGGCTATACCGTGGCGGGAACCGCCGCGGCGACGTCGATGACATCGAAAAACTATAGCGACATTCCGCGCACCCGGTCAAACCGGGACAGTGAGGTGCACACCACGTTAGTTAAATTTGAGTTTCTCCGCCCACCCCCTATAAGCTTGCGTGATGCACGGGCCGTTACGGTCGCCCGGGCGATTAGCTCAGTGGTAGAGCGCTTCGTTCACACCGAAGAGGTCACTGGTTCGAACCCAGTATCGCCCACCGTTTCGCTAGATTTTCAGTAGATTCCCACTTTCATATGAGATACTCAGGTATGAGAATTTGGCCTGGACACCCGTATCCGCTGGGCGCTACTTTCGACGGCACCGGCACGAATTTCGCGATCTACTCCTCCGTGGCTGAGAAAATCGAACTCTGCCTACTTGACGATAACAACAAGGAAACCCGCGTGGAACTGCGGGAAGTTGATGCCAATGTCTGGCATTGTTACCTCACCTCGATTCGGCCCGGGCAGCGTTACGGATACCGCGTGCACGGCCCCTACGATCCGGCCCAGGGCCTGCGTTGCGATCCTTCCAAGTTCCTCCTGGATCCCTACGCCAAAGCTATCGAAGGCAATATCACCAATGCTCAGGAAGTCTTTTCCTACGACTTCAACGACCCTTCGCAACCGTGCACCTTGGATTCGCTAGGCCACGTGCCGGTCTCCGTGGTCATCAGTCCCTATTTCGATTGGGGTTATGACCGCCCGCCCAAGCACGAATATAACGAGACCATTATTTATGAAACGCACGTGAAGGGCTTCACCCAGCGCCACCCGGACGTTCCCGAAGAATTACGCGGTACCTACCAGGGCCTCACTCACCCACCCGTTCTTGATTACTTCACTTCCCTGGGGGTGACAGCTATTGAGCTTATGCCGGTGCACCAATTTATCAATGACACCTCGCTCCAGGATCGAGGGCTGAGCAATTACTGGGGTTATAACACCATCGGCTTCTTTGCGCCCCATGATGGCTACGCCACCCGCTCGCGCGGGGAGCAGGTCGATGAGTTTAAGGCCATGGTCAAAGCTTTTCACGAAGCCGATATTGAGGTCATCCTTGACGTGGTCTACAACCACACCGCGGAAGGGAACCACATGGGCCCCACCCTATCTTTCAAAGGTATCGATAACCGGTCCTACTACCGCCTAGTTCCCGATGACCCACGGCACTATTTCGATACCACCGGGACCGGGAACTCCCTGAATATGACCTCCCCGCACACCCTCCAACTGATTATGGATTCACTGCGGTACTGGGTGACGGAGATGCACGTGGATGGTTTCCGTTTCGATTTAGCCTCCACTCTGGCCCGGGAACTTCACGCAGTGGATAAGCTCTCCTCCTTCTTTGACATCATCCAGCAGGATCCCATCATTTCCCAGGTCAAACTCATTGCCGAACCCTGGGATGTGGGCGAAGGTGGCTACCAGGTGGGTGGATTCCCCCCGCTGTGGACAGAATGGAACGGCAAATACCGTGATACCGTGCGTGATTTCTGGCGCGGGGAACCCGCTGCCCTTCCGGAATTCGCCTCGCGCCTGACGGGCAGCGCGGACCTGTATGAATCCTCCGGGCGTCGCCCCTTCGCCTCCATTAATTTCGTGACCGCGCACGATGGTTTCACCATGCGCGATCTAGTTTCCTATAACGAGAAACACAATGAAGCCAACGGTGAGAACAACGCGGATGGAGAATCTAATAATCGCTCCTGGAATTGCGGGGAAGAAGGCCCCACGGACAATCCCGATATTCTCGATCTGCGCGAACGCCAAATTCGTAATTTCATCTCCACCCTGCTACTTTCTCAAGGCGTGCCAATGATTTCCCACGGTGATGAAATTGGGCGCACCCAGGGCGGTAATAACAACACCTACTGCCAGGACAATGAGATCGCCTGGATGGATTGGGATCTCGATGACCGCCAGATGGATATTTTGCAATTCACGCGGGCAGCGATTGCTTTCCGCAAGAACCACCCGGTCTTCCGGCGCCGGCGTTTCGTTTCCGGTTTCAATCCTGTATGCGAAGGTTGCCTGCCGGAAATCGAATGGTTCCGCCCCGATTCCAGCCAGATGGAAGATTCCGATTGGGATTCCGGTTTCGCGCGTGCCCTGATGGTTTTCCTCAACGGCGCTGGCATCCGCGAACCTGATGAGCGCGGCAACCCAATTATTGATGATGATGTCCTCCTCATGTTCAATGCGGGCGACGACGAAGTTGAGTTCGCTATCCCCGGCGGCGAATACGCCCGCGAATGGACAGAGGTGGTTAATACCGCGGCGGAGGTGAATCCCCAGCTGATTTTCGCTTCCGGGGATACCACCAGTCTGATCGGGCGTTCGATGCGCGTTTTCGTGCATGAGCCCTCCGAGGAAGATATCGATGATGCCCTGGCCGGTGCTCAGAAAACTACGCCGACCGTGCGCTAAGCTCGAAAGTATGACCGCAATCACTGATACCTCCAGTATTCCAGCTCTACGTTCCCACGTACCCGGCGCCGGGCAGCGCCAACCCGTGTCCACGTATCGACTGCAACTCGGTCCCCATTTCACCTTCGCGGATGCCACCGCCCTGCTCCCCTACCTCGTGCAGCTCGGGATTACCGATGTGTACTGCTCCCCCATCCTCCAGGCAGCCCCGGGATCCACGCACGGCTATGACGTAGTTGATCACACCCGGATTTCCGAGCCAATGGGTGGGCGGGACGGTTTTGAGGCTTTTGCGAATGCGGCGCACGCTGCTGGCCTCGGCATCATCGTTGATGTGGTTCCCAACCATATGGCGATGCCCACCCCGCTCTACCTCAATCGGGCCATGTGGTCCCTGCTGCGCGATGGGCCCGAGTCGCCCTACGCTTCCTGGTTCGATATTGACGTGGAGTCCAGCGACGATGGGATCCTCATCCCGGTGCTGGGCGAACGGGTGGGTACGGCACTCGCCCGGGAGGCAATTGCGCTCGATCACGTCGTCGTACCAGGTTATGAGGACGACGGCGAAGTTCCGGTACTGCGCTACTATGACCACGTTTTCCCGGTCCGGAAAGGCACCGAATTTCTACCGCTGGCAGAACTGCTGCAACGCCAGTACTATCGGCTCGCCTATTGGCGAGTAGCTGAAGAAGAACTCAATTACCGCCGATTTTTTGATGTGGATACCCTCGCGGGGATTCGGGTAGAGGATCCTGAGGTATTTCACGCCTCCCACGCGCTGCTGCTGGAGCTCTTCCACGCCGGTTTTATTGATGCATTCCGTATCGATCATCCCGATGGGCTCGCCGATCCGCGCCAGTATATGGAGCGCCTGTACGAGGCAACCGGCGGGGCGTGGATCGTGGCGGAGAAAATCCTGGAGGGCAGCGAAAAGTTGCCTTCGGATTGGAAGTGCGCGGGGTGTACCGGGTATGAGGCTTCGTGGCGTATCGGGGCGCTACTGACCGACCCTGAGGGGGTGCGTGCCCTCACCGCGAATTTCGTGCACCTATCCCATACCACCCAGCCGTATCCGGTTCTGGAGCGCGAGGCGAAAAGCCAGATTATGCATTCCTCCCTCCAGGCGGAAGTGGAGCGGATGGCGCGGCTCATGGCGGAAGTATGCCGCGATGATCTGCGCTTGCGGGACCATTCCCAGCGCTCTTTGTATGATGCGGTGTCCGCGCTCGTCATCTCCATGGATAGGTATCGGGCCTACGTGGTTCCCGGGGAGAAAGCGCATGCCAGCGCTGAAACTGCGCTGCTCGAGGCCGCCGAACGGGCCCGGGGCCTGCTCTCCGAAGATCGGTGCGAAACCCTGGACGTTGTTGTTGATATTTTGCTCGGGCGGGAAATCGGTTCGGCAACGAAACGCCATGACGCTTCCCGTAATGAAGCGATTATCCGATTCCAGCAGGTATGCGGCGCGGTCATGGCCAAAGGTGTGGAAGACACCGCTTTTTATCGGTATACCGCGCTCACTTCGGCAACGGAGGTGGGATCCGATCCGTTGCGTGCATCGCTCACCCCCGATGAACTCCACACCTGGACCCGGCAGATGATGGCCGATTGGCCCGTGATGATGACCACGCTCACCACCCATGATACGAAACGCGGGGAAGATACTCGCGCCGCTATTGCCACCTTGGCCGATTACCCCACCGAATGGCTGGAACTCCTGGAACGGCTGCGCGAACGGCACGCTGCCTCCCGCCCCGCGGAACTCGATGGCCAGATCGAGAACCTCATGTGGCAAACAATTATGGGAACCTGGACGGATAACGGGCCTATCGAAGCTGATCGCCTCATTGATTACCTACGCAAGGCCGCCCGCGAACAAAAATCGTGGACCACGTGGACCGAACCGGATGAAGCACTGGAAACCGGGCTTTTTGCCTATGCGCGCTCGGTTATTTCCACCCCGGAATCGGTGGTGGAGCTCACGGCTTGGTGGGAACATACCCGCCCGGCACGCCGCGCGCGTATCCTCGCCGCGAAGGTTCTGGCCCTCACGCTGATCGGGGTGCCCGATACCTACCAGGGAGAGGAAATCACCCGCAATCTGCTGGTGGATCCCGATAACCGCCGCCCGGTGAATTACCGGCGGCTTGCCAGCATGCTCGAGCAGCTGGATAGCGCGGGTGCGCTCCCCGCGCAGGCAAGCGTGGATGAAGAGAAAATGTGGGTGACCTCGCGCCTCCTGCGCCTGCGCCGGGACCGCCCGGATACTTTTGTTTCGCTGCGTTCGGGCTACGAGCCGCTGGCTGCCACCACCGGAAATATTTTTGCTTTTACCCGCACCCTGGATGGGGAGCCGGATGTGATCGTGGTGGTCTCGCGCCTCGCGCACCGCCAGGAGGTGGCCGGCGGCTGGGGCGATGCGCATATCGTGCTCCCGCCCGGGCGGTGGCGCAGCGTTCTGGAGGAAGGTGAGATTGAAGGGCCCCAGCTCCTTGTTCGCGATGCCTGCGCGAATCTGCCGGTGGCAGTGTACGTTCGTGCTGATGCCTGCGGATCCGACGGCGCGAATGCGGCAGGCCGCGCTCAAGCGAGCACTGAATCACCTACTGGAGCGAAGGCCGGAGGGAACGCCGGGGGCAACGCAGGGTGCGACGCAGGAGGGAGCACCGAGTAATGGAACCGCTGAGCGTGTGGGCACCGGGGCGCACGAGAGTCGAGGCCCTGGTAGACGGGGAGCGCCTCCCCTTCCGTCCGGTCACCGCCGCGGATATTGCGGCAGCTCGCTCTGGGCGCGACGGCGCTGCTCTAGCTAGCGGACCGGGATGGTGGATCCTCGATACTCCCCTCCCGGCCGGAACCCGCTACCGCATCAGTCTGGACGGAGGAATGGGGCTGCCTGATCCGCGCACCCGGCGCCAACCCGAAGGGGTCATGGGCCCCTCCGAAATTGTTGATCTCGACGCTTTCGAATTTTCGCCTTTCCCCGGTATTGATCCGCTCGGCAAAGTGTTTTACGAACTGCATATCGGCACCTTCACCCCGGAAGGCACGTTCGATGCTGCGGCGCAGAAATTCGGGTATCTGCGCGACCTCGGAGTGGATATCGTCGAGGTCATGCCGATTTGCCCGGTACCCGGCACCCGCAATTGGGGCTACGACGGCGTGGATATCTATGCGGTCACCGAAAACTATGGCGGCCCGGCGGGTTTCGCACGTTTCGTCGAGGCCGCGCACCGCACCGGACTGGCGGTGTGCCTGGACGTGGTCTACAACCATTTCGGACCGGACGGGAATTTTCTGGCGGAGTTCGGCCCCTACACCACGGATCGCTATGCTTCCACCTGGGGCCCGGGGGTAAACGTGGACGGCCCGGATTCCGGCCCGGTGCGGCGTTATTTTATCGACAATATGCTCCAGTGGGCCCGTGACTACCACGTGGATATTTTTAGGCTTGACGCCGTCCACGCGATCTGGGACAGTTCCGATCACCACATCCTCGCGGAATTATCCGACGCCGCCGCGGCTTTCGCCGCGGAGAGCGGGCGGCGTATCGCACTCGTGGCGGAATCGGACCTCAATGATGTGGCGATGCTGCGCCCCACCCGTGCGGGTGGCTACGGTATGGATATGCAATGGGCTGATGATATTCACCATGCCCTGCACACCTATACAACCGGGGAGAATTTCGCCTATTACGGAGATTTTGCGTTACCCGGAGCCCTGGAGAAGGCCATGCGGCACGTTTTCGTGCACGACGGTAATTTCTCTACGTTCCGGAAGCGGAACTGGGGTTCTCCGGTGCCCGATACGCTTGATTCGCGCCGTTTCCTCGTCTATACCGAAAATCACGACCAGGTGGGTAACCGCGCACTGGGAGACCGCCGCTCCCATACTCTGAGCGCGGAACGCGCCCTCGTTGCCGACGCGCTCATGCTGCTCTCCCCCTTCACACCCCTCCTTTTTATGGGCCAGGAGTGGAGTGCTTCCGCGCCTTTCCAGTTCTTCACCGATCACACTCCGGAGCTGGGAGAACGTGTGGACGCGGGGCGGATTGCGGAATTTCGCGACTGGGATTGGGGTGAACACGCCGGTAAAATTCCCCCGCCCCAAGCGCTTTCCACTTTCACCCGGTCGCACCTGAACTGGGCAGAATTAGAAGAACCTTCCCACGCTCGTTATCTCGAAGTGACCCGGAAGCTAGTGCGGCTGCGGCGTGAGCACCCAGATTTCGCTTCCCCGCACCGGGAGGATTCGGAGATCGTGCGCCTGGGCGAAGCGGGATATTACCGGCGTGGAGCCAGCTTCGTGGTTTTCCATGTAGGGGCAGCGACCTCCCCGCTCCCCGGCGAAACACCGACCCGCACACCGGCCACGGAAACCGCGCTTCCTACCCGGGTGCAGCTACCACCCGAGGCAGGGCAGCTGCATATGCTCCTCACCTGGGGCAGCGTTACCGTGGCCGAATCCTACGTTGATTTTTCCGGTCCTGGCTTCGCGGTTCTCAGCCCCCACAATACCTAGTCCCGAAACGCGACTCGCGCTAAGGAAGCTTTGCCTACCTGCTGCGCCCCAGACGTTCGCGCGCGGCACGCACCGTGCGCGCGACGGCGCGCTTCGCGTGCAGGGCTAACTTGAGTGCCCGGTAGTAGCGCGGGCGCAGCGGAACATCCCAGGCCCCGGCCACCTCGGTGAAATCCGGGGCAAACTTTTGTTTGTATCCGGTCACGCCTTCCAGTTGCGGGGCGCGCTCCGAATGCACCCCCATAAGATCATAAGATTTCCGCCCGGTTTCCCGCAGCCACGTCATCGTATGCATATCCATGAACATAGAAGCGTGGCGCTGGCGGGCCTCCGCGTTGGTCGCCCCGTAATAGGCCTCCCCAAGATCATCGGTGGCGAGCACAATCTGCCAAGCTAGTGCCCGGCCCTCCGCGCGCGCCACGAATAACCGGGCGTGATCCGGGCCCAGAGATTCCAGCATCGTCACGTACTGGCTCATCGGTGCCGCCCCGAAATCATCACGGGTAGCCGTTTCGGTGAGGATGGCGTACAGCTCCGGGAATACTTCCCGGGCCCGCTCCGTTTCGTCACAAAATTCCAGGCCTTCTGCCTCGGCTTTACGTGCCTGACGACGCCCCGACTTGGAGAAATTCGCCCGGATCTCCGCATCCGGGCGTGCGACGTCGACCACCACGGTGCGATCATAGGTAACCGTCTGCAGTAATTCGTGCAGATCCGGAGCCCGGTGCCAGGCGTGAATCCTCATAAAAGCGAGACCGCGGTCCGCACGCCGCACCAGCTGCGCCAGCGCGGTTCGAAACTCCAGTTCTTCGCCGGCCGTGGGCCGTTCCCCCAACCAGACCGGGCCCTTTTTCGCCCACAGGTAAGTAAAACCGCGCCCTTCCATCCGGGTGAGAGAAATAAGAGCACGCGGCGCACCTGCGCTATCACGCCACAGGAAACGCCCGAAAGGTGCGTGGCCGGGCAGAGCATCCTCGTAGCGGTCCCAGGCGGGTAGCTGCTCAAGGGGCAAGCCGTGGCCGGCAGCCAGGTCCAGGTAGGTGGTGTCATCGATCCGCGACAGCGAGAGTGTAGACATGCCGCCATCCTACCCGCGCGGCGCGCCTGGCTAAAACCCGTGCACCGGCGCATTACGGTAACTAGCGTGTCTCAGATTCATGCACCCGAGGACTTTCTCACCGCGCTTGATAGCCTGCGCGGGCACGAGTTTCGTCCCGAGCTGCACATCGTGCAGATACCGCCGCCCAAGCGTATAGCCCCGTGGGCCGTTGCGCTTCAAGCTGAGATTAACGATTCGACAGCGATGGAACCGGATAACTACCGCGGCGGAGCCCGCTTCGTGGTGCTTCATGACCCGGCCGGCCAGGAGGCCTGGCACGGAACTTTCCGGATCGTATGCCATATGGGGGCGCCGATGGATGCGGCCATGGCCGGCGATCCGCTGCTCGGCGAAGTAGCCTGGGCGTGGCTTGCCGATACTTTGGATGCGCACGGAGCTGACTACCACCACCTGGTGGGCACCGTGACTCGCATGTACAACGAAACCTTCGGCGGGCTGGAGCTCTCCTCCTCCTTGACCGAAGTGGAATTACGGGCCTCCTGGACGCCAAACAGCCCCGATCTTTATCACCACGTGCGCGCCTGGGCAGATTTTATTGCGCTGGCCTGCGGCCTAGCTCCGGAAGGAACGACGGCGCTGCCAGCTCGCTAGGTGCGATCCCGCTAGGAGGTGGCACTCCTGCGCGTGGCCACCCCGCGCCTGCGCAGGCCCGCTAGTATTAACCGCGGCCCCTAGTCTGATGCAGTTGTGAGGTTATGACGTCTTCTTCTATTCGCTGGAGCGAAGATCCCACCCTGGTCCATGTGGATACCCCGCGCGAAGGTATCCCGCCGCTCACCACCGGTCCCGCCTATCGCCCCGCACTCGCACGGTTGCGGCGCGGCAGCGGCCCCGTGGCGGTGGATGTGGAGCGTGCCATGGGAATCCGTTATTCGGCCCGGGCCTACCTAATTCAACTGCGCCGCGAGGGCTCGGGAACACTGCTATGCGATCCGGTAGGGAATGAGGAGTACTACCCCGAGCTGGCCGCGATTCTTGGCGATGCCGTGTGGATTTTGCACGCTGCCGATCAGGATTTGCCCTCCCTGGGAGACCTGGGTTTACGCCCGGGACCGGGCAAACTTTTTGATACCGAAGTAGCCGCGTTGCTCTTGGGTGATGAACGTATTTCCCTCCAGGCCCAGCTCGCGGAAAATTTAGGGCTGCTCCTCGCCAAAGAACATTCGCAAGCGGATTGGTCAGAGCGCCCGCTCGCCGATGAGCTGCGTTCTTATGCCGCGCTTGACGTGGAATTGCTCGCTCCCCTGCGCCACGTGCAGCTCGAGCGCCTGGAGCGGGCCGGGCGCCTGGAGTGGGCGGCCCAAGAATTTGAAGAGATCCGCACCCGGCCTCCTAAAGCCGCTCCCGCAGAACCGTGGCGGCGCGCCACCCATCGCCAAGATTTTTCTTCCCGGCGTGATCTCGCCCTGGTGCGGGCCTTGTGGCAGGCACGGGATCGTATCGCGCAAACCACCGATACCGCCCCGGATCTGGTACTTTCCCGCGCCGATATCGCGGCCCTCGCGCGGCGCCGCCCGCGCTCCCTGGCCGATGTGCGTACCGCGCGGCCGCTGCGCAGCGGGGGCAAACAGTATTTGGCGCCGGCGCTGTGGCAGGCGGTGGCCCAGGCCTGGGCACTGCCGAGCTCTGAACTTCCCGAACCCGCCCCGGCCCGCCCCTCCCGGCGCGCCGAACGTGGAATCCCGCATCTACTTGACCACGTGCGCAGCGCGGTTCAGGAACGCGCAGCGGAGCTGGGAATCCGCCACGATGTACTTCTCAAACCGGCCGTGCAGCGTGAGCTGGCGCGCCTTTTGCGCCGCAGGGTGGCGCGCACCGGCCCCGCCATTGGTGATGCGATGGCCGAGCTGGGGGCGCGCCCCTGGCAGGTGGAAAATACCGCGGCCTGGATTGCCGCAGCGGTGCGCTCTTAGCGCAGCGCTGTCACCACTTCGAAGTGGTGGGTATTGGGGAAGAGGTCGACGGCGCGCATGGATTCCACGCTTCGCCCGGACTCCACCATCGCGGCCACATCACGGGCCAACGCTGCCGGATCGCAGGAAACCAGAACTATCCGGCGGGCTCGGCTCGCTGGGGGGGGGGGGGGGGGGGGGGGGGGCCGGGCGCGCCGGGGCCGCTCCGGCGCGGCCGGTCGTCGGGGGGCGGGTGTTGACCAGACTAAATTAGCG
>NZ_JARBHJ010000020.1 GCF_028864145.1 Actinotignum schaalii | reverse complement strand
CGGACGACGCGCGGGGCCCCCCCCCCGACCCCCCCCCGCCCCCCACAACCCCCCCCCCCCCCCCCCCCCCCCCCCCCCCCCCCCCCCCCCCCCCCCCCCCCCCCCCCCCCCCCCCCCGCCGGCGTCGTCGTACATTATGCTGCGGTAACTATTAGGCCTGCACCACAGCCTGTTCGCGCCGCGAAAGCGAGAGATACATAACGCCGGCCGCTACCGCGATCCCGGCGAGCAGCGTGAAGGACGCCGCCCAGGAGAAGCGCTCGGCGAGGATCGGCATAATGAGGTTCGCGCCCATTTCGCCGACGATGTAACCGAAGAGTCCCACGAAACCGACCGCCACCCCGGCCGCCTTGAGCGGCACGAAGTTGAGGGTGAGGATATTGACGATGAGCTGCGGACCGTAAATGAGTGCCCCCATGAGCCCGGAAACAATGAGGAGCACCACGTAATTGTCATTGCCCATGTAGACCCAGATGAGGCCGGCCAGGCACAGCAGCCCGAGGAAGCCCACCACGGACTGGCGGTTGGGGAGCTTGACGGAAATCCAGGCGAAGAGGAAGGATCCGGGAATCGCGATCCATTCCAGTACGGAGAAAGCCGTGGAGTACTGTGCTTCCGTGAAGCCCATTTCGGTGCCGAGGAAGGCCGGCATCCAGTTGAGCACCCCGAAACGCAGGAAGTAGAGCGCGGCGTTGATGAAAGCCACGGTGAGGACCAGCGGGGAGGTGAAAACGAAACGCACCAGGATATGCCAGTAGCTTTCGTCGGGAGTTTCGTCCGTATTCGGTTCGCCGGCCCGCCCGTAGATCTGGCGCAGGGTGGGCATGCCTTCGGCTTCGGGGCGATCCCCGCCGTACTTCCAGAAGAAAATAGATAGGCCGAAGACCACCAGGCCCGGGCCCCAGAAGGCAATCGCGCCGCCGCTCGGCCCGCCCAAGGCCAGCAGCCAGGTGATCATGAGAGGGAGCAGCGCCCCGCCCAGGTTCTGCGAAGTATTCCAGATCGCGATACCGGAACCGCGGGTTTTATTCGGGTACCAATTCGCGATCATCGCCATGGACGAGGGCGCGAGCGCCCCCTGCGCGCAGCCGAGCAGGAACATGAGTACCGCGAGCAGGTAGAAGTTCGTGGTAAAACCGATGGCGATGCAGAGCAGTGCGGAAAGTCCCAGGCAGCCGGCAAAAATACGGCGCAGGGAGACGCGGTCGGAAAGCATCCCCATGAAGAATTTTCCGAAGCCGTAGGTGATGGTGAACATGGTGAGCACCAGGCCGATTTGCGGCAGGCTCCAGTCATTCTCCAGGCGCAGGGCTTCGGAGCGGAGTTTGAAATTATTGCGGACCAGGTACGCGCATACGTACCCGAGGTAGGCCACGAAGAACACCATGCCGCGGCGCTTGAGGTACTGCGCGAAAGTGTCCGGGTGCGCGGCAGCGAATTGCGCGCTGGTGTCCTCAGATTCGGCGGCGGGCCTGCCCTGCCGCGTTTCCTCATGTGATGACATCACTACTCCTCCTTGAGCTGAACTGTATGTCAGTTTAAGGAGTGTAGCGCACTATTGCCGCCGGGTGGTAGTCCCGGGCTCTTGTTTATTGGAGGAATCGTGGCGCACTTAGGCTTCCCGGTTAATAAACTCCCCTCCGTCGCGCAGCGCCCGCACATTGGCGAGGATGAGTTCCTCGGCGCCCACGGGCCGCCCGCCGGCCGTGTGTGGGGTAATAATCGTGGCCAGATCCCACAGCGGCGAATCCGCGGGGAGCGGCTCGGTGGCGGTCACGTCCAGGCCGGCGCCCGCGATTTTTCCTTCGCGCAGCGCGGCAGCCAGATCATCTTCATTCACCGTTTTTCCGCGCCCCACATTAACGACGACGGCGTGATTGGGCAGGACCGCAAAGACGCTCGCATCCACCACGTTGGCGGTGGCCTCAGTGGCGGGGAGGATGAGAATGAGGACATCGGTATCGGCCAGGATCTCATCGCGCTGGGCGAGGTTAGCGCCGTCGTACACCTCAACATCTCCCTCGGTGCGCCGGGAGGTGGCCAGGCCGCGCACCTGCGCCCCGAAAACTTTGAGCATCCCGGCCAGGTGACGCCCAATATGCCCGTACCCCCAGATGGTTACCTTCGCGCCGAGCAGGCTGGTCAGGCGCCCGCCGGGGCGCAGCTCGGTGAAGAAGATGCGGTCACGTGACCAGCGGTGGTTATCCTGTTCTTCGGTGGCGATACGCAGGTCCCGCACCAGGTAGAGCGCGAGCGCGATGGCGTGTTCGGATACGGTGGCGTCATGCAGGCCGTTCGCGGTGGCGAGGATGACTCCGGCGGGCGGGTTGGTGGCGTGCAGGCTTTCCGCGCCGGCCATCATGCCCTGAAGGAGTTTGAGATGCGGAAGCTGGGCCACGTGCTCAGCCGCACGGGGATCTAACCAGACCACGAGAGCCGCAGCGTCACGGTGTTCTTCCGGGATGGATGCGTTCACATCAAAAGTCACCCAGGTGACGCCTTCTTCGGGCGGGAGGGAAAGAGCAAAGCTATTGGGGAGAAGTACTTTCATAGCTGTAGCCTAGCCCGCCGTGCTCCTACCTAGAAGCGGATGGCGTCAATAGGTTTGATGCGCAGCGCCATGGTGGCCGGAATAATCCCGCAAAGCGCTCCCACTCCGGCGGATATCGCCAGGCCAATAAAGGCGGCCAGTACCGGGTACCCCACGCTATCCACCGCGAAAGGCAGATCGAGCCATCGGGCTAGGGGCGCGGTGCGGATGGTGATAATCGAGGCGATGACCCCGATGAAACCGGCCGCCGTCGTCGCCACCACGGATTCCAGGAATACCGAGGTGAAGATACGGCGTGCGGAGGCACCCATCGCGCGGCGGATCCCCATTTCCCGCACCCGCTGTTTCATCGTGACGATGGAGACGGTGAGCAGGCCCAGGGCACCCACCAGGATCACGATCCCGCCGATGGCCGCGATAATCGCGGTGACCTGGCGTTCGGTGGATTCCTGGCCGCGCATCTGACTTTCGATGAATTGGCCTTCAACCTGGTAGTTCTTACCCAGGCGGCCCTGGAGTACGGAAACGAGGACCTTCTGGGCTTCCGCTTCTTCCCCGCGGGGCACCAGCACCGAAACTGTGGCGGAATCCATGGGAGATAGCTGGGCCATCGCGGCGGCGGCCAAGCTCTCATAAGGCACGTGCAGGCGCGGGCTGTCCCAGCGTGAACGGTCCGCGACCACCCCGACTACCGTCATCCGTACCCCGGTGGGTCCGGATAGCGCGATCTGCGGGTAGCTGGCCAGCGAAGGCTCACCCATCTCTTTGTAGAGCATTTCGTTAACGACGGCAGGGTTCATGAGGCGTTTGCCATCCGCTTCGGTCAGCCACCGCCCGCGGATAAGCTGCACATCGAAGAGAGGGCCGTAGGCCGGATCCACCGCGAGCATTTCGTAACGTGATTCCATCATCCCGTACCCGGGGGTGCCGCCTTCGCCGAACTCGGTACTAGCGGAACCATCCCCCACGGCTTCGGCACCTGCTACCGCGCCGCCGGTGCTTTCCAACTCGCTACCGGCTTCCGCTCCGGCCATACTTTCCGATTCCCAGCCCTCGAGGTCCTGAATATCGCCGGTGCCTCCCGCTCCGGCCAGCACCGGCGGGAAGGCGAGGGACACATAGGAGATGCGCGAGCGCGTCCAATAATTCGCCCCGGCGCTCTCCATATATTCGGCCACGGTGGTGCTGAACATATCCTCGCTGGCCTGGGCGCCTGCCAGGGTACCCAACTGCGCTCCGGTGGGCGGAACCGCGGGATTCGCGTACGGATTGGCGTAAGGGTCGGCGTACGGATCGGAGAATTTATCCCCGCCGGTGCTATACACCCCGATATTGACGGTGCCGGGTTTGCCATCCCACTGGGCGAGCTGGTGTTCCCCTGCGGCCCTAATGAGCTGGCCCAGGGCGAGAACAGTTGCCATTGCCCACACCGCGGCCGCAACCCCGACGAGGGAGAGAATAACCCGACCGCGATCCACTCGTATTTCTTCCCAGGCTTCGAGCACGGCCCCGAAAATGCGTGTCATTTTTCCTCCGGCCAGACGAGCCCATCGTGAATGGTGAAGCGACGATCCGCGCGGGCGGCCACTTTCGGATCGTGGGTGATCATAATGAAGGTGGCGTTATTTTCCCGCGCCATACTTTCCATGAGATCCATGACCCTCCCCGCGGTATCCACATCGAGAGCGCCGGTCGGTTCGTCCGCGAGAAGAACCTGGGGCCGGCGCACGAGTGCCCGGGCGAGGGCCACCCGTTGCTGTTCCCCACCCGAGAGCTGGGAGGGCATCGCATCCAGGCGATCCCCTAATCCCACCCGATCGAGCATCTGGGCGGCGAGGCTGCGGCGTCGAAAAATAGTGGCGGTATCCGAATACAACAGGGGCACTTCCACGTTTTGCGCGGCGGTGCGACCGCGGAAAAGATTAAACTGCTGGAAAACGAAACCGAAAAGGGAGCCGCGCAGGTGAGCGCGCGCCGATTCACTCAGCTCTGCCACATCGCGGCCCTCAAAACGATAGGAACCGGTATCGGGTAGGTCGAGCATCCCGATGATATTGAGGAGGGTGGATTTCCCCGTTCCGGACTGGCCCATAATCGCCACGTATTCCCCGCGTTCGATGCGCAGATCCACCCCGCGCAAAATTGGCAGGGGGCGGCCGTTCGGAAGAGTGACGGTACGGGTCACCTGCTCAAGCTCTAACATCACATCCCCATCATCGGGTCGGGCGCGGATTGCGCGGCCGGCACGTACTGGAGGATTTCTTCGCCTTCTTCCAGCCCGCCGGTAATCTGGATCTGGCGCCCGTCCGTCACCCCGAGCTGCACGGTACGCTTCGTGGGCTTACCGCCGTCCGCCGCGGGCAGGTAGACCACGCCCTCGCGGAAACGCCCCTCCACCGCGCTCACCGGCACGGTCAGCACCCCGGTGGTATTACTCCCCGGAATGGTGAGTTTCGCGGCCGAACCGTCATACACCTGCTGGTCTGCGGGGATATCGCAGATGAGAGCCGGCTGCACGGTGCCGCTGGCGCTATCCAGGCCGCGTGCTTCGGCTTCTTTACCGCTCAGGCCCGCTCCCGCACCTGTTTTTTCCGTGACCGTGCGCAAATTGGCGCAGTCGAAAGGCGCCGGGCCGTTCGTGACGGCGAGCTGCCCTGCCGGCGGCAGCGAGGCCAGCGAGTAAAGCTGTTCGGGTTTCACACTCACCCGCGCGTGGTAGGTGGCCGGGGTAATCGAGCCAATGCTTTCCCCGATAGATACCGGCTGGCCCACGAGCACATCCACCGCCACGGTGCCACCCACCGGGGCGAGCACATTCACGTAACTCACTTCAATATAGGGCTCACCGGGCACTTCCACCTCGGTACCGTCCTCAAAAGTTTCCACGGTGGCGGCGGTGGTTTTTTCTTCTTCGTGGCGGATACGTAGCAGCCGGTCGCCTTCATTGACGACGGCGCCCGCTTTGACATCAACCACATCCACGGTGCCGTTGGCGGTGGCCCGCACGGGGGTGGCCGGATTACGCATGACGGTGGCATCCAGTGTGAGGGAATTATCGATATCCCCCGGCATGGCCATTACCGTGGGGATGGTGAAATCCCCCTGGGCCACGAGTTCCGTGGAGGTGCGTTGGTTGGGGAAAAATGCGAACTTCACGAGGGCTGCCGCGATGATAAGACCGAGCAGGAGTTTGATGACCTGGAAAATGGTGTCAGTTTTCTTCATGGACGGGCACCTTTGCACACGGGAAACAGGGTTCGGCAAGCCGGGCGTGGCACCGAACTACTTGGAAGATTACCGTGAGCAGGCCCGAAAATAAATAGGAAAGTTCATCACGTTTCTTTTAGTGGGCAACTTACATTCCGCCAGATACGCAACCGCGCCGCGGGGGCTGGGCCTCCGCGGCGCGGGCGTCTTCGTACCGAAAAATTGTTTTCGGGCCGGGTTACTTCCCGGGTTTAATGAAGGGGAAGGTGATCGTTTCGCGGATCCCCAGGCCGGTCATGGCGGTGAGGAGGCGGTCGATGCCCATACCCATGCCGCCGGTAGGCGGGAAGCCCTGTTCCATGGCGGCGAGGAAATCCTCGTCCAGCTGCATGGCTTCCGGGTCGCCGTTGGCGGCCTCGATGGATTGCTGGGTGAGGCGTTCGCGCTGGATCACCGGGTCGGCCAGCTCGGAATAGGCGGTGCCCAGTTCCATACCCCGCACGTACAGGTCCCATTTTTCGGTCAGGCCCTTCTTGGTGCGGTGCGGGCGGGTGAGCGGGGAGGTGTCTTCGGGGAAGTCGTACACGAAGGTGGGGGCGTAGAGCTGGTCCCCGCACAGTTCTTCGAAGAGTTCTTCCACGATTTTGCCATTGACCCAGAAGGGTGCGATTGCGATATCGTGGGCTTCCGCGAGAGCTTCGAGGCGTTCGCGCGGGGTATCCACGGTGATTTCTTCACCCACGGCGGCGGACACCGATTCGTACAGATCGAGTTTCTGCCATTCACCACCCAGGTCATATTCGGTGCCGTCATTCAGAGTGACGGTGGTGGTGCCCAGGGTGTCCAGGCAGGCCTGCTGGACGAGGTCCCGGGTGAGTTCGGCCATCGTATCGTAGGTGGCGTAAGCCTGGTAGGCTTCCAGGGCGGTGAATTCCGGGGAGTGGGTGGAGTCGGCGCCTTCGTTGCGGAAGTTCCGCCCAATTTCGAAGACGCGATCCACGCCGCCCACCACCGCGCGCTTGAGGTAGAGCTCGGTAGCGATGCGCAGGTAGAGGTCCTCATCGTAGGCATTAATATGCGTTTGGAAGGGCCGGGCGGCGGCGCCGCCGTGGATGGGCTGCAGGATCGGGGTTTCAATTTCTACGTAATTGCGACGGTCAAAATTGGCGCGCAGCGATTTCATGACCCCGGCACGCAGCCGCACCATATCACGGGCGGCCGGGCGGGTGATGAGGTCGAGGTGGCGCAGCCGCACCCGCGATTCTTCGTTGAGGGCAACGTCTTCGCCGGCTTCGTTCTGGTAGATCTTGGGCAGCGGGCGCAGGGCCTTGGAGGCCATCTGCCATTCGTGGGCGAAAACGGAAAGTTCCCCGCGCTTGGAGGCACCCACATGCCCGGACACGAAAATGAAATCGCCCAGGTCTACGTCTTGTTTGTAGGCGGCCAGGCGTTCTTCGCCCACGTGTGCGAGGGAAAGAATCACCTGGAGGCGGTTACCGCGCCCGTCCTGGAGGGTGGCGAAAGCAATTTTTCCGCCGGTGCGGGAGAGCATGACGCGCCCAGCGATGCCCACCGAGGTCTCGGTTAGTTCTTCACCAGCTTCGATATCACTGTATTGTTCCCGGATTTCCGGGATGGTGGCGGTGATGGGAAGTTCGGCCGGGTAGGCTTCGGTTCCTTCCGCGAGCAGGCGGGCGCGCTTGTCCAACCGGATACGCATCTGTTCCGGGGTTTCACTATCAAGAAATTCACTCACATGGTCATGGTAGACGACGCCGCGCCGCCCGGTCACGTGACGCGGCCCGTATCACCCGATAGACAGGCGGAATATCAGGATAATTCCCGGTTGCTGCCAGGGCTTCTACCGCGGCAATATCGTCCGGGGCGGGGGCATCCTCGTTTTTTTCGGCGACGACGCCGCCAGCTGGCGGGTCAATAAGTTCGATGCCGGCGTCGGCCATGGCGAGCGCTTGTTCTTGGAGTCCGCGGGCGAAGCTTGGTTCTAGTCCGGCGGCTGCGAGCATGCGCTGGACTTGGCCGGCGAGGAGTGCGGTGTGCCGGGAGGCGTGGGTGAGGGCTGCGGCGTAGAGCCCGCGGTTTTCTTCGGCGAGCGCGCTGGGTTCTCCCCCGAGTTCGCTCACGAGGGCCATGCCGATGGGCTGGAGTGGCGCGGAGCTGGTGACGGCCCAGGTGGCGCCGATGAGTTGGCGCATATCGAGGGAGGTCCCGGTGAAGGTGAGGGCCGGGTGAAGGGCGAGGGTGAGGGCGCCGGCTGCGGCCGCATCCCGGAGTACGCCCGTGCCAAAGCGCGCGCTGGTGTGGATGACGAGCTGGCCGGGGCGCCACCATCCCTGCCCGGCGGCGTGTTCCACGACGCCGGGCAGGGCGGCGTCGGGCACTGCGAGGAGGATGAGGTCTGCGCGGGCGAGGAGGTATTCGGTTTCGCGCGCGGGTACTCCGGGGAGGAGGGCGTCGAGCCGTTCACGACTGGCGCTGCTGCGGGCCACCGCACCGATGACGGTGTGGCCGGCGGCCCGCAGGGCTGCGCCGAGGACGCTTCCGACTTTTCCGGCCGAGATGATCCCTATGGTCATCCGGCCGGGTGTCACTTGCGGCCCCGCAACCGATCGTCGATGGCGGAGAGCGCGGCGGTGATGGCCGGGGCGGGCACTCCGAGGCGGGCGGCTTCTTCGAGGACCGCGGTACCCAGGGAGTGAATTTCGGTGCGGTTACCGTCACGCAGATCGCGTGAGAGCGAGGAGTGCGCATCGGGTGCGAGGCGGCGCAGCCACGCGTGAATTTCCGCGGGGCGGGTGGGTACTTTCTCCATGGTGGCGATGCGGGCCAGTTCGGTGCACATCGCTTCGGTGAGTTCCGGGGCGCGTTCCATGGCGCGGCCGATGGGCAGCCCGGTGGCGCCGGTCAGCAGGGCCATGGCGCATTGGTTGCGGAGTTTGCGCCACAGTACCTGGTTTTCGGTGCCGCGGAAGAAAACGTCAATTCCACCGTTGAGGAGCACGCGTGCGATTTCACCGTCCATGGCGGTGTCGGGCATTTCCACTTTGAGGAATTGGGAGGTGTGTTCGATAACTCCGGGCGCGGTGCGTTCGCTGATGGTGTAGACGGAGCCGGACCAGGATTCCCCTTCGGTGAGGGTGTGGATAGCACGGGCGTGATCGAAGCCGTTGAAGAGCGCTCCCACTTCTTTGGGGCGGGCTGAACGAATGGACTTTTCGATACTGGGGAGGGTGTATGCCTTGGTGCAGAGCAGGATTTCGCTACCGCGGGCCGGGCTGGTTAGCGCCGGCACCTGCGCGGTGAAATTACCGAACCGCTTGGATTTAATAACAATTCCGTTGCGGTTAATAGCATCGGCGGTGCGCTCGGTAGCAACAACCGCGACTTTTTGACCGTTGTGCGCGAGAACTCCCGCGATGAGCCCACCAATACCACCCGGGCCGTAGATATTAAGCATAGGAATAATCCTAGATGTAGAAAAATATAAAAGTGCGGCTACGCGACGTGTTTCACTCTTGTACCGGGAAGAAATCACTTTCGGGAACCGGGCTGCGGCCCGACCCGGGACTATTGTCATTCTCTTGGGGGTACGACGGCACTGTAGGCGCGCCCGGCTGAGTGGGTGCCGCTGGCGGCGCGGCGGGCCGCACGGCTGATGGCACGGTGGGGCCGGCCGGAGGTAATTCGGGGTGCCAGCCGCGCGGGCCGTTCCCGCGTTCGCGGACGGTGGCGGTGAGGACATGGCTGGCGGTAGCAGCATCCATGTGTTTGGCGTGGGCGGCTACCGAAAGCCCCACGGTTGCCCAGCGGAGGGTGCCGAGCTGGAAGCGGCGTTCGAGCGGGCCTTGGCTGATAATGGCGGATTGGTAGTGTTCGCGTAGCAAAATTGTTACTTTGCGGTACCAGAACCAGCCGTGCCGCATAATAATGACATCATCACCTACGAAAATACCCGAGCGTTTCCACCCGATGGGATCCAACCAGCGTGAGGAGCGCGGATTGGGGATGAATCCGGGGAGGGCACTATCATCAAGAAGATAGCTGTGCAGCTGGGCCAGGCTGGGTACTCCGGTGTGGGCTGGGCGCGCTGGGGAATCGGCCTCAGGGAGAGCGCCACCCTCGGCATCTTTCGCGAAGCCGAGTTCACGCGCAACGGCGAGGACGTCCTCGACCGTTCCTACCGGGATCAGGGCATCATTTGCGGTCTTGGCTGCTTCCATCGCTTCGGAAATCGAGCCGGAAATAACGCAGCTTTCTACTTTCCACCATCCGGGCCACAAATTAGGTTTTTTGAAGGCCAGCGCGTGGACGCGATAGGAAGGTAGCCCGAGGGTGCGCCGGGATAGGAGCCCTTCTTGTTTTTCCACGCCTTCGACCGTGGGTGAGATACGGGCTCCCCAATTAGCTTGCAGGGAGCTCACGGGCTGCCATATCAGCGCGATGATAAGGAAGAGGAGGGCGAAGGAGCCGCCTTCATCGGTAAGCAGATAGGTGGTGACCGATCCGGCCACCGTGATAATAGCGAGGAAGATTCGCGGGGACAGCACGAGGGAGGCGAGGAACCGCCGCGCGGACATGGCGTAGACGTGCGGGCGCGCTTCCGGAGTGCTGACGGTGGCAAGATCGGGAACTTCCGAGCTATCCCCGCTGCGCATTTTATCCGCGAGCGAGAGTACGAGGGGTCGCAGTTTTTCAGCGTGGGGTAGCGCCAGCCACCCGATCTCTACTTTTTCTCCACCGGAGGTAATAGTCAGGCTGGCTTGGCGCACCAGCCGGGCGAGGAGTTTTTGGGTGACATCCACGCTTTGGATACGATCCCAGCGCACGTGGCGGTGTTGTTTGAATAGCACGCCGCTGCGCATATGCACCCCGGACGCATCGAACATCCAGGCCATATGCCGCCATTGGATGGCCGCGATGATCCCGGTAATGAGGGTGACTACCACCGCGATAGCCACCGCGATCAGCCAGAAGGAACGCAGCAGATAAACGACATCACGCCAGACCATTCCGGGCGAATCGGTATCCTCCAGGCGCTGAATAATAATCCAGCCACCTGCGACCAGCACGAAGAACCACAACGAGAGCAGCGAGCTCCACGGCGTCCATTTCGAGACCGGCTGCCAGGTGCCCGAGATCGCGGTGCTACTCACTCCGGGCGCAATAGGTAACGCGCCAGGAGCTGCGGGCAGCGCGCCCGGCACAGCAGAAAGCCCCTCAGGCGCACCAGATAGCGTTCCAGCAGTTCCCGGAGCGGTTCCCGATTCCGGAGATATTTCGGTGCCGGCCATTTAGACCCCTTCCATTTCGGCTACGCCGAGGTGAAGGAGACGTTCGCGCACCTCATCCGCTTCCGCGGTAGGCAGGCCGGTGATAACTGCATCCGTTTCCATGGAGGCGGTGTGGAGGGTGACTTTCGCGAGTCCGAAGCGCCGCAGCAGCGGCCCGGATTGCACATCCACCGTTTGGATACGCCCGTAGGGCACCACATCAATGCGGCGGAACATGATCCCGCGGCACAGGCGCAGCGCAATATCATCCATGGCGTAACCGAGGTGATTCACCTGCCGGGACACGATGCGCAGGTGAATAAGGAAACCTAGGATGGGCAACCCCAACAGGGGCGCGTAATAAGCGAGCGGTTCGGGGCGCGCAATAAATCCGGCCACCGCGAGCGCGATGAGGAGCACGAGCCAGAAGCACGCGGCGATAATCCATCGCACCGTGAAGAGTTTGCGCGACACTGCACGATAGTCCCGCCCGGGATCAAGAGGGGTAGTCACCATGGGTTAACGCTACCAAAGGGGTACGACATAAAAATTGGCCCCGAAAAACATCGCGA
Organism: Actinotignum schaalii; assembly: GCF_028864145.1. Lineage (GTDB taxonomy): Bacteria > Actinomycetota > Actinomycetes > Actinomycetales > Actinomycetaceae > Actinotignum > Actinotignum schaalii_B. The sequence continues at coordinate 33,136 of NZ_JARBHJ010000020.1, read as the reverse complement.
TTGCGGCGGCGCCCCCGCCTACCGCCGCTCAATACGGCACCAGGTGTCCGCGATCCATCCGACCACCGCGAGCACCAGCGCGGCGGCGGTGAGAATCCCCCAGGCCCGTGCACTCTCCCGGGTAAAAGAGGTGGAGCCCAGCGCGCTCATGATCGCGAGCACTCCCCCGGCGCCGGCCAGGAGCGCCCCGCTGCGCAGTCCCGCTGCCGCGCCGGCCGCCACCCGCAGCGCGGCCAGGCGCGAAAGTGATTCGGCACGCCCGCGCCGCAGGCGCCGCACCCGCCAGCCGTACCAGAGCAGCACCGCGGCGATAAGGAGCAGCGGCAGCCCGGCGAAGCCGGGTACGGCGACCGGATGCGCGGCAAGGAACCTCCGCAGCGCTTCACCCACCAAGGCGCCGGCCGCGCCCCACCCCAGGAAGGCCCGTAGATTATGCACGGTACCCGCCCGTATTTGGGCCGACGCCGCCGCCGGCACCCGCGTGCTCGCTTAGCCGGGCGCGTTCCAGTTTCGCGGTGGCCTCCGGATCGATTTCTTGCCAGGGTTCCATGACGAAGGCGCGGGTATGGGCACGCGGGTGGGGCAGGGTGAGAAGCGGGTGGGTGCTGCGCACTCCTTCCACCCATTCGATATCAAGGTCGAGGGTACGTGCCCCCCAGTGGATGCGGCGCTGGCGCCCAGCCCGCACCTCAATACCGCGCAGCGCGGCCAGCACGTCGAGGGGAGCCAGCTCGGTGGTCAGGCGCAGTACCGCGTTAAGGTAATCCGGTTGCGACTCCTGCCCGGGAGCGAGCACGGGCGCGGTGCTATGGAATGAGGAGACCGCGTCAATATGGACGGGCAGCGCGGCAATCTGGGTGATAGCAGCACGTAGAGTTTCTTCGCGCTCTCCCAGGTTCGCACCCATCCCGATTACCATCTCCCGCGCGGTTCCTCCGCGGGCAATATCGGCCAGGCGCCGCACGGTCACCCGGGCATCCGTGAAGCGGCCCGGCACGGGGGCTTCGGGTTTGTGCACGGTAACTTCCACCGCCAGGGCCCCGCGCGCGAGGACCCGGCTGGCTACCCGCTCCCCCAGTGTTTCGATCAAGCTCACGGGAGCACTTTCCCCGACCGTGCGGGCGTCCTCGGCCAGATCCGCGTAGGAGATAGTGGCCGCTAGGTCATCTGCGTGGCCGGCCGCGCTGGTGTCCACGAGAGCTGCGACGTCGAAAATAAAAGGGTGATCGGCTTCGCGTTCTTCCGCGTAGACGCCGTGCCGGGCGGATACTTCCACGCCGGTGATGCTCACGGTATCCAGGCAGCATCCGAGCATGGCGAGGGCATCGTGAATACGCGGGGGTACTCCCATCATGACCGCGCGGCCTCCGTAGCTCCCGCGTTTTCGGGGCGTGCTACTCCGGGTTGGGAGGTGGATACCAGTCCGCATTCGCGCAGTTTCGCCACGGTATCCACCGCGATGCGCGAGGATGCTACGTCGTGGACCCGCACCGCCCACACGCCTTTTTCAGCGAAATAGGTGCTCAGTGCCGCGGTGGCGCCGTCTCGCCCGCTGGCGGGTAGGCCTTCCGGGGTCACTTCCGCGAGGAAGCGTTTGCGGGAAACTCCGATGAGGACCGGCATGCCGGCCCACAGGAATTCGTCAATATGGGCCGCTAGGCGCCAATCGTCGTCGCCCATTTTTGCGAAGCCGAAGCCCGGGTCGATGATGATCCTGGTGGGAGCAATTCCGGCGGCAACGGCGCCGGCCACGCGCTCAAGAACTTCCGTGCTCACCTCGCGCCCGATAGCGCGATAACCGGCCAGGGAATTCATGGTTTGTGCATCGCCGCGTCCGTGTTGGAGCACATAGTAGGCTCCGGTTTCCGCCACGGTTTCCCACATGGCGCTGTCCCCGCGCCCCCCGGTCACGTCGTTGATAATGCGGGCGCCAGCCGCGCAGGCCCGCGCCGCAGTTTCAGCGTGGTAGGTATCAACCGAGATGGGGATGTGCGCGGCTAGTTCGCGTACCACCGGCCCGATGCGATCCCATTCTTCCGCGGCACTCAGCAGTGCGGCACCCGGACGGGTGGATTCCCCGCCAATATCGATAATATCCGCCCCGGCAGCGATGAGCTCATGGCCGTGGGCGATGGCGGCATCGGCCGTGGCCCAGCGCCCGCCGTCGGAAAAAGAATCGGGGGTGACGTTGAGGATTCCCATAACGCGGGTGCGGGATCCCCCCAGGAGTTCCGGATCGCGCAATGGCATAGGTGTTGACATTTTAGGCTCCCCGTTCAATCAGACTCATGGCCTCGGCGCGAGTGCTGGGTTTGCGCAGCATTCCGCGCACCGCCGAGGTGACGGTACGTGAACCGGAGTTGCGCACCCCGCGCATGGTCATGCACATATGTTCGGCTTCCACCACCACGAGTACCCCGGCCGCACCCAGGCGATCGCGCAGCGCATTGGCAATCTGGGTGGTCAGGCGCTCTTGGACCTGGGGGCGACGCGCGTAGCCTTCTACCAGCCGGGCAAGCTTGGACAGGCCGGTGACCTTCCCTTCCACCCCGGGGATATAGACAATATGGGCCGCCCCGAAGAAAGGCAGCAGGTGATGTTCGCACATGGAATAGAAGGTGATATCCCGTACCACCACCATTTCGTGGAAGTCCTCCGCGAATTGGGCGTCGAGCACCGCATCGGGATCCTTGCCTACCCCGGCGAAAATCTCCGTGCAGGCGCGGGCTACCCGCGCGGGGGTGTCCACCAGGCCGGGGCGGTCCGGGTCCTCACCGATAGCGCTGAGGAGTTCCCGCACGGCCCGCTCTACCCGTTCGGTATCAACCACCCGCGCGGTATCAGCCTGCCGCGCGGCGTGGCGCTGCGTTTCCGCGCTCTGGCTATCTACCGGGCCGTTTCCCGCTGATTCCGCTGCGCTCATACGTTCTTCCTTTCCACGCTCACGCCCCGTATTTCCACGCTAACTTCCCGCTGGGGTTTAGGCATCCCCATGTTCCGCGCCGTGCCGACCGCGCGGGCCGAGCGGCCCGGTGGCAGCATCGGGGAGTTCCGGGGCGGGTAGGCGTGAATCCGCTGCCGCTTCCGCCTCGGTTTTCCCTTCCGGGAGCGGGATAGGCGGGCGTTGCGAGACCGGGCGGTCCGGAGCGGAAAGCCACACCTCTCGCTCGGGCGCTTTGACAACGTCCTTGAAGATCTCCGCGAGTTCGTTTTCCAGCACGGTTTCCTTATCGAGGAGCACCTCGGCAAGGTGGTCGAGAATATCCCGGTTTTCTGTGATAATCGTCCACGCTTCGGTAAGGGCCTGGTCAAGGAGGGCCCGCACGTTCTCATCCACGGTGGCGGATAGCGCGTCAGAGGTGCGCGAAGCCGCCCCGAAGCTCGCTTCTTCCTGGGCCGTGGGAGCTACCCGCACGGCACCCACCGCGGTGGTCATCCCGTATTCAGTCACGATCTTCCGCGCGGTTTCGGTGGCCTTCTGAATGTCATTGGAGGCACCGGTGGAGGGATCCCGGAAAATAATTTCTTCCGCGGCGCGCCCGCCCAGCGCATAGGTGAGCTGGTCGAGGAGCTGGTTGCGGGTAACCGAATAGCGATCCTCGGTGGGCATGACCATCGTGTAGCCCAAGGCCCGCCCGCGCGGCAAAATAGTTACCTTCGTGACCGGGTCGGTATAGCGCAAAGCCGCCGCCGCGAGCGCGTGCCCGCCTTCGTGGTAGGCCGTCATCCGGCGATCCTCCGGGCTCATAACCCGGCTGGAACGCTGCGGGCCGGCCATCACGCGATCCGAGGCCTCATCCACATCCGCGTTGGTAATAACGTGGGCGTGGCGCCGCGCCGCCAGGAGCGCGGCCTCGTTGAGGATATTGGCAAGGTCCGCGCCCGTGAACCCGGGGGTGCGCTTGGCGACCCCGGCCAGGTCGACGTCGTCCGCGAGCGGCTTGCCGCGCGCATGCACCCGCAAAATGGCTTCACGCCCGCGAATATCGGGGGCATCCACCGCGACCTGGCGGTCAAAACGGCCGGGGCGCAGCAGCGCCGGGTCCAGCACGTCCGGGCGGTTGGTGGCGGCAATAAGGACAACGGCCTCATCAGTGGAGAAGCCGTCCATTTCCACGAGGAGCTGGTTGAGGGTTTGTTCCTGTTCGCCGTGGCTGAGGGCTCCGCTGCCGCGCCCGCGGCCCACCGCGTCAATTTCGTCCACGAAAATAATGGCCGGAGCTTTTTTCTTCGCGGTTTTGAAAAGTTCGCGCACCCGCGAGGCACCCATACCCACGTAAAGCTCCACGAATTCCGAGGCGGCGATGGAGAAGAAAGGCACCTGCGCTTCCCCGGCAATGGCCTTAGCCAGCAGGGTTTTACCCGTTCCGGGCGGGCCGTAGAGGAGTACCCCGCGCGGGATACGCGCCCCGAGAGCCTGGTAGCGGTCCGGGTTCTTGAGGAAGTCCACCACTTCCCTCACTTCTTCCACGGCTTCATCTTCCCCGGCTACGTCGGAGAAGCGCACTTCGGAGACTTCCCCATCAGCATTGGCATCCTTTGCCCCGAAGCCGCGCCCCATCTGGCTGCGCATGAACCAGATGAACACCGCGAAGATGAGGATCATGGGCAAGAACGTGAAGAGCATCGAAACAAACACGTTCTGGGAGGGAACAATCGAGTTATGCCCGCGCTCCGGATTGGCCCGTTCCACCAGGGTAGTGATGTGCTGGCCCTGCGGGTCAGCGTATTGGAAAGTGACCTTCTTCCCGGCGTCGTGCTTATCGCCGTCGCCGTCCATGGTTTTTGTTGGCTCGGTCAGCCACAGGCGTACCCGGTTGGTGCCGTCTGTGATCTGCACGCGCTGCACGGTGGTGCCTTCCAGCAGCGCGATACCTTCCGAAGTGGAGATATTCGACCACTGCATGGCCATGTACTGATTAGTTCCGATAAAAGCAAGAAGCGCCGCGATGACTATGCCGGAGATAACGCGCCAGCGCCGCCGGCTGGTGCGTTCTTCTTCACTGAGCTTATGGCCGGAGCCGGAGCCGCGGGATTTCTTATTCTTCCCAGCGCCGCCGCTATTGCCCGTGCTGTTACCGCCCGCGCCGGTAGAACCGCCCTGGCCTTCTGGCTGCGGCGGGTGGGCGCGGCGGGCCCGGCGCTTGCGCTCATACGCGCTGGGTTCGGTGCGGCTCACTTCGCTACCGTGAGCATCCCTACCGCGGGCATCACCACCACGAGCTTCGCTACCAACCGACGCAGTGCCGCCCGGTTCCGTACCGCGAGGTTCTTGCTGTTCGTCCACTTATCCTCCGTAAACGTGCGGGGCCAGGGTGCCCACAAAAGGCAGATGCCGGAATTGTTCGGCATAGTCGAGTCCGTACCCCACCACGAACTCATCGGGAATATCAAAGCCTAGGTAGTCAACCTGAACGTCAACTTTAGCCGCCTCGGGTTTTCGCAGGATGGCCGCGATCCGCACCGATTGCGCCCCGCGATCCAGCAGATTCTTCTTCAGCCACGCGAGGGTAAGGCCGGAATCGATAATATCTTCCACGATGAGCACGTGCCGACCGGTCACATCAGCATCCAGATCCTTCAAAATCCGCACCACGCCGGAGGATTTTGTGCCCATTCCGTAGGAGGACACCGCCATCCAATCCATATTCAGCGGAGAGTGGATTTTCCGCACCAGATCCGCCATCACCATAACGGCACCCTTGAGCACGCCCACCACGAGCAGGTCACCATCGTAATCAGCGTCAATCTGACGCGCCATATCCTCAAGCTTCGCTTGGATTTCCTCATTTGTGACGAGGATTTTTTCCAACTTATCACCCATATCGGTGTGGTCCATCACCATCTCCTTGAGCAGTTCCGCTGTGCTTCTAAGCCTAACGCGCGAAGACGACAATATTATCGCGCCGAAGCGCTCGCGCCCCGGGCAGGTCGCAGTGGCGCACGCCGCCCGGCCCGGTCACCAGCGCGTCGAGGGCTTCAATATGCCCCGCGTTCATCTCCCCGGCACGCGCTCCGGCGCGCAGGGCAAGGGCGCGCAGAATCCGGGTGCGCACGGCCGCGGGAAGGTCACGCAGCGGTGCAATAGGTACGACGACGCCGCACCCCGGCTCACCCGCTTCTTTCACCGTGCCGCGCTCTTCCCAGGTGGCCAGTTCCCGGGCCGCCCAGGTGTCCAAAGCCTCATTATCGCGGCGCAGCAGGCGGGCGGTGCGCGCCAGGGCTTCCACCGTTCCCGGCCCGAGCGTGTCGCTCAGGGCCGGCAGGGCGCGTGAGCGCAGCGCGGCGCGGGTGAGCGGGCCACCGCCCGCCGCCCGCCACGGGCCATCGGGCTCATTGGAAGGATCTTCCACCCAGGCCAGCCCCTCATCTTGCAGCGCGGCGCGAAGCGCCGCGCGCCGCAGCCCCAGCAGCGGACGCAGCGCAGTGAGCTCCGGGTGACCCGGTAGCGGGCCCGCTTCCGGCATGCCTGCCAGGGAGCGTGCTCCCGAACCCCGGCCCAGGCCCAGGAGCACGGTTTCGGCTTGGTCGTCCGCGGTGTGGCCCAGCAGCACCGGGCTGTCCGCGCCGGCCGCGGCGGCCAATGCCGCGTACCGGGCCGCCCGTGCCTGCCCTTCCGGGCTCGATCCACCGCCAAGGTCCACGCTGACCGCCGCGGCGTCGTCGTACCCCCAAGAATGCAGGCGGGCCGCAACCTGCGCGGCTTCTCGCCCCGCCTCCGGGCGAATCCCGTGGTTGACGGTGACCGCGCGCAGCAGGTAGCCGTCCCGGCGCGCCACGAAGAGCGCGATGCGGGCTAGCGCGAGGGAATCCGAGCCGCCGGACACCGCTACCGTCAACCGGGTTCCCGGCCGGTATCCACAGCTCTTCAGCAGTGCGCGCAGGCGGCGCCGCCCGGCCGCGTAAGCGGGGTGGGGTCCGGCCATTACAGCTCCGCCACCGCGGTGAGGAAGGCATCCTCGGCGCCCCGCACATCCAACAACGAAACGTCGTGGTGGGAATCGGTGAGGATGGAGAAGGTCAGTAGCGCCCCCGAACGCGTACGCAGCACCCCGCTCAGGGACACCACATCCGCGAGCGTGCCGGTTTTCCCGCGGATCATTCCGGGCGCGGCGCCCTCGGTGAGGCGGTCGGCGAGGGTGCCGTTGAGCGCAGCCACCGGCAAACCGGCCCCCAGCGCACCCACCGTGCCATCGCTCAGATTCACGGCGTCCTCCAGGATCGCGAGCTGGAGGGCGCAGATGAGGCGATTCGTTTCGCTCAGGCCGGAATTATCGGAGATCACCACGCCGTCCAGCGGGTAGCCCAGCTCCTCCAAAACCGCGCGGGTAGCGCGCGCCGCACCCGCAAAATCCGCACTTTCCCCGCGCTCGCGCGCCACCAGGTGCCCGAGGGTTTCCGCCAGGGTGTTATCCGATTCGGTGAGCATACGGTCCACCAGCTCGCGCACGCTCGCCGAATGCACCGTGGCCAGCGGGTGGGCTGCCGCTTCCTTGGGCGCTTGCCCAAGGCGTACCTCCGCCACTTCCACTCCGACCCCGCGCAACTGCTCCGCGAGGGCGTTCCCGGCATCGAGGGCGGGCGTGGCACTGTAGTGGTAGCCCACCGCCCCGCCGTTCAGCGCGAGCGGCGTTATGGGTGCCACGTAATCGTGGTTGACGGGGTCGAGGGTGGGCGCGTACTCCGGCCCCGCGAAAAGAGAGGTATCAACGACGACGCTTACCGGGCCACCCGGATGCTCGCTCGCGTAGGTGGCGGCCGCCGCGGCCAATTCCGAGAGATCGCCGCGGGCGATGGTGCCCGGGACCTGGGTGGCGGCGGTATCGGGAGCCAGGAACACATCGCCCCCGCCGATGAGGTGAATGGTGGTGCCGGAGGCGGCCACGCTGGTAGCGAAGCGGCGATCCGGGCCGAGGGTTTCCAGAGCGACCCGGGCGGTCACCAGTTTCATATTGGAGGCCGGTATCCGCGGGACTTTCGCGTCTTTGCTGGCGAGGACCCGCCCGGTGGCAGCCTCGCGAATTTCGTAGGATACCTGGCCCGTGGGTGCCAGGCGCGCGGCGAATTCTTGCCCGAGAGCAGCCACTTTGGCGGCCGTGGCATCCTCGAGTTCCGCGGGGGCGGGAGCGGCCGGGATAGTCACGGCTGGCACAGGAGTGGGCTGCGGATACGGCGCGGCGGCATCGGCCCTAGGTCCCAGGGTGAGCAATCCGGGGGTAAGATCAAAGGCATCAGCGAATGCGTACCCGCCCGCAAGAAGGAGCACCAGGGACAAAGCGATCTGAGCTTTTCCTTTCACGGGCCTATTCTTGCACGGAACGCAGCTCGTATTCTTAGGTGTTCTTATGTGCCAGCCGTCAGCGAGGAGAGCTTCACATGATGGAATTCGATGTCACCATCGAAATCCCCAAGGGAAATCGAAATAAGTACGAAGTAGATCATGAAACCGGGCGCATTCGCCTGGATCGCATGCTTTTCACATCCACCCGGTACCCCGATGATTACGGATTTATTGATGACACTCTCGGTGAGGACGGCGATCCACTGGACGCCCTGGTGCTTTTGGAAGAGCCCACGTTCCCGGGTTGCGTGATTCGCTGCCGTGCGCTGGGTATGTTCCGCATGCGTGATGAAAAGGGCGGCGACGATAAGGTGCTATGCGTGCCAGCCTCGGATCAGCGGGCCTCCTGGCGTACCGAAATTGAGGATGTTTCGGAATTCCATCGCCTGGAAATCCAGCACTTCTTCGAGGTGTATAAGGATCTGGAACCGGGCAAGTCCGTGGAAGGCGCCCACTGGGTGGGCCGCGAAGCCGCGGAAGAGGAAATTCGGGCTTCCTTCCAGCGGGCCATCGACGAAGGCTATTACACCGCGCACGAAGCGCAGCCGCCCAGCCAGAACTAGGCGGGTAGCCGGCCAGCGCTAGGCGGGCGAATAACCCCAGGTAGAGACGTAAAAAGCGGGAGCTCTGCAGATTATGCACAGCTCCCGCTTTTACGTAGCTTACCTAGCTTAGGCTAAGCTCACGCGGCTCAACCTAGTCGATAATCCGCACGTAGGTGGGGCTACCCCAGATCGGGCCTTCGCGCGTGCCGCCTTCCGGATTGGTGGCGGCAATATGCATGCCGTTGCCCGTGTAGATTCCCACGTGCCCGGGCCACCACAGCAGGTCGCCGGGTTGGGCTTGGGAGGGGGAAATCTCGTAGCCGGCCGAACGCTGCGCCCCGGAGGTACGCGGCAGGGAATACCCGAAGTGCCCGTACACATAGCGGGTGAAACCGGAGCAATCCCAGCCCGAGGGGGTATTGCCACCCCACACATAGGGCACGCCCACGAATTGCCGTGCGAAGCTCACAATCGCCCAACCATTACCCGACGGCGCCGGGGCCGGTTCGGGTTCCGGTTCAGGTTCGGGATCCGGGGCTGGCGCCGGTGCGGGCGCAGGTTCCGGATCAGGTTCCGGTGCGGGAGCAGGTGCGGGTGCCGGCGCGGGAGCTGGCTGTGCTTCGGCTTGGCGCCGGGCGGCTTCTTCCGCGGCCGCCTGGCGGGCCGCCGCTTCCCGAGCTGCTGCCTCGCGGGCGGCCTGCTCCTGGGCTGCCGCTTCGGCCGCGATGCGCTGGCGTTCAGCTTCGGCCTGGGCGCGCGCCGCGGCTTCTTTCTGTTCTTGCTGGGCGCGTTCTAGCGCCGCCGTCGTACCTTTTTGCCGGGCAAGGGTTTCGAAAAGTTGGTCGCGTTGCGCTTCAATGGAGGCCAGTTGGCTATCCAATTGGGAGGCGGCCGAGCTGGCGTCTTTCGCGGCACCCTCGGCGCGCGCGGCAATGGTGGCCTGCTCATTGGCCTTGCGATCCGCTTCACCCTGGAGGGTATCAGCGATATCGCGGGCGGCCTGGTAGCGCTGTAGCTTTTGGTCGGTGGCGTGGCCGGCGGTGCGGAAGGCACGCTGGCGGTCATCGGCATCGCGCAGGGATTGTGCCCCGAGCAGCGCGTTCGCGGCGGTGAGGGTGGTGGAGGAATCCCGGTACATCGCCGAGGAGATCGAGCCGAGCTCCCCGCGTGCAGCATCGGCTTCCGCACGGGCACTATTGGCCACCACCTGGGCATCCATCGCGGTATTGACCGAATCTTCCAGGTTGCGCTGGGCACGCCGGGCTTCGGCCGCTTTGATCACCACGTCGGTACGCGCGGCTTCGGCCTGGGAGGCGAGCCCGGCCAGCGAAGCTTCGATCTGCCCGATACTTTGGGCTGTTTGCTTTTCCGCGGCCCGCGAGCGATCAATATCGCGTTCAACGTTATCCGCGCGGGCACCGGGTAGCACTGAGAGAGCGAGGGCGCAGGCGGCCAGCACAGCCGTTAGGCGCCGAGAACGATTCTCCACACGACCTCCAGAGGGCGGGCCTTCCCGCGCCCCGGACAGGTACGCGCAGACTAAACCCACAATTCGATATAAACACTAAGAACATACCTCACACCAGTCCAAAACGAAACATCTGCCCCAAAATTTCACAGGTGTAATTCCGTTCTTTTTCGTCACACCACTCACCTACATTTATCAGGAACCACAACTTTCACACAGGCGAGACACCGAATAAATCCGGGGGCACATCCGCACAGCGTTGCGAGCACCCGAAAGACTTAAAGTACGACGGCGCAGCTCCGCCACCGGCGCACTCACCAAGAATGTGATTTACGCCGTGAACTTGACGAATAGTGCCCTCACCTGCTTATGCTTGCCCCATGTTCGTCATGCGAATGCCCAACTAGCGCACGTTCCGCGGCCCAGCCGCCCTAACGTGCGCTATCAGCCCTGCTGATTTTGGAAAAGAACACCAAGTAGAAAAATAAGCGGGCTGGTCAGAGCGCATTCGCCGCATCGCAGAATTCCATTTCACATATTCCAATTTCACACCTCTGGTTTATCCAGAATGGATATTACTGCGCCTGAGAAAAAGAATATTTTCCTAGGTTTATGCCGGGGCGCTATCTGCCGCCCGCTCCCCATCACAGTTTTGAAGGAGAGCACCATGTCAGAAAATCAGAATTCCCAGAACACTTTGCATTTCGACACCCTCCAGGTGCATGCCGGCCAGGTCCTCGACTCCGATCACGGCGCCCGAGCTCTGCCGATTTTCCAAACCACGTCCTATGTTTTTAAGGATAATGAGCAGGCGCGCGGGCGTTTCGCGCTCACCGATCCGGGCATGATTTACACTCGCATCACCAACCCCACCCAGGGCGCTGTCGAAGAACGTATTTCCGCGCTGTACGGTGGTACGGGCGGGCTGCTCCTCGCTTCCGGTTCGGCTGCTATTTTCTACGCGGTCACGAATGTGGCGCAGGCCGGGGATAATATTGTCTCCTCCGATTCGCTCTACGGCGGGACCTACAACCAGTTCAAGCACGTGCTCAAGAACTTCGGTATCGAGGCCCGTTTCGTGGAGAACCCTTCGGATCCAGCCAATTGGGAAGCCCTGATTGATGAGAACACCAAGGCCCTCTACGGGGAAACGATCCCGAATCCGAAGCAGGATATTCTCGACATTGAGGCACTGGCCAAGCTCGCCCATTCCCACGATATTCCGCTCATTGTGGATAATACGATCGGGACTCCGGCCAATGTGAATCCCTTCGATTTCGGGGCGGACGTGGTGGTGGATTCGGCCACCAAGTTCCTGGGCGGGCACGGCACCTCGATTGCCGGTTCCGTGGTGGAACGTGCGGGCTTCAACTGGAAGAACGGCAAGTTCCCCGGTTTCCACGAGGTGGACGAGTCCTACCACGGCATCGTCTGGGGCGATCTTCCCGGCGCCCCCTTCACAACTCGTATTCGTGCCACCCTGCTGCGTGATACCGGCGCCGCGATTTCTCCTTTCAATGCCTTCCTTATCGGGCTGGGCCTGGAGACCCTCTCCCTGCGCATCGACCGCCACCTCTCCAATACCCGCGCGGTAGCGGAATTCTTGGTCGAGCACCCCGGTATCGACTCGGTGAACTGGGCTGGTCTACCGGGTAATCCCTATCACGAGCTGGCCGCTAAGTATGCCCCGAAGGGCCCCGGTTCGGTCTTCACGGTGGAAGTTGCCGGCGGTTTTGAAAAGGCCGCGGCTTTCGTGGAGTCCCTCCATCTCTTCTCCAATCTCGCGAATATTGGGGATGCGAAGTCGCTGGTGGTGCACCCGGCTTCGACCACGCATTCGCAGCTGACCGCGGAAGAGCTGGCGGCCAATGGTATTAGCCCGGCCACCGTGCGCCTGTCCATCGGTATTGAAGATCCGCGCGATCTTATTGCTGATATTCGCCAGGGCCTCGAGTCCATCGCCTAGAGCCAGAAGATCAAGGATTATCATGACGCCCAGCCCCCAGTTCCTCGTGGGACACGCTCCCCTAGACCCGGTCACCGATGCCGAACCTATCGGTGATTTCGATACCGGCTACACCCCCGCTCCCCGCCTCACCGAGCGCCCTACCGGCGCCTGGCTGGAGGGGGATGACCCGGGTGAGCGCCGCTTCGCGGATCTTGGCCCCCTGGAACTGGAGCTGGGCGGCCGCCTGCCGCAGGTTCGGCTCGCCTACGAAACGTGGGGGCAGCTCAATGCGGACCGCTCCAATGCGGTGCTGCTGTGCCACGCGCTCACCGGGGATTCCCACGCCGCGGCGCGCGATGGGCGCAGCGGCTGGTGGAAAGATATTGTGGGCCCGGGCCTGGCCATTGATACAGAACAGTATTACGTCGTGTGCCCGAATGTGCTGGGTGGCTGCCAGGGAAGTACCGGTCCGGCTTCCCTGGCTCCCGATGGCCAGCCCTGGGGCCCGCGTTTCCCGGAAATTACCATGCGGGATATGGCCGCGGCGGAGGCCCGGCTCGCCGACCTGCTCGGGGTGGAGCGCTGGGCTCTGGTGGCGGGTGCCTCCTTTGGTGGCTGCCGCACCATGGAATGGGCGGCGTCCTTCCCGGAGCGGGTGGGTGCCTTCGCGGTGCTCGTGGCGGGCCCGGCCAGCACCGCGGAACATATTGCTTATGCGCACCTGCAAAATCTGGCGATTCGCTTGGATCCGCGCTGGCGCGGCGGACATTATTACGATGCCGAGCCCGATGAGAGTGGCGTGAGCGGCCCGGATGCCGGGCTTGGCCTGGCTCGTGAAATAGCGCATTTAACTTATCGCTGCGCCCCGGAGCTGGCGGCTCGTTTCGACCGCACCCCGCAGGAGGGCGAAGATCCGCTGCGCGGGGGCCGTTACGCCGTACAGTCCTACCTGGATTATCACGGCGCGAAATTAGTGGCGCGTTTCGACGCGAATTCCTACCTGACAATCAGCCAGGCATTTATCACTCACGATATTGGGCGCGGGCGGGGCGGTACCGCGCAGGTGGTGGCGGGGCTGCAGCAGCCGGCGCTCGTCGTCGCCGTTGATTCGGATCGGCTGTTTTATCCGCAGCATATGGCGGACTTGGCCGCGGCTTTGCCCGGGGCGCGCCCGCTCCAGACCGTGCATTCCGCGCACGGTCACGATGGTTTCCTTATCGAAAATAATGAGGTTTCCGCGATTATTGCGGATTTCCTCGCCGAAGTTGCGCCAGCGGATGCGTCAGTGGACGCGGTTCTCTAGCCGCCACCCCGCCCGCTACTCGGAGACTCGTTACTCGCCGAATTGCGTCCAGTCTTCGCCGAGCACGGTGCCGCGCGCGTCGATCATCACGTGCCCGGCTTTGCCGCCCGCGTGCAACCACCCGGTGTAGATGAGGTCCTCGGGCGCGGGGCAGGTGCTTTCACATTCGGGCAGTTCGGCGGCCGCGGCTTTGACCCGGACGAATACTTCCGCGCCTTCCAGCTGCTCAGGCGTCAATCCGATCTGCGCGCCGCGTTCGCGCACGAGGGTGGTGGCGCGGGTGAAGAGCGCGGCGTCGAGCTGGGTGTAGTCGAAAGTGGGGACGCGTTCGAAGCGGAAGGGCCGCGAGGCCGCGAATCCGTAGGGCGTGGTATCGCGCGGCAGGGACCAGGAATAGGTGACCGCGGCGTTATTGCGTTCGCCCACGGGAACGTCAATTTCGAGGCGGCGTTCGCGCACGAGGGCCCGGAACGCTTGCGTGGTACCGGCTTCTTTTTCAATATCGACGACGGCGACACCCAGGTCTTCAGCCCCGCCCGCGAAATAGGAGCGCAATGGGCCCCCGCCCCAGTCTTTGATTTGGGTGGTGACGATGCGGACGGCTTGGGGCGGGTTGAGGAGGGTGGGCAGGAAGGTGCCGCCCAGAAATAATGCGATGCCCGTGAGCACAGCGGTGAGGGTGCGGAGTGGGTGGTCGTGCGCGGCGGCGGTGTTGAGGTAGCGGTAACGCAAATAAATAATGCCACCCAACACGGTGAGTGCGCCGATCACGATGAAGGTGATGTAGAGGGTGCCGTGCCAGTCGTTCATCCAGAGCAGGGTGAGGGCGCCGAGGATGAGTCCGAAGCCGAGTGCGGGTAGCAGCCGGGTGACTGTTTCCCGCAAGCCGGGCTGGCCTTGGGTTGTGGGCACGGGCGGCTCCTCCCTATGTAATGGGCTGTTAGGGGGATTCTACAGAACTCCCCATCCAAAATAACCAATAATCTTATATAACGAAAACCCAAATAGCGAATACATTTCGCTATCAGCTCAAAAGGACGTAGTTCCCTTGAGACTCGCGTACCCATAGAATCCTAAGTGGGGAAAGATTCCAGCTCTCCCCACCGCGCAACGGAGCGCACGCTACCCACCTAGGCAAAATCGCCTTATTGGGTGGTAACAACCGAAACGGAGGTTTCATTATGAAACGGAAAGTAACAGCGGGCTTAGTAGGGATTCTACTAGCTGCCGGAGCAACTACTACGGCAGCTGCTCTCGTCTACAACGGATCAATGTACGGCCAGTACACCGTAACTAACGGGCCGACTATTAGCGTTACCGACAACGCGGACGATGACGAATTTGTATCAGCTTTGTATAAGTATAATGGCGGCACCAGCCAAAATAGCCTTGTCAACAAATCAGGATACAATACCACCGTCACGAAAACAGTTAGCTCCACTATCACCGCTATCAAACCGTGCGTTTCGCAACCCATACCACTACCAATGTCATGTGGAGGTTGGATCTATTAGTGAAACAGCATTTCCCAACCCATTATGAATTTCACTACTAAGCGGCGGTCATTCCCGGCCCTGTTTACCGCGGCCTTATTGAGCGTCATCGCGGTTTTTTCACTGGCTTCCATCGGTGTTGAGCTCCCGTACCGGAACAAGGTAGCTCAGACAAGCGGTCCTATCTACACGACGAGCGAAGATAAAGCCACTTTCGCCTATCGGGTTGATAATACCTTTATCGACTCTCGTCTCGTGAGTGTTCTTTACATGGAACCTTTGCGACCGGATGTCCCTCCACCTCCGGGGCTCAACGCCTGGCCAGCAGCGGGGAGCGCGGCGGTCACCCGCCCCGCTCTCCGCTACCGCGAAACCCTTGAACAACAATTCGGTCCCATTACGGCTGTTATTGATGAGTACGCAGCTCTTGATGATGATCTATTGGTTTACGCACGCCCGGCGAATGTCGGTGATTTTCTAGAACAAGCTCGGATGGAGTCCCGCGTATATTTCGCTTCAGGATTCGCAGTGGACGCGAACAGTACGGATACTGTAGCTATAGGTAGTGTGACATATGAGCATTGGGCCGAGCATCTTCTGCCTCTGGTGATTGTAGTCATCGTCCTACCGATTCTCCTCTACATCCCGGCCTGCCGTAAGAATTTTCAGAGCAACATCGCGCAGGAGCAATTCATTCTTCAATGCGTGGGGGCACGGCGCAGTCACCTCATTCGGCACGCCAGTCCCCGAGTCATTCCCCCAGTATTACTTGGTGGCCTATCGGGTAGTGCCGCGGTCGCCATTCTCATCAGTGGTGCCATTCGCCTACCTTTCACCGGATTCCACTTCCACCCACAGGCATTCCTTCCCCAACTAGGCTGGATCATCCTCGCCTTACTGGTCACACTAGCTGCGCTCGTGCTGTTTTTCTCCTGGCCCCGCCTCACGCTTTCAATGCGCCCAGCACGGCAAAAAAGGAAGCGTCCTCTGCTTGGCCTAGCTCTCTTCACTCTTGGGATTCTTCTGGCAGCAGGATTCCAGTGGTATCTCTGGTGGATTCCCTTGGAACTTGCTTCTGCCGCCGTTCCTATAGGAATTGTTCTGGTTCTACTCGGCCTACCGGCAACTTTCACACTGCTTACCCGTGCCACGGCAAGCCTCGCCACCAGATCCCGCCGGGATCACCTCACTGATCTCACCACCCGCTGGGTTATGCGCCATCCCGAGGTAGCTTCCCGGTCCGGAACCCTCGCAGGCTGTTTCCTCATTATCGGAACCCTATTAATCGCCTGCTTCAACGCGGTCGCGAATACCGATAAGGAGATGCCCCCACTTCCTGAGAACCTCAGTGCAGTTTATTCTTCCCTTGTGTGCCGCCCCAATACACCGGGCTGCCTTGAAAATGCCGCCGCTCATATTCACGCGGCTCGACCCGACGCTGCTATTATCGCCGCCGGCCACGGAATCGGAGTGGTCCCGCTGGAAACCGGGCAGGTTACTCCGGAAAATCTAGAGCTGGTGCTTTCCGATTACCTGGCGCCGTTATACGGAACTCCACAGCCAAACCTCCCTGAAAACATAGACCGCGGCTGGCTCGTCACCCTCGTCGAATCCGATGACCCAGATTCTGGAGAAAAACTCCTCAGCCAGATTCACAGCTTGGATCTGGGCACCCCGATCCCCGCGCTATCCACACCGCTGGGTGAAAATACCCGCGCCCTGGCGCAGATCTACCGCCAGCATTCCACCTGGCTCAGCCTCTTTACGACCTTCGCTTTCGTTTGCGGGCTGCTGGTGGTGTGGCTGAATTTCTCCCGCGAAGCCGAAGCCCAGGCACGGGACGCCGCCGCTATCACGGCACTCACCGGGCAAACCCGCACGGTTGCCCACATCCTCGCCCGGCGCACCCTCGCCACCAATATCGTGACCGGGATCGCGGCCCTCGCGGTCGGCACCTTCCTGGCACGGCAATTCTTACTGCCCGGAACCGGATTTATCCCCTGGGAGTTCATCCTCACCATCGCCGCGATTTACGGCTGTTTCATCGCCGCGCAATCCATTCTTGTGTATCGCCGGCTAACCGCACGGGCCCGCGCGTGGCGCCCGGGAAAGGATCACCATGAGTATTCTGCACTGTGACAACCTCGTCTGCGGCTACACCCACCCGCTGTTCAGCCCCATCACTTTCACCCTCAACGGCGGGGACACCCTCACCGTTATGGGCCGCTCCGGTGTGGGGAAAACAACCCTCCTCACCACGATTCTGGGGATGCATAAACCCATCTCCGGCACCATCGAGGTGACCGACACCAATATTCACCGCCTCCCCTTCAACCGCCTCGCGCGCCTGCGTTCCACAACCATCGGCACCGTTTTCCAGCACGGCGAACTCATGGCCGGATACACCGCCCTCGATAACGTGATGCTTCCGCGCCTGCTGTGGAACCGTCATGATGGCGACGTCGCCACCGAGGCCAGCGAGCTCCTTGGCACCCTAGGTGTCCTTCCCCAAACGATGGCTGAAAACCTCTCCGGCGGAGAACGCCAGCGAGTAGCGCTGGCCCGGGCGCTCATTAATCACCCGCGCCTGCTGGTGGCTGATGAACCGACTGGAGCGCTGGATACTGAGCTGCGCGACGAGGTCCTCAGCCTCATCCTCGATACCGTGCGCGAACGCGATTGCGCCCTGCTACTTGTCACCCACGACCCGAGCATCGCCGCCCGCACCGACCGCACCCTCACCCTCCAGCCGATCCTCCCGCCGAACGCCGAGCTAAAGGAGGCACGTGCTACCGCTGCCGCGGGGTAATCGGGCGTGATAGGTTGTCTCTGAGAACACCGGAGTTCTCATCACTTTCCTCGAGATTGCGGAGAATCATGAAACTCAACCGTGTTCTCGCGATTATTATCCTCATCGGAATCGCGATCGTTATCGGGACAATTCTCTACGCCTCCCAGCTTTACTGGCCCAAGGTTGCCGATGAATACCCTTCAACGCGGTCCGATCTGATCGCCCTGGTTTTCTTCGGAGGATTCCTCCTGCTTCCGCTGCTCGCCTCGGCGCTGTGGGCGACGATGCCACAAACATCCACGGCAAAGAAAGCACTCGGCGCAATCGGATGTATGATTCTTGGAATCTCGGGCTTCGTGATTTTCCGGTGGGGACCGGAATGGATGGATACGCTGCGCGGCTATACCGATTTCCCGGTGTTCTACCGCAGCGTCAATACGATCCCGGAAACAGCTATTGCCCTAGCACCATTCCTCCTGGTCACGCTGGTGACCGCGATCCTGACCTTGCGAAAGACCCGAAGAACACCACGCGGGCGGTAAAATCGAGGAAAAGCCGAAAGGATGAACGTGACTCGAGCCGCCGCACCCCACCACCCCGCGCTCGCGTGGGAACCCGACCTCCTCGGCGCCGGTTACGAACGCCTCACCCTTCCTCTTCCCGACGACGACGAAGGTGCCGTCGTCGCCACCCTTATCCGCGCACTGCCACCCGCGGGCGCGCCTACCCCGAGCTTCGCTTTCCTCGCCATTCACGGCTGGAATGACATGTTCTACCAGTGGGCCCTTGCCGAAGCGGTGACAGCTGCCGGCGGGGCTTTCTACGCAATCGACCTGCGTAAATATGGCCGCTCCTGGGATCCGCAGCGGCAAAGCTACGGCTACACGGACAGCATGCGGGTGTATTTTGCCGATATCGATGCGGCCCTGGCCGCCATGCGCACAGACCTCCCGGCTCGCTTCGGCCCTGCCGCAGCCCAACTCCCCACCATCCTGTACGGGCATTCCACCGGTGGCCTCACCGCCACCCTCTACGCCGGCTCCCGCCGCGGGAAAGATCTGGCTGGCCTGGTGCTTAATTCACCGTGGTTGGATTTGCAGGTGGGAGCGGCCGGGAGCGCCGTCGTCGTACCTGTGGCTGAGCTGGCGGCGCGCACCGCACCGAAAAAACCGCTGCCCGTACACGACCCGGGCTTTTACAGGATGGTGCTCGACGCGTGGCGCCCGGAAGGAATGACGCGGGTGACCGGGGCGCCGGAAGGCACCAGCGATCCGTTTTGGACCACCGGGTGGACGCCGGCCTGGGATATGCGCCCGGATCCCGCGCCGATTCGCGGCGGCTGGCTGCACGCGGTTATCCGGGCGCAGCGGTACGTAGCGCGGAATGTGCGGCTGCGGCTGCCGGTGCTCATGCTCACCGCGGCGCGCAGTATCGTGGCCATCGCGTGGAGCGAGGAACTGCGCGGGGCCGATACCGTTTTGGATGTCGAGCAAATGTGGGCGCGGGCCGCGGAAATTGCCAGCGATGTGCATATCCTGAAATTGGATCATGCCGTGCATGACGTACTGCTCTCCCGGGCGCCGGTGCGCGAAGCCGGATTCGCGGAAATTCGCGAGTTCTGCCAGCGGCAAGTGCGGCGGGCGCGCTAAAGGCAGCATAAGAAAAGGGGAGGCGCCCGGAAAATCCGGGGCCTCCCCTTCCCTTTACCCTGGGCGGGATACTGGCCGGTGGGCCAGCATCCCGCGGGCGCTAGTTATTAGCGGCGGACGATGGGGGTATCAACACCATCCCCGTCCCAGTCACCAACCAGCATCTGGTCACCAGCCCGGCCATAGTAGAGGGTGATATCAGCGTTCCCGCTCTTGAGCGAGTTCGCCACAAACACCTGGTTGCCGCGGCGTACCGCGAAGGTATCCTTACCGTCACCATCCCAGTCACCAACAAAGATCTGGTCACCGGCCTTGCCGTAGGAGAAGGACGTTTCCGCCTTGCCGCCCGTGAGGGTGTTATTCACGAAGAACACATTCCCACGCTGCACCGCGAAGGTATCCTTGCCATCCCCATCGAAATCACCGGCCAGCAGCACGTCGGCCTCGCGGCCGAAGCTGAATACCTGGTCGGCATCCCCGGAACGGATCGAGTTGAGGACGAATACCTGGTTGCCACGGCGCACCGCGAAGGTATCCTTGCCATCCCCATCCCAGTCACCGACCACGATGGTGTCATCGGCGCGCCCGAAGGAAATCACTTCATCGGCCACGCCTCCGGTGAGGCTGTTCTGGATGAAGATCTGGTTACCGCGGCGCACTGCCAAGGTTTCCTTGCCGTCACCATCCCAGTCACCGATGAGGACCTGATCTGCGGCTCGCCCGTAGGAGAAGACCTGCTGGGCAACCGTGGAGACCCAATCATTGGACAGGTAGAACACGTTCCCGGTATCACTCGGCTTGCCCGGTTCGGGGGCCGGCGTGCCGGGCGTACCCGGCGTCGGGTTCGGCGCAGGGGTCGGGTTCGGCGCAGGCGTCGGCTCCGGGGTACCCGGCGTGCCCGGCTCACCCGGAGTGGGAGACGGCGCCGGAGCGCTCTCCTGAGTCACCGTAACCGTGACACTCTTGGTGACGGCAGCCCCGGCAGCATCGGTGGCAATGAGGGTCACCGTATTCTCGCCCGGGTTGAGCACCGTGCCCGGTGCCAGGGTGAGAGCGGTATCGCCCGCAGCCCCGGCTGCGCCGTCGTCCTTCACCGTGTACTTGGCGAGTACCTCGGCGGCCAGTGCTTGCCGGTCAAGAGCGCCGGCGGGCGCCGTGAGTTCCACGGTGTCCGGACCCTCGATCACGGGCAGGCTGTCCTTCGTGAAGGAGATGGACTGCGCGGTGGAATTACCGGCCAGGTCGGTGCCTTCCACCGTGAGGGTGTAGGTACCGGCCGGCAGCGCGGCGGTTTCCACGGTGTAGTTGAGAGCGGTCGCAGCCTCACCGGCGGTATCGCCGGCCGCTGCGTCGTCGGCAACCGGAGCATCGGCCTCAGCCATAAGCCCGGCCGCGTCCTTCACGCCCGCAACCACGCGTGCGGCGTCGTTCTTATCCGCCACACCGTTAGCATCAACCTGCACGGCCTTCGCGGCATCCGCACCGTTCGCACCCGCGTCGTTTCCGCCACCGAAGTAGGTCTTAACGTCCACGAGGCTGTCCTCAACGCTCTGGCCGAGCAGGCTCGCATCGGTGCTCTGCTCGCTGAGCACGTCCCCGTTGAGGAGCACGCGCGCGGCCTTGAGGTTGGGGTCGGTCACGCTGGTGGCAATGGCAGCGCCGTCGCGAATAACCGCGCCGTCCGTGCCGTTGATGCTCACCGCCGGGCCGTCCTTATCCACCACCACGGGGATGGTGTTGAGCAGGGTATTGCCCATTCCGTCACCGAATTGCACGAGGACCGTATCGCCGTCCGCAACCGGGAATGCCTGGTTGAAGCTGCGGGTATTGGTCTTGGTGCCGCCCACGGTGTGGTCGATAATGCTGCGCACCACCGAGCCGTTGATCTTCAGTTCGTAACCCCAAGCATCATCGGAGGCGGTACCCGCGAAGGTGACCTCATCCGAATTCGCGTAGAGCACGCCGTTATACAGGGTCGGTTCCGTGAAGGACACCTTGGGGTACCCGGTATCCCAGAAGACACGCAGGATGGTATCCATACGAACCTTGCCCGCGGTATCGGTCACCTTCATGTGGAAGGCGTTAATACCGGTGGTCACCGGCACCGCGGCTTCGAAGGTGCCATCGGCCTGCACGTTCACGTTAATCGCTTCCGGAACAACGTAGTCGCCGGCCTCGTTCACGGTCACGCGCGGCTGAAGCACAAAGGCGGAGACGCCCTGCGCCTTACCGCGCAGCACCAGCTTGCCGTCCGCCGTCTTTTCCGCGGTGGACATATCCGGTAGGCAGGTGGTGCCGAAGCATTGCACATTCGTGAAGGTAGGTGCTTGGTACGACGACGTATCTTCCGCCACGACCTCCCGGCCTTCGTAGGTGACCGTTTCGGTGGTGGTATTTCCGCCATCGGAGGCCACCACGGTGGCGCTGACGGCATCAGCTTCCGGGGTGAAGGTAGTGGTGAAGCCACCGGTGGCATCCACCTCAACGGCCTTGCCGTTGATCTTGACAGTGAGGGTAGCGCCGGCGCGCTCATCACGCACATTACCGGTGATCGTGACGGAACCGTCCTCGGCCACCGGCTGCTTGCCGCCGGCATTGAGGGAGGTAATCGCCACGCTCGGGGCCACCGAATCGTAGGTGACGGTCAGCACCGTGCGGGTGATTTCGCGGCCGTTATCACCGTAGGCAACCACGGGGATATTCTGGGTGCCTTCGGTCAGCGCAACCTGGGCACCGAAGAGTCCCCCACTGAGCTCCGCATCCGCACCGGCCACGCTCACGCGGGCCACCGCATCGGAAGCCAGGCCGAAGACGGTCAGCTTGCCATCCTTGACAAGGCTGTGATTCGGGGTGAAGACCTCGGTGTTGTACTTCTTCAGGTTCGGGATCTCAATGGCATTCGCGCCCAGCACCTTGGTGACCATGGTGGTATTCATACCCAGGTCGCCCACGGTGACCACAACGTAGGAAACGCCCTCGGGAAGCACCACTTCGAAGGAAGAATCGGAATTCTTGGTGACCGGCTTGATCTGGCCGCCCTTATCCGTTTCCACAATCGGCGAGGAGAAAATCCCCGAGCCGGTTTCGGTCACGGTGAAGGGCAGGATCTTCTGTCCATCACGCTCGAAGGGTTCACCCACGGAAACTTCGGGGGCAACGGTATCCACGCCGAAGGGCATATCGAGGGTCTGCCAGTCGAAACGATCACCCAGGCGCGCCTTGACGCGGTAGGTGTAGCGCCCATCCGGAATCGCCTTGAAGCTCGCGCTGGCCGCATCCCACACCGTGCCATTGAAAGCGTGGCTGCGGTAGGGCTGCGCAATATTCTTCGTGCCGAGGGCAGTACCCGCGATCTGGCGAGAGAGTTCCTGTTCCTCACCCACGCGCGTTACGAGCTTGCCGGCCGCATCGTAGATTTCGAACTGGGCTTCTTCCGCGTTACGCAGTTGCGTCAAATTCGGGACAACCGTATCAGCGCTATTGTCCTTATTCGGCGAGAGCCAGAATTCCCCGAAGATATTGTTCTTCATGGGGAGGGTCATCCCGAAGAGCGTGGTGGTCAGCTGGGAGGTGGAGGTATTTCCCTCACCCCAGGTCTGACCCGGTGCCACGAAAATGGGTTCGGCGTTCCAGTCCCCGGCGAAGCCAAGGTAGGGCACCTTAATATCCGGAGTATCCTGCACGCCGGCGAGCACCGCCCAGCCTTCCACGAAGTGGTTACCCTTGCTCGGGGTGAGCGTGAAGGTGACCTGGGTGGTTTCCCCGGGCGCCACGGTGAGGACCTTACGGTCCGCCGTCAGCGTTTCCTTGGAAATGAAAGTGGAGGTGATGTCGTTAGCGTTATTCGTTTCGTTGACGACTTCCTGACGCGGAATCGCGTAAGCCGCTTCCTTATCGCCGTGATTGGTGAGGGTCACGGTGAAGGACACCGGCCCGTTCACCTGGCCCAGAGCCACCGAATTAGCGCCGTCCACGCGGGCGTGCACCTGGGAGGCCAGAGCGTGATCCACGCGCACCAAACCGGCGCCGATCTGGCGCGGGGCGTAAGGAACACCGTCGTGCCGCGGAATCTCCGCGGTGTTCATGAGCAGCGTTTCCGCCAGGCTGAGGCGATCCGCCCGGGACATATCCGGGAAGCGCTCCCCGAGAACCTGAAGCACGCTGGCCATGGAACCGGCCACGTTCGGGGCGGCCATGGAGGTACCGGACATCGAGCCGTAGGTATTGGAATTCAGCGTGGAGTAGACGTTACCGCCCACACCCGAAATATTCGGCTTGAAGTCCAGGTTGGAGGTCGGGCCCCAGGAGGTGAAGCTGGAGGGAGCACCGGCCGTGGCCGAGGGCGTGGTCCGGGCTTCATCCGTGAGGGCGATAGTGACCGGGGTGCCGGCCTTGATCGCCTCCACGAGGCGCAGCGCGTCGGAGCGGAACATCACGCCACCGGGGAAGGTGTATTCGTCAATACCGCCCATGGAGATCATGGAATCCCCGCCGGCTTCGTGGTTGTAGATAATCACACCGGCCGCACCGGCCTTTTGCGCATTACCGAATTTCTCCCCGAAGGTGATGCCGCCGCGCTCAATCAGAGCGTATTTACCGGCGGTACCTTCCGGGAATTCTTCCGGCTTACCGGTTCCGGCGGCCACCGCTTCGCGGGCCACATTATCCGGCTTGCCGGTGGCAAGTTCGTAGAAGAGATCTTCGGATGCGCCGTTCACGGTCACACGAGCGACCGAGCGAGTTTCAAAATTATTGTCAATCGAGGCAACCGAAAGCGTGGCATCATGAGCCGAAGGCGAGCCGATCACGCCGTCGTCCCATTTACCAAACATATCGTCTTCGGTACCGCTCGGCGAGAAGTTGAGCCCGGAGTTACCGGCGGAAATCACCGCAAGCACGCCCTTGGCTCGGGCTTCTTCAATAGCCAGGCCCGCACCGTTGGAGTATCCAAAACCGTTATCGGAGCCCAGCGAGAGGTTAATAACGTCGGCACCCAGCTTCACGGAATCTTCAATGGCGGCAATAATATCGCCGTCGGCCGCGCCGCGTGAACGCGCCGGGTCATTGGAGAAGACCTTCATCGCCAGCAGCTGGGCATTGGGGGCCATACCTTCCACCCGACCGGCGGTCGCAAAGGTTTGCCCTTCATCCAAGCCATTCGCCGCGGCAATACCGGCCACGTGCATACCGTGCATGGACGAAGTGGTATCGACGATCTCGAAATTATCATCGGCGTAGTTGTAACCGTTGGGAACCTTACACGTGAAAGCGGGGTTCGCAGCGGTGTTAATATTCTTAATCTTCGCGGTATCGCAATTGTCGATGCGCATATCGCGGTGAGTCGGGTCGATACCCGTGTCCACAATCGCAATAACCATACCGGTGCCATCCGCGCCGGCATCAGCCAGGGCCGCGGGTGCACCCTGCATATCGCGCGAGGCATCTTCGAGGGGCACATTTTCCTGCGGCTGCGTTGCGAGGGTGCCCTGTGCGAGGGAACCCGTGGCAGCCGCGTTCTGAGCGAGCGCGCTCTGGGCGACGGCGCGGGAAATATCGGCCGCACGCTCGGTCGCGGCAACGTTCGTCGTCTGGTAGACGCGCTCACGCTTGACCGAGGCCACCGCGGCTTCCGCTTCCAGAGCCGCCATCTTATCCGCCGGCATCGTCGCGGCGAAACCATTGACGAGGTAGCCGAACTGGCGCTCAAGCTGCAGACCGTACTTCTCCGACCACTGTGCCACCAGGTCGTCCTGTGTGGCCAGGCTCTGCGCCTCACCGGCATCGCTGCCCAGGCGCGACCGGTCCTTGAGGAGCACAATAACCCGCACCCGTTCAGTGGAGCCCTGCAAATCCTGGAAGGCAGCCAGTTCGGGGTTATCGGGAGAGAAGAGACCGGCGAAAGCGCCGGCGGGATTCGACGGCGCTGGCTGATCCGCAGCGAGCGCCGGAGTAGTGAGTACGCTTAAGGCGAGCGCAGCCGTGACGGATAATCCGCCCAGGCGGCGCCAGTTAAAACCTGTCACACCTTCTCCTAACTTCGTGACGGGAGGGATCCCGTCGGGGAATCCGGTGATGTCATTCCTGCACGGCGGCCAGGGTTCGGGCAGAGTTGGGACGACGGCGCACGCGGCGCATCCTCCCCACCCCGCCGCGCATATCTACCAACCAGTGGAGAAGTTATGCACCCCTCCCGCTCAGCCTCTCACCCTTGAGCGATAGACCGGCAGTGCGTGACGCGTGGGAATACCGGATGCGGGCTATCATCGCAAAGAATGGTGCGCATCCGCCCAGAGCGTCCACAACGTGAACACTCCCGTTAGGGCGTTGATATTTATGCGCCTAAAATTCGGGGTGCGGAGGCGGGCACGGCGGCGCCGCGCAGAGCGTGCCGCGCGGAAGATCCCACGCGGCACGCCACCGCGCGTTCACGGCGCACCCGTTACTGGCGCGGCTGCCGGATAAGCGGCCAGGGATCCAAGGTTTCCAGGGCAGCCACAATGGAGAGCAGCAGCTGTTCTTCCCCGAAGCGGGTGGCACCCACGTGCACCCCGAAGGGCAACTCTATGCCGTCCACTTCCGCCCGGTGGATCGGGATGGCTACCGCGGCCGGCCCGAACATATTCCAGGAACTGGTCCACGGGCTCACAATGCATTGGCGCCGGAAATCTTCAGCCGGATCATCCGGGCAGCACACCCAGGCCGGATCGGCCGGCGGGGTGCCGAGCGCCGGACTCACAATCACGTCATAATTCGCGAAAGCCTCCCCCATGCGCCGGGCAATGGCGTACATTCCCTGCAAGCCATCCATGAGCTGCGGCGCGGACGCTTCCCGCCCGCGAGCGCGCAGCCACCGGCTCATCGGGGTGAGGAGTTCCTCGCATTCGGCCGGGAGCGGAATGGCAGCCGCGCCCGCCTGCCAGATCGGCATAAAGGATTGCCAAGCTTCAGGCCCGAAGGGCCGCGCAATCTGCTCCACCCGCGCACCCATAGCGCGGAAATCTTCCGCAGCCCGCGCCACGGCCTCCAGGCAGGCGGGATGGATCTCAGTATCAACATTGAGCGGTTCGGTGAGCACCCCGACCCGCAGGTCAGCCAGGGCGAGGGCGCGGCTGCGCGCTTGCGGCCCGCAGCCGAATTCCGCATCCAGGGTGGCCAGGTAGTCCCCCGCTCCCGGGTAGGGGCTCCAATCCCCGGGCCGGCGCCGCGCAATAATATCGAGCCCGGCTGCCAAATCGCGGGCGGTGCGAGCCAGCACCCCGGCGGTGGCCAGCCCGCTATCGGAGAAGAAGGAGGACCCGGGTCCGGGGGAGACCAGCCCGCGGCTGGGTTTGATGCCAAGTACCCCGCAGTGCGCGGCGGGAATGCGGACCGAGCCGCCGCCGTCGTTCCCGTGCGCGATGGGGACCACGCCGGCCGCAACCGCCGCGGCCGCTCCCCCGGAGGATCCACCGGCACTACGGGCCAGGTCCCAGGGGGTGCGTGCCGGTGTGAGGCCGGCCGGTTCGGTGTAGCCGACGAAGCCGAATTCCGGGGTGGTGGTTTTTCCGATGGTTACGGTGCCGGCGTCCAGGATGGACTGGGCTACCCCGCCGGTGGTGGTGGCAATATTTCCGCGCATGGCCCGCGAGCCGTATTCGGTGGGCAGGCCGGCCACGTCGTCGAGGTCTTTGATGGGGAAGGGCACCCCGGTGAGCGGCCCGCCTTTGCCCTCTTTCAGTTGCGCGGCGGCGGCATGAGCTTGGCGCAGCGAGAATTCTTCCGCGATATGCGTGAATGCACCCACCGCGGCGCCGCGGCTGCGGGCGCGCTCCAGTACCCGTTCGGTATGCGCAACGGGGTCTAGGCGGCCGGTGCGCATGAGCCGCGCCAGCTGCACGGCAGAAAGATCCAGGGGGTCCACGCTGTCCTCAAGAAATGCCATGCTCACAGTGTACGTGAGATAGGGCACGTTTGCCGCCGCGAGCGGGTTATTCGGTTGCCGTGGTTTATTCGGTTTCCGTGCGGGCTCGTGCGGCCCAACGGCCGTGTTTCGCCCGCTCCACGGCTTCTGCACGCGCCGCGGCAGTGGGGATGGCTAGGTTTTCCATGAGCTCGGCTATCTGCGTGGATGCGCTCTTGTCACGACGCCGCCGCAAGTTGGCCGCGGTGGCAGCAATTTCCTCCGCGGATAAGTTCTGGGAGAGCTTGGCCTTGCCAATAATCTCCGTAACTTTAACATCCACGCCCACGATGGCGCGCAGCATGCGCCGCAGCTGGTCCGGCCGCGCGTGGGTATCCGGACGCCAGGTACCTCCGTGGTGAGCAATTTCGTGGGCGTCAACCAGTTCGCGCAGGGTGGGGATGAGCCAGGCGGGATCCTCGTGGATAGTGAGTTCGCCGCGTAGGTGCACGGTGAGGTAATTCCAGGTGGGAACCCGAGCCAGCGGCGCATCGTCCGGGCCGGGTGGCATATCGGAGGGCGATATATAGGTATTCGGGCCGGTCACCACCATGAGGCAAGGTCCGGTATCGGCTGCCTGGGGATTAATACGTGCCATATGGCTGTGGAGGTGAAGGGTGCCGGCGTCGTCGTAAAAAATATTAAAAGGAAGGAGTGTGGCATCCAGGCCGCGCGGGCCGGCCGTTATTAATTCTCCCACCCCGATTTGGGCAGCTAGTTCCACCGCACGTTCCGGTTCCAACGCAAAACGACTCGCCACGTACATGACAGCCAGTGTAATGCGCGCGGCTACGGCGTGCGCATGACCTCCACCGGGTCACGGTAGGCAGCGAAAATCGCCGGGGGAATGCAGGCGAGCAGCGCCACGAGCACCGCGAGCACCCCCACCGCCACCGAAAAATCGAGGGCGACCGGATTGCCACTCAGCCGGCAATAAGCCCAGGCCGCGGCTATTCCCAGCGCGGTGCCGCCCACAGCCGGGTAGGCGATACGCGCGATCACCAGGGCCACCAGCCCGCCGCGGGTGATGCCGAGGGTGCGGCGCCGGCCCAGGTCGCGGCGGCGGATCAGCACATCGGCCAGCACCACCGCGGCGATGAAGAGCGCCCCCACCCCGAGAATGAGGATGAGGAGGGCGCGGCCCATGCCCGCGACCTGCCCGGTCACGGCCACGCCCTGTTTCGCTTGGCTGACGGAACTGCGGATAATGAGTTTGGTGGGGTCGAAATCACCGATGGCCGCGAGTGCAACATCGGTAACCGCGCCAATATTTTCGACGTCGTTGGCCAGCGCGGTCACCCGCACGTAGGCGCCCGAGCCGCCCCCGGCCAGAAGGTAATTATCGAGGTCCTCAAATCCGCCGCCGGGTGTGAAGGAGCCGACCACGGCCCATTGCCGCCCGCCGCGCGATTCCACGTAGCCGCTGGGGAAGGCCAGGCGCAGCTGCGGCAGCATGGCCTCGGGCACGATCGCTTCCCCCGGACCGGGATAACGCCCAGCAGTTAATGTAATTATTTTCGAGATGTCGCCACCGGTTTCCACCAGGGCGAATAACTGGGAGGCCGGGCCGAGCGGCCCATTGACCACGTCCACCGTGCTCCGGTATCCCACTACCCCGGCCACCCCGGAGGTACCGTGCAGGGTTTCCAGGAATGCTTCGGGGAGCAGCCCGGCGTTATTCTGGTCAATGAGGGTGAGCTGGCGGGCTTGGGGGCCGGTGAGCTGGCGGTGCAGCTCGGCTTCGGTGGCGGCCTGGCGGCCCACCGTCACTAAGGACGCCGCGCACATCACCCCGAGCACCAGGGCCACCAGAATGGTGGTAACCAGGGCCCCGCGCGCATTTTTCGCGCCTTCGCGTAGCAGAACAGCGAATTTCATAGCCGCACCACCTCGTCTGCCGCATTGACCACCGTGGGATCGTGGGTGGCAATAATGACACTGCATCCAGATTCCGCGGCCTGGCGTAAGGCGCCGAGCACGAGGTTGGCATTATCCGGGTCGAGGTTTCCGGTTGGTTCGTCGGCCAGGATGAAGGTGGGGGAATTGACGAGGGCGCGGCAGACCGCCACGCGCTGGGCCTGCCCGCCGGAGATTTGCCCGGGCCGGTGGTCGGCGCGGTGCTCCAGGCCCAGGCCGGCCAGGAGTTCGCGGGCGCGGGTGCGGGTGGCGGCCAGCGAATGGCCCGCGTAAAGCCCGGGTTCCATCACGGAATCGAGCACGGGCCGGGTGGGGTCAAGTTCGGAATCTTGGAAAACGAAGCCGATGCGGCGGGCGCGCAGGCGCGAGCGTTCCCGGTCGGTAAGCTCGCTGGCGGCGGCGCCGTCGATAAGGACCTGCCCGGAGCTGGGCGTGAGGGTGAGCCCGAGGAGGTAGAGCAGGGTGGATTTGCCGCGCCCCGAGGCCCCGGTCACCGCGGTAATGGCGGCGGGGGCGAAAACGTGGGTGAGGCCGTCGAAGAGTTCTTCGGCGCCTTTCCGATAGCGGAAGCGCAGCTCACGGGTGGCGATGCCAGGCGCGTCCATTACTTCGTGCTTTCCGGGCTCGGGGTGGCTTCGGTTTCTGCATCTGCGCTAGGGTCGGTTTCCGTGCCTTCGCTAGTGTCCGTGCCTGAATCTGCGCCGGGGCCGGTTTCTGAACCTTCGCGGGATCCGGTATCAGCGCCGGAACCACCGGGGGTGTCGGAACCACCAGACGTACCGGACCCACCGGGCACGCCGGCCTTCTTTGCGTCGGCCAACGCATACACGCTTTCTCCGGCCCGCACTCCCTCAACTACCGCCAGGCCGCCGGCCACGGTCTGAACCGTGACGGTGCGGGGCGCGGCCTCCCCCACGACCCTCACGCTCACGGTCCCATCCGGCATGGTGGATAGCGCGGAGACCGGCACGGTAGGCCCGGTCACCGCGGGCACGATCTCAATATCTGTAAGGAGATAGGCTTTTTGGCTCGCCGGTAATTCCCCGCACCGAGTGCCGCACAGCAGCCCGCCGTCTTCCGCGGTAACAGGGACCTTGACCTGGCCCCCTTCTGTTTCCTCCGGCTCACCGGTAATACCGATGAGGGGCTGTTCACCCAGCTTGACGCGAATACCCATTCCCGGCTGAATCATGGCCTGCTGTTCGCGCGTGATTTCCATATAAAAACTGGGCGTTCCTGACACCGAGTTAATAATATTTTCACTTCCGGTCAGGGCCGCACCGGGCCAGGCAATACTGCGGTCCAAGGTGAGCGCAGCTGGTAGTTGCGGCACTGCCACAAGTTCTCCCAGGCCGACGACGCCGCTCTGTTCCTGCCCGCGCGCTTTTTGCCACGCTTTCGTTGCCGCGGTGGTGGCGGGGCCAAATTTCCCATCTGCCACGGTTCGCGAATAACCGAGGGTGGCAAGGAGCCGCTGGTATTGGGAGACGTCCTCACCTTCAGTTCCTTCGGCGAGGGGCCGCCAGAAGGGGGTGGAACCTTCTGCCGCGATTACCTCGGTATTTCCGACGGTGTAGAGGGTGTCTCCGGCGTGGAATTCTCCGTCTGCGGCAACGGAGGTGATGGTGCCGTTGAGCTGGTTGACGGCAACCGGTTGTGCCGCGCGTTCTACTGTGGTGGAGAGTGTGAGGGTGCGGCCAATATTTTGCTCGGTTACGGTGACGGTCATTGTCTCCGCTCCCGTTTGGGTGATCCGCTCCGGGGATTTCAGGGTGGTGCGGCCCGCCCAGAATGCTAGTGCCGCCACGAGGAGGAGCGCTATCACGCCTACGAGGATCTGAGTTATTTTCTTGTTCATGGCAGCACGCCTTTCGTGGTAGCCACGCGCTTACACGTGAATGGTAAACATCATGGGGTTATTTTATTCCATAGAATTCTGTGGCGGGAGGAGTCTCCGGGCAGATTTTCCATACCTCTACCGGGATTTTGAATCCGAGAGAACCGCCGTTATCCGGCCACCAGCGGTGCTCCGGATCGGTATGGAACTTAGCAACATAGGTTTCCCGAGCGGGACGTTTGGAGATATCAACCTTATAACCATGCGCGGCGAGGCAGGGAATATAGTATTCATCCCAGTAATCCCATATCACTCGCAATTGATCTTCCGACCAGTTGGTAAGAAATTCCGGATTGAGGAAATACATCGCATTGCATTCGTAACTAGCTAATTTATATGCCTGCTCTTGCGATTCTGGAATACTCCCATTGGAAGCGATCCCACCTTTGGGATTGACGTGGAATCCAAAACCCTTGTTGGTCAAACACTCAGCCATTTTGATGTCCGACTGTTCCGATGACTCTTGCCATTCAACCAAAGGAACATCGGGAGGATCGTCAATTCCCAAAAACTCCGCATCACGTTTCAACCATCGTTCTCGAAAGGCGAGCTTCTCCTCCTCGGTGGTGTAGCGGGGCGAGATCTTGATCTTCGCTTTCCAGGTATTCGGATCCCATTCGGATGCTTGGGCTACAGCGGTGCCGTGACTGGTTGCGCCGGCACTTCCAGAACCGGAACCACCCGCGGCGCAACCGCCCACTGCCATGAGTAGCAAACTAAAGACAGGTACAATCCTGTACTTCATGCGACACCTCTATCCGCTGCGCATCAATTGATCCCGTAAAATTCTGTAATTGGCGGTCTTTCGGGACAAACTTTCATAACTTCCGGCGTGATTCGGAAAGAAAGCTCACCCTTATTATCCGGCCACCAGCGATGCTCAGCATCAGAGTAAAACGTCGTAGCATACGTTTCCCGAGCCGGACGCTCGGACGTATCAACAACAAAACCATGCGCTGCCAAGCAGGGAATATAGTATTCATCCCAATAATCCCACTGCACCCGCAACTGATCCTCGGTCAAATTCGCAAGAAACTCGGGATCGAGAAAGTATTTCGAATAACACTCGTGTGTCGCCAAGTTAAAAGATTCGTTTTGTGCTTCGGGAACAGCTGGATCAAACAAGAGGCCGCCTTGGGGGCGAGCATGAGCACTGAATCCCTTAAGCCGATAACACTCGGCGAGTTTTTCATTGCGTTCCTGCGATACGTTTTGCCACGCAACAAGAGGAATATCCGGGGGATCAGAAAGCCCCATGGATTTCGCATTCCTCCGTAACCACTGGTCCCGAAAAGCGAACTTCTCATTCTCCGTGGTGAATTTAGGAGGAATCTCTATGTCAGAGGTCCAAGAATTAGGATTCCATTCGGAGGAAGCCGTTGTTCGAGCATTTTCAGCTCCTCCAGAACCTTCGCCTGCGCAGCCACTAATCGGGATCAGCACAGCGACTACTAAACAAACAAAAATTCTCTTCATCGAGCCTCCCCGCTAAATCGAGTGGGTGGCGAGGGGACCTCCCGCGCCACCCACTACAGCACTCAGAACTACTTACCAGTCAATTGGGGTGCAAGTAGCGTGAGTAGGTGCTCGAAGCAGTTCCTCCGCAGAAGCCCTCCAATTACCATTGAAATAACGGGAAACAACACTGGCGCTCAAGCTTTCATCACTAGAATAAAGCGTCTCCCCACGCACCGAAATCCTCATGATTTCGTACGTCTGTTGTTCCGCATACACGGTCAAGTCCTGGTTAGTGGTGTATCTGTGTTCTCGAATCATGATTGTCATTGTCTGGTTTCGATACTAATAAGGACTGGATATCAGACACAGGTCAAGCAATAATTTCCT